>DATMVT010000132.1:0-3306 GCA_035562895.1 Patescibacteria group bacterium | reverse complement strand
CGGCACCACGCGGACTCCCCGGCAGCGCCCAGACGTCGTTGGCATTGATGTAAGTGACGCCCGCTTCGATCGCGGTCACCGCCTTGCCGAACTGATGCGGTTCCGACTTCGGCAAGTGTTGGCGCACGACCGGATCCGGGTCGACGCGCAAGGTCGCATCGCGTTGCGCGAGCGCACCCAGCTTGCCGACCGGAACCTGCGCCGCGATGACATTGGCGACGACGAAGCGGCGATGCGGAATGCCTTCCCGTGCCAGCCACGCCAGGGTGTCGCGTTGGCTCGCGTCGGCGAAGGCCTTGAGCGCGGCATGGATCACGCGCGGCCGGTCGGCGGGCGGCGTGCGTTGCGACAACTCGGCCACGTCGATGCCGGCCTTGCCGGAGGCCATCGGCGTGATCAGGACATCGATCGGTGCCGACGATTTCGCGGCACGATCCCACAGCGCCGGCTCGACTTTCGCGCGCCAGTCGCCGGCACTGGTCGTGGCCGAAAGCGCGAGCATCAGGGCCGCCAGCAGCGGGCTTCGTTCAATACGCAAATTGCTCATCGAGAATCCGTTGCTCAAGATTGTGTTCGGGGTCGAACAGCAGCGTGACGGTGCGCGTCGGCGATTCGCGGACCGTCACTTCGACGATGTCGCGGACCTCGTTCGCGTCGGCAGTGGCACTGACCGGGCGCTTGTAGTGATCGAGGATTTCGAAGCGCACCTCGACCGAGGCCGGCAGCACCGCGCCGCGCCAGCGCCGCGGCCGGAACGGCGAGATCGGCGTCATCGCCAGCACGCGCGAATCCAGCGGCAGGATCGGCCCGTGCGCCGACAGGTTGTAGGCGGTGCTGCCCGCCGGCGTCGCGACCAGCACGCCGTCGCAGATCAATTCCTCGAGCTTGACGACGCCGTTCAACGACACCCGGATGTGCGCCGCCTGCTTGGTCTGGCGCAGCAACGACACTTCGTTGAACGCGATCGCGTCCACGGTCGAACCCGACTCCGACACCGCGGTCATCTCCAGCGGACGCAACTGTGTCGGGCGCGCTTGCGCGATGCGTGCAAGCAGATCGTCCGGACGAAACTGGTTCATCAGGAAGCCGACACTGCCGAGCTTCATGCCATACACCGGCAAGCCGAGATCGCGATGCCGGTGCAGGGTCTGCAGCATGAAGCCGTCGCCGCCGAGCGCGACGATCACATCGGCTTCCGCGGGCTTGATCTCGCCATGCGCCGCGCGCAGAGCCACGAGGACGGACTGCGCTTCCTCGGTCTTGCTGGCGGCAAAGGCGATGCGTTGGCTCATGGGCGCGCAGGATGCCGCAAGCACGCCGGCTGCGGAAGCGCTTTGTTACAAACCGAATCGGGTGCGGTACTTCCGCTCCTGGTCGTCGTCGCCCGGCACCCAGCCCATCACCAGACTGCGCGAACCGCGCGGCGCCAGGGTCTCGCCGGTATCCGCGCAGGACCAGACGCCCGCGTCGCTGCAGAAAGCGCGCTTCATGCGCGGACGTCCGGCACCGAGATCGAGCACGTGGGCGATCACCGCATCGTCAGGCTCGGGACTTTGATCGGCGGAAAACCGCAATTTCGAAACGAAGTTGAGATCGGTCATGACTGCCACCCGGAATGCGCAGCACGTCACAAGTTCCATGCCATGCGGCGAAGCCGTGGCAATGTGTTGCTTCAGTATCCAATGGCGTGCACATGACGCAGGTCAAATCGCGCCACGCCCGATGTGTCCAAATGGCGATGCCACCCGTCACGGAGGTCATGCCATGTCGATCGCACGCACGTCGCTGCTGCTCGCTGCCGCACTTGCCACCACGCAAGCGCGCGCGGCGGCACAGATCCAGCTCGAAACCACGATCGGCAAACCATCGATCTACTGCACCGACCCCGGCAATCCCGACAATTGCGCGCTGCCCCCTTCCGGGCAGAACATCCTGCAAGTGGAGCCGGGCGAGGAAGTCCTGGTCGGGTTTTCGGTGCGAAATACCGGCGACATCGCGCTGACGTCGCACTCGCTGGTCGACAGCGATCTCGGCTTCCTGCTGAACAACTTCCCTTACACCCTGCCGCCCGGCGCATCCGCTTTCCTGACGCAGCGCTTCGCCGCGCCATTGGCGATCGGCCTCGACACGCGCTCGGCGACCTGGACCGGCACCGCTGCGGGTGGCGTCGCCGCCGCGGACGCTGACGTCTACGGCATCGACGTGCTCGCGCCGCAGTTCACGCTTGAAGCGACGGTCGCGCCCGCGACCAGCGTCTGCTCAAACCCGGCGGACATCTCCACGTGCACGCTGCCGATCGCGAACACGATCGCCTTCGTGCCCGGACAGAAGGTCGTGGTCGGCTACGAAGTGCGCAACACCGGCACCTACACCCTGCCCACGCACACGTTGGTCGACTCCGCGATCGGCACGGTGCTGAATCATCTGCCCTACGCGCTCCTGCCTGGCGCCGGCGCGTTCCTGGTTCAGTTCGACACGCCCGCCGCACCCGCCACCCGTTCGGCGACATGGACGGTGACCACGACTCACGGCGTCGACGCGTCGCGGGTCGCGACCTATACGATCTCCAACTTGCTGTTTGTCGACGGCTTCGAGTAGCGCGCGCTCACCAGCTGCCGGTATTCGCCATCGACGCCCAGGGTTCGGCGGGCGCCAAGGCCGGGCCGTCCTGCAACAGCTCGATGGAAATCCCGTCCGGCGACCGCACGAAGGCCATGCGCCCGTCGCGCGGCGGCCGGTTGATCGTCACGCCATGGGCCTGCAGGCGTTCGCAGGCGGCGTAGATGTCCGGCACCGCATAGGCGAGATGACCGAAGTTGCGCCCGCCGGTGTAGGCCTCGGGATCCCAGTTGTGGGTGAGTTCGACCTGCGCCGCGTGGTCGCCCGGCGCCGCCAGGAACACCAGCGTGAACCGGCCCTGCGGATGATCCCGGCGCGAGAGTTCTTCCAGCCCGAGCGCATCGCGATAGAAGCGCAGGGATGCGTCGAGATCACTCACGCGGACCATGGTGTGCAGGTATTTCATCGGGCGGATTCCAGCAGTCGGAGCAACGGACGATGGCCGCCGCCGCGCGGATTTCAAGGGCCCGGAAACGCCAACGGCACCCGAAAGGGCCGTCGCGTGACGATGTGCAGAATCGATCCCTACGAATTGTTGGACCATCTCTTACCCATTCACTAGCCAAGGGCCTGTCGCGGCGCGACACCTGCGGCGCGTCTTGCCGGTAGCCAACAGGCGCCGATGGTCACGGCGATCAGCAGCGCCGAAACGCCGGCGAAGGTCACGGGATCATAGGTCTGCACTTG
>DATMVT010000131.1:0-4925 GCA_035562895.1 Patescibacteria group bacterium | reverse complement strand
GATGCAAGCCGGTATGACCTCTGGCAGGTCGTGGCATGACTGGCGGCGTCTGCCGCGACGGCGGTTCCGGCGTGACCATGTCGGCGCCACGAGGAGAAGGTTGATGGACCTGTACACGATCACGAAGACCCTGCATATCGGTGCCGGAACGCTGGCGCTCGCCGGATTCTGGACCGCCGGCCTGGCGCGCAAGGGCGGCGCCCTGCATGTGCGTGTCGGCCAGATCTATCTGGTCGCGATGTGCGTGATCATGGCCACGGGACTGGTGATGGCGGCCACGCTGTTCGGTCGGGGCAAGGTGGTGTCGGCGAGTTTCCTGAGCTATCTCATCGTCATCACTGCCGCAGCCAGTTGGAGTGCCTGGCGCGCGATCCGCGACAAGCGCGACTGGCAGCGATTCACGGGTCCGGTCTTTCGTCTGCTCGGTGCGCTGAGCTTCGCCAGCGGACTCGTCATCTTCGTCCTCGGCTACGTGCGCGGCATTCCGTTGTTCATGGGCTTCGCCTTCGTCGGCCTCTTCCTCGGCATCGGCACCTGGCGCGACGTGCGCCGCGGACCCGAAGGCGCGAAGTGGTGGCTGCGCCAGCACTACCGCGCGATCATGGGCAATGGCGTCGCCACCCATATCGCCTTTCTCGGGATCGGCCTGCCGCGACTGTTCCCGGAACTCGCCGGCAGCACGCTGCAGCTGATCAGCTGGTTCGGGCCGATCGTGGTCGCATTCGCCGCCGCGCTGTACTGGGATCGTCGCCATCCGACCGCAGTCAAGCCGGCGTCGCACCGAAACGAAAACGCCCCGGCATGACCGGGGCGTTCGCGACCACGTGCGATGGACGGATCAGTTCTTGGCGGCAGAACGCTGGGCTTGCTGCAGCGTCGCGAACAGGCGCACGCGCACTTCGCGCACCGAGCCGTCACGGTTGAACTTGGTCTTCACGACCACGGCCTGGCCATCCGCGATCGCGTCGACCGAGCGCGCTGCCGCCACGCCATGTCGGCCGTCACGGATGACCAGCTTCGAGGCATCGATGGTCAACGACTGGCCGTTCGCGAAGGCCATCCGCGCGGACGTGCCTTCGAGCGCCGCCGAACTCACCGTGGTGGCCACGCGCGTGGTGTCCGGGCGATTGCGCGCTTCGGCCAGCGGGGCATGCAGGCTGCCGAGCATCGCGACGCCCAGGGCGACCGCGGCCAGCGGACCACCAGCACGCCTGCGACGACGCGCCGCGACGGCGCCGACGCCACCGATGCCGAGCGCGGCGGCCGCCAGTCCGAACAGGCCGAGCGCCGGAACCGGCACTTGCGGTACCGGCGCGGCCGCGGCCTGGACTTCGAGCGCGCCGATGTCGATACCGCCGCCGACGACGCGCGGGTTGCCGGCCTGGTCGGTGTTCGGCGGACCGACGAAGGCCGGATCGCCGGCATCGATGGCCGGGCTGCCAGCCAACGGCAGATGCGTCTCGGTCGAGCCGCCATTGTTGGCGAGCACGTCGAGCATCGGGTCGATGCCGAACTGGTTGCCGCCATTGTCCGTCACGCTTGGATTGGCGACATCGCCGATGATGCTGAAATCGGTCTCGAAATCGCCGCTGCCGTCGAGGTTGCGGAATCCGGAATCGGAATCGTTGCCGGCCACGATCGAATGCGTGATGTCGACGAAGCCGTCGTAGGCGTAGATGCCGCCGCCCTCGTTCGACGAATAGTTGTTGGTGATCGTGCTGTGCGCGATGCGGCCACTGTCGTCGCCGGCATAGTAGAACGCGATGCCGCCGCCTTGACCGTTGGCGGTGTTGCCCGAGATCGTGGTGTTGACGATCTCGAACGGCTGGTCGGCGTCATACATGTAGACGCCGCCGCCATCGCCGGCACTGTTGCCGGAAATGGTGCTGTCGACGATGCGGAAGGTGCCGCTGTCGGCGCTGTAGAAGCCGATGCCGCCGCCATCGCCGCTCGCAGGGTAAGTGCCGCCTGGACTGCGATTATTCTGGCCAAGCGCGGTGTTGCCGCTGATGGTCGTGCGTTCAATGGTGATGTCGTCATCGGGGTCGTACAGATAGATGCCGCCGCCATCCGCCTCGGCGGTATTGCCGGTGACGGTCGAATCCACGATCACCAGGGGTGCACCCGTATCCTCGATGTAGATACCGCCGCCGTAGGTGCCGGTGTTGTTGCTGATCGTCGAGTTGCGGATCGTGACCGAGTCGCCTTCGTAGTCGCTGAACAGCGCGATGCCGCCACCGACGCTCGACGACGTGTTGCCGGTCACGACGACGCCGTCGAGGGTCAGATTCTCGTAAAAGCTGGCGATGCCGGCGCCGCTGTCGGAAGTATTGCCGCCGGTGATGGTCAGCCCGGAAATTTCGACATCGATGACGTTGCCCGCGGCACCGCTCCAGATGTAGAACACCTGCGAAGCGTTGTTGCCGCTGACCGCGAGACTGGCCGCGCCCGGTCCGGTGATGGTCACCGAGTCGCTGACGTCGAGACGGCCCGAGGTCAGGGTGATGGTGCCGGTGACGCCGGCCTGGAACAGGACCGTGTCGGCGCCGGCGGCACCGTTCGCATCTTCGATCGCCTGGCGCAAACTGCCGGCGCCGCTGTCCGCGGTGTTGTTGACGGTGAAGGTCGCGGCCTCGGCCTGCGGCGCGAGCGCGGCGCCGACGCTGGCCAGGGCGACCGTCACCGGGCCGATCGCGGTGTGCTTGTTGCCCGCTGCGGAATTCACGCCATCATGCTGGTTCGACATCTGACCACCCTCCCGAATTTGATCCGGATCATTGACAAGTGCCGAGTACATCACAGTTTCCAGGGTTGCCGCCACCTTTCATCGGTGTCGGGCGGGGGCCGGTCTTCGTGGTCGCCGCCCCGGGCGCGCAGGGACGCCGACTGGCGCTTTGGCTGTCGACTGGCCGCGAACTGGCCAACAGTCGCCTCGCCGGGATTGAATCGCTCGGCGATCCGCCGGGGCGAGCCCGGGACGATCGCTGGGGCGATCTCGATCTCGCGCGCTTGCGTGGGCAGCTCGCCGAGACGCGTGCACGCGGCGGCGGGCGACTGCAGCGCATCGAACACGACGCCCGCTTCGCGCTCAACGTGACCCGTCTCGCCGCGTGGTTTCCGAATGCGCGTTTCGTCTATCTGTACCGCGACGTCCGCGAGAACCTGGCGGCGATGCTGGACCGTTGGGTCGCGGCCGAGCGGCCGCATGACTCGGGCGTCACGTTGCGCGACGGCCGACCCTGGGTCGGGCCGTTGCCGCCGGGCTGGAGCGCGTTGACGTCGCGGCCATTGCCCGAAGTCGTCGCCTGGCAATGGTCGACCCTGACCGCTGCCGCGCTGGATGGTCTGTCTGGCTTGGCACCGTCGCGATGGTGCGTGGTGTCGCTCGACCGATTGATGTCCGCGACCGCCGACGAACACCGTCGCCTGCGTCGCTTTCTCGGCTTGCGCAAGTCCGCCACGGTGCCGGCCTTCGCGCAGGCGGGCGAGCATTCACCCGATCCCGCACGATGGTTGCACCAGGCCGATGCGCTGACCGCCGACGTGCTGAAGCGCGCCGCCCGCCAGGCCGATCGCGCGGTGAGGCTGTTCGCCGACGCGCCGCAAACCCGCGTGCGCGACTGAGTCAGCCGAGTTCGATCCAGGCCGGCGCGTGGTCGCTTGGGCGTTCCCAGGTGCGTGGCACGCGGTCGATGCCGGCGGCCTGCAGCGATCCGCGCAAGGCCTCGCTGATCAGCACCAGATCGATGCGCAGTCCGAGATTCCGGCGAAAGGCGGCCTGGCGGTAATCCCACCAGGAGAACTGGCCCGGACTGTCGTCCTTCAGGCGGAAGCTGTCGTGCAGCCCGAGGTCGAGGATGCGTTTCAGCGCGTCGCGCTCCGGCTTCGAACAAAGGACTTGCTCGTGCCAGGCCTCCGGATCATGCACGTCGCGATCGTCCGGCGCGATGTTGAAGTCGCCGAGCACGACCAGCTTCGGGTGCTTCGCGATCTCGTCACGCAACCAGTCGGTGACGGCGGCGAGCCACTCGAGCTTGTAGCGGTATTTGTCGGAGCCGACTTCCTGGCCATTCACCACGTACAGGTCGATGATGCGCAAGTCGCCGACGGTCGCGGCAAGCACGCGACGCTGCTCGTCGGCGAAGCCGGGAATGTCGGTCACCACGTCGGTCGGTGCGGTGCGCGCCAGGATCGCGACGCCGTTGTAGGTCTTCTGGCCGGAGGCGACCGCTTCATAGCCGAGCGCGCGCAACGCCTCGGCCGGAAACGCCTTCGTCTCCATCTTGATCTCCTGCAGCGCGACGAGGTCGGGCTTGGCCAGCGCCAACCATTCTTCGAGGTGCGGCATGCGCACCTTGAGCGAGTTGACGTTCCAGCTCGCGATCTTCATGACTTCAGCCAGCGTGCCGCTTCGACTGCGTAATAGGTCAGGATGGCGTCGGCGCCGGCGCGTTTCATGCTGGTCAGGGCTTCGAGCGCGCAGGCGCGTTCGTCGATCCAGCCGTTCTGGCCGGCCGCCTTCAGCATCGCGTATTCGCCGCTGACCTGATAAACCATGGTCGGCGCGCCGAAGGCGTCCTTCACCCGGCGCACGATGTCGAGGTAAGGCAGGCCGGGCTTGATCATCACCATGTCGGCGCCTTCCTGCAGGTCGAGTTCGACTTCGCGCAGGGCTTCGTCCGAATTGGCCGGATCCATCTGGTACGTGTACTTGTTGCCCTTGCCGAGGTTGCCCGCGGAACCGACGGCGTCGCGGAACGGGCCGTAGAAGGCCGACGCGTATTTCGCCGAATAGGCGAGGATGCGCGTGTTCGGGAAACCGTTGTTCTCGAGTTCGTCGCGGATCGCGCCGATGCGGCCGTCCATCATGTCGCTGGGCGCGACCACGTCCGCGCCGGCCTCGGCATGCGACAGCGCCTGCTTGA
>DATMVT010000130.1:0-15280 GCA_035562895.1 Patescibacteria group bacterium | reverse complement strand
GCTATGGCGCTTGCCGATTTCGTAGTCGTTGAAGTCATGCGCCGGCGTGATCTTGACGCAGCCGGTACCGAAGTCCTTGTCGACATAGGCGTCGGCGATGATCGGAATCTCGCGATCGGTCAGCGGCAGCTTC
Source organism: Patescibacteria group bacterium (assembly GCA_035562895.1). GTDB lineage: Bacteria > Pseudomonadota > Gammaproteobacteria > Xanthomonadales > Ahniellaceae > JADKHK01. Next base: position 15,147 of record DATMVT010000130.1, on the reverse strand, counting down.
AGGGTCTTGCCGATCAATCCGGCATAACGCTCGTCCTCCGGATGCACGGCCACCGCGACGTCGCCGAGCATGGTTTCCGGGCGCGTGGTCGCGACGACCAGTTGGCCCGAACCGTCGGCCAGCGGATACGCAATCGACCACAGCTTGCCGTTCTCTTCCTCGCTGACCACTTCCAGGTCCGAGATCGCGGTCAGCAGCACCGGATCCCAGTTCACCAGGCGCTGGCCGCGATAGATCAGGCCCTGCGCGTGCAACTGCACGAAGGTTTCGACGACCGCCTTCGACAGGCCCTCGTCCATCGTGAAGCGTTCGCGCGACCAGTCGCCGCTGACACCCATGCGCCGCATCTGGCGGCTGATGGTGCTGCCGGATTCTTCCTTCCACTGCCACACGCGTTCGACGAACTGTTCGCGGCCGAGCGCGTTGCGGGTCTGGCCTTCGCGTTCGAGCAGGCGGCTGACCACCATCTCGGTCGCGATGCCGGCGTGGTCGGTGCCGAGCTGCCACAACGTGCGCTTGCCGCACATGCGCTGGTAACGAATCAGCGTGTCCATGATGGTGTGCTGGAATGCGTGGCCCATGTGCAGGGTACCGGTCACATTCGGCGGCGGCAGCATGATCGTGTACGGCTCGCCGTCGCCCTGCGGCGCGAAATAGCCGCTGGCTTCCCACTGCGGATACCAACGCGACTCGATGTCGCCGGGAACGAAGCTCTTGTCCATGCATGACTCCACGGCGTCGCGACCGGGTCGCAACGATTGAATGGGGAAACGGAAGGGCCGCCAGAAGCCGGCCGAAGGCCGATTAGGCTAGCACGGACGCGTGGTGCAGCCGGTCGATCCCGCCGCCGACGCAGCTTCGGCCGGAAAGTAATGCACGCGTCGGATGCGCGCACCGTCGAACTCGTAGACGGCGACGCTGCTCTGCTCGCGCGGGCCCCGCTCGCCTTGCCACCAGGCGAGTTCGACGGTCACGACGCGCTCCGGTGCGGCGACCACCTGCTCGATCCGCGAACGACAACTCGGGCAGCCTCGAAAGTACGCAGCCATCTCGGACAGCAACTGGGCGCGCCCGATCGAGGTGACGGTGACGCTGCGGCCATCGACGCTCAACCACTCGATCTGCGGACTCGCCAGTGCCGCCATGCGCGTCGCGTCGTGTGCATTGAACGCAGCGACGAACGCCTTGACCGTGTCGACGCGCGCATCGACCGACTGCGCCGGCGGAGCGATGCGCCCGCTGCTGGCGCATCCGGCCAGGACCAGGGTTGCTGCGAAGATCGTGAAGGCACGCATCCGTCACCTCAATTGCGCTGGTTGTTGCTGTCGCGGCGCACGCCGGCGATCACGAAGCGGTGCGATTCTCCGAATCGCTCGATGTGATGACCCAGCGCATGCGCACGCGCGACGAAGTGATCGTAATTCTCCGGACGCACCAGGAACAGTCGTTTGCCTTCGGACTGGTGCAACTCGTTTTCCAGGGTGTCGTCGTATCGGACCAGCGGATTGTCGTACAAGCCCACCCATTCGGTCGGACAGTCGAGATAGAAGCCCAAGCCGTAACGCGGCGACTCGTCGATGAACACGACTTCCTTCGGGGTATACGGCACCATGCGGTCGATGACCTTCGCGAAGTGGCGCATGTCCTTGTTGTTGTCGAGGTGGGCGACGCCGAACTTCAGCAGGACCAGGGCCACCGCCACGAACGGGATCCAGAACAGGCGCCGCGACAGGCGTTCCGGTTCGGCCATCCACAGCCGCGCGACCACCAAGGCCAACGCCGGAAACAAAGGCAGCAGGTACAACGGCAAGCGCGAACGCGCGAGCATGAACACCAGCAACGGCAGGGCGATCCAGGTCGCAAGGAATTTCGCATCGGGCGTCAACGCCGACCAGCGCGCCCTCGTCACCGGCACGGCCCTGAACTGGCGCCACACGGTCGGGAGCCACGGCAGCGTGCCGAGCAGCAAGGTGAAGCCGTAGACGTAGAAGCCGCCCCACCACTGCGGGAACCGACCATGTTCCGAACTGGCGACGCGCGCGACCACTTCCTCGTTGATCAGGTAGGTCATCAGTCCCGGATTGCGATCGATCACCGCGAGGTACCAGCTGAATCCAAGCACCGCGAACACGAGCAGGCCGCGCGGGTCGAACAACTGGCGCGTGCGGTGTTGCGGCTGCAACGCGTCGAAGACGAGGATCGCGAGCAAGGCCAGCAAGCCGGGCGGTCCTTTGGTCAGGAACGCCAGGCCAAAGCCTGCCCACATCAACACGATCCATGGCCAGGCGCGATGCTCGTCGCGCATGGGCCAGCGCGCGCCGATGTAGCCGAACACGCCGAGCGTGGTCATCAGCGTCAGCAGCGTGTCGGTGGTGACCAGGTTCGCCGCGAAGAAGGACAAGGCCGTCGTGGCGTAGATCGCCGCCGGCAACCCCGGCAAGGACGGCGTCAGGCGTCGACCGATGCCGAACAGCAGACCCACGGTCAACGCGAACGCCAGTGCGTAAGGGGCGCGCACCGCCCATTCGTTGCGACCGAACTGGCCGACGCTCGACGCGATCGCCCAGTAGGTCATCGGCGGCTTGGTCGGATGGATGTGATGGGCGTGGCGGCGCGGCGTGATGTAGTCGCCGGAGCGCAGCATTTCCATCGCCACCTGGGTATAGCGCCCCTCGTCGGTTTCCCACAGTCCACGCGATCCCTGGAACGCGAGACCGAGCGCGAGCGCGCAGGCGAAAGTCAACCAGAACGAATGCAGCACGCGAACAAGGGCACTGGACCGAACGACAACAGGCGGCGAGACGTCAATCGCGGATGCGGACATGGGACGGACTTCGGGAAGGTGCGCAACGATATCGAGGGCGGCGCTAAGGCGGCGTTATGGCTTGGAACAGATGGTGACGCGTCAGTCCGTGCGAGCCGCCGCCGCGGCGTAGGCGTCGAGTCGCGCCTTGACGCCGGCACTGCGCTGCGCGCCATAGATCGCCGTGAATGCGGCGAGCGCCTCGCGCTGACTTGCGGCTGCTTCCTCGTAACGCCCCAACGCGGCGTAGGCGCGGGCCTGCGCCTCCTGCGCCTGGGCCAGTTCGTCCGGCGCCGTCGGATAGCGTTCGCGCATCAGGGCGATCACCTGTTCCGACTCGCGCAGTGCTTCCTCGCCACGACCGACGAGCGCCATCGCTGCGGCGCGGTTGGCGCGCATGGTCAGGCAGACCTTGCCGTTGGCGATGCCGTTCACCGCGCACGTCGCATGGCCTTCGTCCAGCGACGCGAAGGCGGCGACCGCGTCGCCACGGCGCAACTGGCTTTGTCCGAGCCGATGCAAGGGCTCGACCGTGTTCGCACCGGCGGGATTCAAGCGTCGCCGCATCGCGATGGCGTCGCGGATCATCGCCTCGCCTTCCTGCCAGTTGCCCATGCGCGACTTCTGCCAGCCGTGCTCGGCCAGGGCCGAGGCCGTCCAGGCATGGTCCTGCGCGAAATTCTTCCGTGCGATCGCGAGCCGGCGCGCGCCCAAGGCATGCTCCTGGTCGAGCGCGCCGCGCGCCGACAACACCTGCTCCAGACCTTCCATCAGGATCACCAGGGGTGCGGCGTCGACACCCTGCGTCCGTTCGGTGGCCGCGATGGCTTCGCGGATCAGCGGTTCGGCCTCGTCATGGCGGCCGCTGTCGAGCAGCACCGTCGCGAGATTGTGCAGCGCCGCGATCCGTGCCGGCAGGTCGGGATCGACGCCGTCGAACATCGTCAATGCCCGTCGCATCAACTCGGCCGCCTTCGGCAACTCGCCCGCATCACGCAGCAGGGCAGCCAGCGCCGAATAGGCGTTCGCGAGCGCAAGCGGCTCCTGCGGCACCTGCTTTTCCAGGATCGCGACGGCGCGCTCGAGATGCGGCTTGCTCTCGGTTCGATGCCCGCGATAGCCGGCGAGGACGCCGAGATTGACCAGGGACTCGGCCACCGCCGGGTCGTTCGGGCCATGCGCCTTCTCGGCGTTCGCGAGCGCACGCTCGAACAGGGACTGCGCACGCGCGAAGTCGCCCTTGGCGGTGACGATCTCGCCGAAATCATCGAGCAGATCGCCTTGCAGCGCGGGATCGTCGGCGAGTTCGGTATCGATGCGCTGCAGCGTGTCCTCGAACGCTTCGGCCATCGTCAGCGGTCCGCGTGCATCGCGACGCAGCGGATCCTCCTGCAGGAACACGGTGATCCAGAACTCCTTGACGCGCTTGTTGCGCGCGCTCATGTCCCGGGCGACCGCGGCCTCGGACTCGGCCCGACGCGCCTCGTTGTCCGCACGCTGCGCCTGTTCGCGCGCTTCTCGCGCCTGCCACAACGCAACACCGAGCGCGACCACGATGCCGGCGAGGGACAGCACCCCGAGGGCGACACCGCCACGATGGCGCTGCACGAACTTGCCGACGCGATACCCGAGCGTGTCCGGGCGCGCCGAGATCGGTCGGCCATCGAGGAAGCGCTGCAAGTCGTCGGCCAGTGCCAGCGCCGAGGGATAGCGCCGCTGCGGCTCGGGATGCAGGGCCTTCAGCACGATCGTGTCGAGGTCGCCGGCCAGATCGCGCGCGGTCGTCTGCGTATGGGTCGCGGAGGCCTTCCTGAGGGCTTCGCTCGGTGCGAGCGCTTGTCGTGAGGACGATGCAGGATCAGTACCGCCGGAATGGATCGGCAGCTCGCCGGTCAGCAATTCGTGCAGGATCACGCCCAGCGCGTAGACATCGACCGCAGTCCCGACCGCCTCGCCGCGATGCTGTTCCGGCGCCGCGTAGGCCGGGGTCAGCACGCGCATGCCGGCTTCGGTGCGCAGCGCATCGCCGTCGTCGCCACCCAGCAGCTTGGCGATGCCGAAATCGAGCAGCTTGACGCTGCCATCGAACTGCACCAGCACGTTCGACGGCTTGAGGTCGCGATGCACGACCAGCTGCCGGTGCGCGGCGTCGACCGCTTCGCACATCGCCATCACCATCCTGAGGCGCGCCGCGAGCGGCGACTTCATGCGCCGCGCGTAATCGGTCAGCGGCTCGCCGGCCACGAACTCCATCGCCAGGTAGGGCGTTCCGTCCTGATCGCTGCCGCCGTCGACCAGACGCGCGATGCCGGGATGATCGAGACGCGCAAGGATGCGCCGTTCCTGCGCGAAACGGGCGAGCAGGTCCGCGCTGTCCAGCCCGCGCCGCAGCAACTTGATGGCGACCGTCTGCCGGAACTCGGCATTGCTGCGTTCGGCCCGATAGACGTCGCCCATGCCACCGCGTCCGACGCGTTCGAGCAGGCGGTACGCACCCACCGTCTGGCCGCTGCGATCCAGTGCCGCGTGCGCCTCGGACGCGGCGACCACGTCGGCCATCGGCCCGTCACGGTCGAGCACGCCGCTTTCGGCGTCGGCCGCGAGCAATGCGCGCACCTCGCCCGCGAGCCAGGTCGATTCTTGCGCAAGGTCCGCCAGAGCCGCTGCCTGCGCTTCACCTTCAAGTTCGGCGACGCGTTCGAATTCGCGCAAGGCACGGCCACGATCCGGTGACTCAGGGTTCATGCGCGGCGACCTCCAGCTGCCGGTGAAGAAAGGCACGCGCGGTGCGCCAGCGGCGCTTCAAGGTGCGTTCGGAGACCTCGAGCAACGGCGCGATCTGCTCCAGCGGCAATCCCGCGAAGAAGCGCAATTCGACCAGCCGCACCGCTTCGGGATCGATCGCTTCCAGATCGCCGAGGGCGCGGTCGAGGTCGAGCAGACGGCTGTCGTCGATGCTCGGCCCGGCGACGTCGAGCATGCCGTCCAGCGCCGTGATATCGAGACCACCGCCGCGCTTTTCGGCCTGCTGGCGACGCAGGCGATCGATCGCGATCTGGCGCATCGCACGCGCCGCCAACGCGAAGAAATGCGCGCGCGAACTCATCTCGACATGCTCGGCACGCACCAGCCGCAGCCAGCAATCGTGGACCAAGGACGTGGTGCGCATCGGCGTGCCTTGGATCAACTGCCTCGCAGCGATCGCGTGCAGGTCCTGATAGATGCGCGAGAACACGCGGTCCGCCGCCGCCCGGTCCCCTGAAAACGCCTGGCCCAGCCACTCGGTGATGTCGCCCATCGTCTCCTTCCTCGACGGGCGCGATCGTCGCATGACCCGAGTGCCCAAGGGTGTGACCGCCGTCGGCAGACCGGCCATCCGGGATCGCAACGGCTGGAGCCGCTAGACTGGACGTTCCCTTTCGTTCGCCGCGGAGCGCGTCATGACCATGCAATATCCCGAGCAGATCTGGTTCAACGGCAAGATCATGCCCTGGCGCGACGCCACCGTGCACGTGATGGCGCATGCGATCCATTACGGCTCGTCGGTGTTCGAGGGCATTCGCGCCTATGACACGCCGAACGGCGCGGCCGTGTTCCGCCTGACCGATCACCTCAAGCGCCTGTACCTGTCGGCGAAGATCTACGACCTGCCGATCCCCTACACGCTGGACGAGCTGATCGCCGGCACGCGCGCCGTGATCAAGGCCAACGGCCTCGGCAAGTGCTACATCCGCCCGGTCGCGTTCCGTGGTCTCGGCGGTTTCGGACTCTCCGCCGACTGCCCGACCGACGTCGCGATCGCCGCCTGGCCGATGGGCGAATACCTCGGCCATGCCGTCACCGAAACCGGCATCGATGCGATGGTCAGCAGCTGGCAGCGCTTTGCACCGAACACCCTGCCCGCAGGCGCGAAAGCCGGCGGCAATTACCTGAGCGGCCAGCTGATCGCCCGCGAAGCACGTCGCCTCGGCTTCGGCGAAGGCATCGCGCTCGCCAGCACCGGCCTGCTCTCGGAGGGCGCCGGCGAAAACCTGTTCCTGGTCATGAACGGCGAACTGCACACCACGCCGGTGTCGGCGGCGCTGCTCAACGGCATCACCCGCAACACCATCATCAGTCTCGCGAAGGCCGCCGGGATGACCGTGGTCGAACGCGACCTGCCACGTGAATACCTGTACCTGTGCGACGAACTGTTCATGTGCGGCACCGCCGCCGAGATCACGCCGATCAAGACCGTCGACGGCAAGCCGGTCGGCAGCGGTCAGCGCGGCCCGATCACCGCGCAGATCCAGAAACTCTATTTCGACCTCGTCGGCGGCCGCGCGCCGGATCCGCACGGCTGGCGCGAGATGGTGTGATTTCCCGCCGGGGTCCGGACGTGAGCGCGATGGACCTTCGTACAGTGTGAGGAAGACGCCGGCTCCGGGACACTGGGCACAGCCCTGGTCCGGAGCCGGCATGTCGTTTCTCGTTGTCCTCGCCGCACTATGTTTCCTGATGTGGATCGCGTATCGCGGCCAAAGCGTGATCTTGTTCGCGCCGATCGCGGCACTCGGGGCGGTGCTGCTGACCGACCCGACCCTGGTCGCGCCGATGTTCACCGGCTTGTTCATGGAGAAGACCGCCGGGTTCCTGAAACTGTATTTCCCGGTGTTCCTGCTCGGCGCGGTGTTCGGCAAGCTCATCGAACTGTCCGGCTTCTCGAAGTCGATCGTGACCGCGGCGATCCGCGTGTTCGGCAAGCAGCGCGCGATGCTCGCCATCGTCGCCGTCAGTGCCTTGCTGACCTATGGCGGCGTGTCGCTGTTCGTGGTCGTGTTCGCGGTCTATCCGTTCGCGGCCGAACTGTTCCGCCAGGCCGACATCCCGAAGCGCCTGATCCCGGGCACGATCGCGCTCGGCGCCTTCACGTTCACGATGGACGCCCTGCCCGGCACGCCGCAGATCCAGAACATCATCCCGACCTCGTTCTTCGGCACCAATGCCTGGGCGGCACCCTGGCTGGGCGTGATCGGCGCGATCTTCATCCTCGTGCTCGGTCTGAGTTATCTCGAATGGCGCCGCCGTGCCGCGCTGGCCAAGGGCGAGGGCTACGGCAACGGCCATGGCAACGAGCCGGCGCCATATGCCGGCGAACATCTGCCGAACCCGATCATCGCGTTGCTGCCCTTGCTGTTGGTCGGCCTCAGCAACAAGTGGTTCACCGGTGCAATCCCGGCGCTGTACGGCGAGTCGCACAGCTTCGATCCGGCGGTGATCGGTTCGGCCGCGCCGGTGGTGCAGGAGGTGGCCAAAGTGTCGGCGATCTGGGCGGTGCAGGCGGCCTTGCTGGTCGGCATCGCCAGCGTGATCGCGCTCGCATGGAAGCCGGTGATGGGCGCGTTCGCGGAAGGCACCAAATCGGCCATCGGCGGCGCCTTGCTGGCGGCGATGAACACGGCTTCGGAATACGGCTTCGGCGCCGTCATCGCCGCCCTGCCCGGTTTCTTGATCGTCGCGAACGCGCTGGGCGCGATCCCGAATCCGCTGGTCAACGAAGCGGTCAGCGTCACCGCGCTGGCCGGCATCACCGGCTCCGCATCGGGCGGCATGAGCATCGCGCTCGCGGCCATGGCCGAGACCTTCATCGCCAACGCGAACGCGGCCGGCATTCCGATGGAAGTGCTGCACCGCGTCGCCGCGATGGCCTCGGGCGGCATGGACACGCTGCCGCACAACGGCGCCGTCATCACCCTGCTCGCCGTCACCGGCCTCACGCATCGCCAGTCCTACGGCGACATCTTCGCGATCACCCTGATCAAGACCAGCGCCGTGTTCGTCGTCATCGCCGTGCATCTGGCGACCGGGCTGGTGTGATCCTTACACCACCGCCCAGCGTCGCAACAGGTTGTGATACACGCCGGTGAGGGCGACGATGTCGTGGTCATCCGGAGCGGTGCGCGCCGACAATGACTGGATGCTGCGATCGAGATCGTGCAACAGCGTGCGCGCAGCTTCGTCGCGCACCATGCTCTGGATCCAGAAGAACGAACAGACGCGTTCGCCGCGCGTGACCGGCGTGACCTGGTGCAGGCTGCTCGACGGATACAGCACCATCGATCCGGCCGGCAGCTTCACCGCCTGCGCGCCGAACGGCGTTTCAATCTGCAATTCGCCGCCGTCGTAGTCCTCGGGGTCGCTCAGGAACAGCGTCGCCGACAGATCGCTGCGCATCGTCAGGTTCGCATCCGCGATGCGCATGATGGCGCCATCGACATGCACGCCGAAACGACCGCCGCCGGTGTAGCGATTGAATTTCGGCGGATGGATGCGCTCTGGCAACGCGGCGGACAGGAAGCCCGGATGCGTGCCGAGACGGCGCAGGATCGCATTGCCGAATTCGATCGCCTGCGGCGAGCGATCGTCCAGCTGTTCGTTGAACTTGACCGCACGCGACAACGTGCCGGCGTTGACCACGCCATCGATCCAGCCGGCGTTCGCGAGCGCGGCGCGGAAGCGCTCGAGGGTCGGGGCATCGATCACTTCGTCGAAAGTCAGCAGCATGAGGTCAGAACCCGACGCTGAAGCTGATCTGCACGCTGCGCGCATCACCGATGTAGGTGAACGCGCCGCTGCGGTAGGCCGCAAGATAGTAGTCCTTGTCGAACAGGTTGCCGATGTTCAGGCGTGCGGCAAGCGTGCTGTTGAATGCATAGCTCGCGAACGCATCGAACACCGTGTACGACGGGACGCGGTACGAATACTCGCCGGTGCTCGCGTCGAATCCGGCCGCAGTGTCCGGCTGGCCCGCGTACGTCTCGCTCGAATACGTCGCACCACCGCCCACCGCGAACTTCGGCGTGAGCTGGTAGCGCAATTGCACATGCGCGCTGCGGTCGGCGAAGTTGCTCAGGGTCTTGCCGATCTGGCTGGCGTTGAAAGCCTCCAGCACTTCGGCGTCCATGATGCTGGCTGCGAACTGGCCGCTGAACCGGTCGGTGAAGTCGCCGACCGCAGCGAACTCGACGCCACGCACGCGGTTCTTTCCGGTGTTCAGCGTGCCCAGCGTGTCATAGGCATTGCCGACACTCTCCATCACGTCGTCCTTCGTGATTTGAAAGGCCGCGGCACTCAGCAGCAATCGCTGCTCGAACAGGTTCCACTTCGTCCCGATCTCGATGTTCTCGACGGATTCCGGCTGGCTCAGCATGACCTGCTCGGCGGTGCCGCACAGGCCGCCATAACCGCAGCTGCCGCCGACGTCGGATTCGCCGCCGTTGATGTCGCTCGCGGTCGCGTAGCTGAAGTAGACGTTGCCGATGTCGCTGAGCTCATGGACCAGTCCGGCATTGCCGTTCCACAGCGTATCGGAATAGGCGTAGACGGTTTCGACACCTGCGTTGTTGCGCAATTGGTTGCGGTAGTCGAAGTCGTCCCAGCGCAGGCCGAGGGTGAGGTGCCAGCGTTCGCCGAAGCTCACCGTATCCAGCGCATACAGCGACCATGTATCAATGGCGTAGTCGGCGTCATAGGCGCCGCGCACGATGCCGCGATCCATCAGCGCGCCGAGGTTCGCGACCGGCTTGCCGTCCGGGCCGAGCATGCAGAAGTTCGGCGTGCCCGCGCCACCGCCGGTCAGGCAGTTGCGGACACCGTTGTTGGTGACGACGTAATTGCCGTTCAACACGCTGTGATCGGTGTATTCCGCGCCGATCACGAGATCGTGATGCAGCCCGCCGAGTTCGCCTTCCCAGAACGCATTGAGCTGGTCGGCGAAGTAGTCGACGTCCTGCCAGCCCTGGTGCGTGCTCAGCGTGATCGTGGCCGCACTCGGCGCCTGCGGATCGTTGCCGTTGCGCGCGCCGCCGCGCGCACCGGTCAGCACGTAGCCGTTCTCGGTATTGCCGCTGCGCATCGCGTTCTCGATGCGCCAATCGCCGAAGCCCGCGGCGATGCGCAGCGTGCCGATGCCGACGCGCGATTCCAGGAAGTCCTCGTCCTGCTGGTAGACCGGCAAATCGGCGACAGGGCGACCGCCGCCCGGCACGATGTAGGTGCCGAGGTCGGCGGCGCCCGCAGCGTCGAGGTAGTAGTAGTCGCCGGTGACGCCAACGTTGTCGGTCGCGTTGAACTGCAGCGAGATCGCCGCGCCGTCGCGTTCGCGTTCCGCGGTGTTCCGGTCCGGCACTTCTTCGAACGCATGCAGCAGGTTGGTACGCAAGGCGACGCGGTCGCCGAGTGGCAGATTGCTGTCGAGCGTGACGCGACGATAGGCGTCGGTGCCGACCCCGACCTCGACTTCGTTGAAGTCGTAGTCGGCCGTCGCCTGCTTGGTGATGCTGTTGATGGTGCCGCCCGACGCGCCGCGACCGGCATAGGTCGAGTTCGGCCCCTTGGCGATTTCCACCTGTTCGACCGCGAAGCTTTCGCGGATGGTCATGCCCGGATCGCGCAGGCCGTCGATGAACACGTCGCTGCGCGCTTCCTGGCCGCGAATCACGTAGCGATCGCCGAAGGCATTGCCGTTTTCGCCGGTGCCGATGGTGATGCCGGGCTGGGCTCCGACGATGTCGCGCAGGTCGGTTTGGCCGGATTCCTTGATCTGCGCCTGAGTGACGATGCTGATCGTCGCCGGCGTGTCGGCGATGTCCTGGGTGCGGCGACGATCGCCCGAGACCTTGGCCTTGTAGGGCGCACTTTTCTCGGCGTACGGGTTGCTGTCGGCGGCCCGGTCTTCGACGCGCAGGGTGTCGAGTTCGATCGACGCCTCGTCCGCGCCGGCATCGTCCTGCGCATGGGCGGAACCGGCCAGCAATGCAGTGCCGATACCGAGCGCCAGCAGGCGCGATCCGGGCGAGGCACGGTCGCGCAGGTTGAGAGGACGAAGCACGGCGGCAATACGTCGAGTCATGGGGTACGAACCTTCAGTCGGTGATCAGGGAAAAGTCGATGGGCAAGGTCACGCGCAAGCGGTCGCGATCGAGCGCCTTCGGAAACTTGGGCATCGGGTCGGCGCGGCGCAGCACGTCGAGCGCAGCTTGGTCGAGGAGGTCGGCGCCGGCACTGCGATGCACTGTGGCGCTGAGCAGGTGGCCGTCGCGGTCGATCGCGAAACGCACCTGCACGACACCTTCGAGCTTCCGCTTCTTCGCCTCGACCGGGTACACGCGATGACGCGCCAGCCACGACATCAGTTCACGCAGGTACTGCGATTGCGCACGCTTTCCACGCGCCGTCAGTGGTCGCGCCGGTGCGGGCGCGGGCATGGCGTCGGGCGGTGATGACGGCGCGGCGGCGGTCGCGATGGGCAGCGGTTCGGCTAACGTTTCGATCGCGGGTGCGGCGAGCATCACCGGCTCCGGATCGGAGGCGGCCGGCGGTATTTCGAGCGGAGGTGGAGGCGCAGTCAGGATTAGCGGCGCCTTGGCCACCACGGGCCTCGGTTCCACCACCGGCGTTGCGGGCGCGACCGGCACGGATTCTGGTGCCGACGGAAGGAACTCGATGTCCAGCACCTCGATGTCGGATTCGCCCAAGGCGACCGGAAGATCGGGCGCGGCCGCGCCGACCATCAGCGCCAAGGCCGCCAGATGCAGGCCGATGCTGACCGCCGTCCCGAACACCCGCGACCATGCGAAACCCGACGCGCGCTGCCGGTCGCGGCGCGTCCAATCCGCGAGCACCCGCGCCGGATCCGCGATGCCGCCCGATCCGGCGGTGTCTGCGGCACGGATCAACACCCCGGGAACGGCATGGAGACTGAGATGGATCAAGGCCACGGTGTTCAATCACATTCGAAAGACGAATGCGAGTGAATCTCATTTGCATTAATCCGTCAACCACGGCAACCGATGATTGCTCGTCGAAGTCAGGTCACGGAGCGCGTGATCCGGATTCGCTCAACCGAAGCGCAAAGTCGCAACGGCGCCACGGGTTTCGCCCGGCGCCAGCGTCACCGTCCAGCCGTAGAGTTCGCACAGCCGCTTGACGATGGCGAGACCGAGGCCGGCGCCCTTGCCGCCGGCGCCATCGCCGCGCACGCCGCGGGTGAACAGGCGCTCGGCATCCTTGGCATCGATGCCCGGCCCTTCGTCTTCGACCCGAACCGCATTCGCCTCGATGATCACGCGGACCTCGCCCTGCGGCGTGTAGCGGACGGCATTGCCGACCAGGTTCGACAGCGCCACCGACAGCACGGCCGCCGGCGCATCGACCGAGACCGGCTCGCGGGCATGGCGGACGACCTTCAATTCCAGCGGTTTGCTGCCGACTTGCGCGCGCTGGGTCTCGACCACCTGCTCGACCACGGCCATGACGTCGGTCGCTTCGGCATGCGCCGGTGCCTGGCGCTCGTTGCGCGACAGCAGCAGCAGCGCCTCGATCAGTTCGTTCGACTGTCGCGCCGCGCGATCGATGCGCAACAGGCGTTGCCGGGTCTTCTCCGGCAGGTCGTTCTGCGCCAGCAGCAGTTCCGCGGCGCCGCGAATCACCGCGATCGGCGTGCGCAATTCGTGCGACACGTCGGCATTAAATTCGCGGTCGCGGATCACGAGTTCGGTCAGCTTGCCGGCGTAGTCGTCCAGCGTCGCGGCGAGCTGGCCGACTTCGTCGTTCGCGAAATGCGGCGCGAGTTCCTCGGGGCCTCCGCCCTTGCCGAATCGGGACAGGCGCGCCGCCAGATCGGCGACCGGTCGCATCACCCGCGATGCCGACCAGAACGCGATCAGCGCCGACAACGCCGCGAACACGACGACGACCACGACCAGGCCCCAGGTCAGGCGATTGCGCAAGCGCAACTCGTGCGAGATGTCGTACTGCAGGAAATACCAGGTGCCGCTGCCCTTGCGCACCGCCAGCTTGTACGCGACCGGGCCGCCACTCTGGGTGTCGTCGGTGATCGTGTGCACGCCGTCGGGGAGATCGCGCCAGGCCATCGGCACGTTGGCGCGCTTGCGCTCACTGAACGAAAAACCTTCGATGCGCGAAAACGCGGGCTGGGCATCGGGGTCGCTTTCGAGCGCGCGGGCATGGCTTTCCAGCTCGAAGCTGAGCTGGCGGCCGATCAACTGATCTTCGAGATAGCCGCGCAGCAGGACCGCAGACAGCGCGAAGGCCGCAGTCAACAGGCTGCCGAACAGGAAGAACGACAGGATGATGCGGGTTCTAAGCCGGCGTTGATACCGCATCCGGATCGCTCAGGCTGTAGCCGATGCCATGGCGCGTATGGATCAGCGGCTTGGCGAAGGGCTTGTCGATCGCGGCGCGCAGACCGTGGATGTGCACGCGCAGCGAATCGCTGTCCGGCAACTCCTCGCCCCAGACACGCAACTCGAGTTCACGCCGCGTGACCACCGAGGGTGAGGATTCCATCAAACACTGCAGCAGCTTCAAGCCGATCGGATTCAGCGTGATCGACTTGTCCGCGCGGTGGATCTGCAAGGTATCGAGGTTGAAGTTCAGATCGCCGACGGTGAGCACGCGCGAGCTCGGCGCGCGACCGCGCTTGCCGAGCACGTTCAGGCGCGCCTCGATCTCCTGCAGCGCGAACGGCTTCACCATGTAGTCGTCGGCACCGCTGTCGAATCCGGCCAGCTTCTGGTCGAGGGCATCGCGCGCGGTCAGCATCAGCACCGGCGTGTGCCGGTGCGACTCGGCGCGCAGGCGCTTGCACACCTGCAAGCCATCCATGCCGGGCAGGGTGAGATCGAGCACGATCACGTCGAACGGTTCGCGCAAGGCGAGGTTGAGGCCGCTGATGCCGTCACCGGCGAAATCGACGACATGGCCACGATCGGCCAGATAGTCGCCGAGATTGGCGGCGAGGTCGGAATTGTCTTCGATGACGAGGATGTGCATGGCTCAAGCATAGGTGTGCGACGGACGAATCCGGAAGAGGTACAAAAGAAAAAGCCCGAGGAGGTTCTGAGAACCGCCTCGGGCTCAAGCTGTTGCCCCGATTACCGTAATCTGCGCGCCTTCCGGTTGGAGGAGTGTGTGCAGGTCTTGGTGCGAGCATCCTAGGCGCTTCGGGATTAAATCGATGTTAAGCGCGCGGACGTCGCGCGGAAGTCGATTTCTTCACTGGCTTCATGGGCTTGCGTGCATTGCCGGACTTGACCGGTCGTGCTTTCGCGGATTTTTCCGCGCGCGCCGCATCGCGGCGTTCAGCGCGCGTTTCGGCTTGGCGCACGCGGCGTTCGAGATAGGCGATGATTTCTCCCGCCACATCGACCCCGGTGGCGGCCTCGATGCCCTCCAGTCCCGGCGAAGAATTCACTTCCAGCACCAGCGGACCGCGCTTTGAACGCAGCAGGTCGACGCCAGCGATGCCGAGACCCATCACCGCGGCCGCACGAATCGCCGCG
>DATMVT010000129.1:0-2178 GCA_035562895.1 Patescibacteria group bacterium | reverse complement strand
TTCTGCGACTGGTGCACGAATTCGATCGGATCCTCGATGGTGAGGATGTGCCCGTATTCGTTCTTGTTGATGTGGTCGACCATGCCGGCGAGCGTGGTCGACTTGCCGGAACCGGTCGGGCCGGTGACCAGCACCAGGCCCTGCGGCACGTCGATCAGTTCCTTGAAGACCTTGGGCGCGTTCAGATCCTCGAGCGTCAGGATCTGGCTGGGAATGGTACGGAACACCGCACCCGCGCCACGGTTCTGGTTGAAGGCATTGACGCGGAAACGCGCCAGTCCCGGAATCTCGAACGAGAAGTCGGTTTCCAGGAACTCTTCGTAGTCGCGACGCTGCTTGTCCGACATGATGTCGTAGACCAGCGAATGGACGGCTTTATGGTCAAGTGCCGGGATGTTGATGCGGCGGACATCGCCGTCGACCCGGATCATCGGCGGCAAGCCTGCAGACAAATGCAGGTCGGACGCCTTGTTCTTGACCGAAAACGCGAGTAGCTCGGCGATATCCATGCGGCGCTCCGGTGCCAGACGTAGACTTGACCCGACTATAGCCCTTTTTGCGAACCTGCAAAACGCGGACCGGAAGGAACCATGCCGCAACTCGAAGATCGATTCCAGCGTCTGCTTGCCGACCTCGCCGCTGCCGCCGCCGGACGCGCTGTCGCCCTGCTTGCCGTCAGCAAGACCCAGCCCGCCGCGGCCGTGCGCGCGCTCGCGGCCCTGGGTCAGCGCGGGTTCGGCGAGAACTATGTGCAGGAAGCCCTGGCCAAGCAGCGCGAACTGGAAGATCTCGCCCTGGACTGGCATCTGATCGGCCCGTTGCAGTCGAACAAGTGCAGGGAAGCGGCCACGCAGTTCGACTGGGTGCACAGCGTCGACCGCGAGAAACTGGTCCCGCTGCTCGCGCGGTTCCGTCCTGCCGAGCGCGCGCCGCTGAACGTGCTGGTGCAGGTCAACATCGACGACGAGGCCAGCAAGTCCGGTTGCGCGCCAGCGGCGGCAATGGCGCTGGCCGATGCGATCGCGGCGCAACCAAGCCTGCGCCTGCGCGGACTGATGGCGATCCCCCGACCCACCGAAGACCTGGCGCAGCGCCGCGACGCCTTCCGGCGCATGCGCGTGCTGTTCGATGCGATGCGGGAACGACACCCCGACATCGACACGCTGTCGATGGGCATGTCGGATGATTACGCCCTCGCCATTGCCGAAGGCGCCAATCTGGTTCGGATAGGATCGGCGCTCTTCGGACCCAGGAGTTCCAAGCGATGAGGACCATCACGTTCATCGGCGGCGGCAACATGGCGCGCAGCCTCATCGGCGGCCTGATCGCGCGTGGCCACGCGCCGTCGCGGATTCGCGTCGCCGAACCCGTCGAAGCGCTGCGCGAGGGACTGTCGCGCGACTTCAGCGTCTCCGTCTTCACCGACAACCGACTGGCCGCGAATGGCACCGACCTGATCGTGCTGGCGGTGAAGCCGCAGGTCATGGGCACGGTGTGTCTTGGTATCGCCGACCTCGTCGCGGCGCAGGATCCGCTGATCGTCTCGATCGCCGCCGGCATCCGCCTCGACGATTTTCGAAGTTGGCTGGGCGACCGCGCGCGTCTCGTGCGCACGATGCCGAACACGCCGGCCCTGATCGGCGCCGGTGTCACCGGAATGTATGCCGATGCTTCGGTCAGCGTCGAAGCCCGTGCGCTGGCCGAGGGAGTGCTCGCGGCTGCGGGCCCGACGGTGTGGATCGACGACGAAGCCCTGATGGATGCGGTCACCGCCGTGTCCGGCAGCGGTCCGGCGTATTTCTTCCTGCTGATGGAAAGCATGATCGCCGCGGCGGTCAAGCAGGGCTTGCCGCCCGACACGGCGCGCGCCCTGGTGCTCAACACCGCGCTCGGCGCTGCACGGATGGCCGTCGAAGGTGGCGACGAACCGGCGACGCTGCGCGTGCGCGTCACGTCGCCCGGAGGGACCACGCAGGCGGCGCTGGCGCGTTTCGAAGCCGGTGGTTTCCGCGAACTGGTCGATGCCGCGATCGCGTGTGCGACCGCGCGCGGGCGCGAACTCTCGAACTCGTCCGGAGGCTGAGATGGGCCATCTCGCCAATGCCGGTGCACTGATCGTGCAGGCCCTGTTCGGGCTGGTCATCGGCCTGTTCTTCTTCCGCCTGCTGATGCAGGGCC
>DATMVT010000128.1:0-10923 GCA_035562895.1 Patescibacteria group bacterium | reverse complement strand
GATCGATCGCTTCGCCGGCGCGACCGAGCTTGTCGGCGGCGCACGCGCGCGTGATCGCATCGACGCGATCGGGCTGGCGATAGCCATCCAGGCGTTCGATCAAGTCGACCATCGCCCCGGGCCTCAGTTCGGCCGCGCGATGCACGTTCAGATGCTCGCGGCAGACGACGTCGGCCAGCGATGTCCAGTCCGAGGGCACGCGCAGGCGCGCGCACAGCGCATGCAGCGGCGGCAGTCCGCGCGACTCGTGCGCGAGGTGGCGCGGCAGCTCCTCGCGCGGCGTCAGCGCCTTGCCGAGGTCGTGCAGCAGCACCGCGAAGCCGACGCGGGCATCGCCGACGGCGAGCCTGGCGGCGGCGTCGAGCGCGAGCTCGAGATGCACGCCGGCATCGAACTCGGGATGGAATTCGATGCGCTGCGGCACGCCGTACAGGGCATCGATCTCGGGCAGCACGACCCGCAGCGCAGCGCAGGCACGCAGCACGCGCACGAACACGCCGGGCCTCGGTTCACCCAGCGCCGTGCGCAATTCCTGGAACACGCGCTCGGGCACCAGGTGCTCGACTTCGCCGGCCGCGACCATCTGCCGCATCAACTGCATCGTCTCCGGTGCGACCCGGAATCCAAGCGGCGCATAACGGGCCGCGAAGCGCGCGACGCGCAGGATGCGCACCGGGTCTTCGGCGAAGGACGCCGACACGTGACGCAACACGCGCGCCTGCAGGTCGCGCTGGCCGCCGAAGGGATCGATCAGCACGCCGTCCGCGCCCTCGGCGATGGCGTTGATCGTGAGGTCGCGGCGGCGCAGGTCGTCCTCGAGCGTCACCGACGCATCGGCATCGACGACGAAGCCACGATAGCCGCGTCCGGACTTGCGTTCGGTGCGCGCAAGCGCGTGCTCCTCCTTCGTCTGCGGATGCAGGAACACCGGGAAGTCGCGGCCCACGGGCTGGAACCCGGCCGCGCGCATCGCGTCCGGCGTGGCGCCGACGACCACGAAGTCGCGATCCTTGACGGCACGGCCGAGCAGGCGATCGCGCACCGCACCGCCGACCAGATAGGTGTTCATGCTCGTGCCTCGCGCATGCCGAGCTTCCATTGATTGCACATTCCGTTCACCCTTGGGGCGACACCCTGCTTTCCCGCATTCTCGACGCCACCGCCATGTTGCGCCAGCCCAGTCCGTTGATCGCCCTGCTGCTTCTGCCGATCGCACCGCTGCATGCGGCCGACGAAGGCCGGCTCAAGGCGACCGGCGGGCTGGTGACGATCGAAGCCGCGGCCGGTGGCGGACTGGTGCCCTGGGCGGTGATGGCGGGATCGTCCACGCGTCCCGGCGTCGATGTCGTCGCCGGCTTTTCGGCGACGCAGGTGGCCGACTTCCGACTGGCGTCGCTGGGCCTGAGCGCATCCTGGAACGACCGCTTCGAACTGTCGCTCGGCCGCCAGCAGTTCACCGTCGATCGCGGCCTGCTGCCGGCCGGCATCGATCGCCGCATCGGCCAGACCGTGCTCGGCGCCAAGCTGCGCATCGCCGGCGATCTGATCTATGGCGACCTGCCGCAGATGGCCATCGGCCTGCAGTACAAGCACAGCGACTCGGACGTGCTCGCGGGCGCCTTGGGCGCGCGCCGCAACGACGACGTCGAGGCGTATTTCAGCGTGACGCGCCTGTTCCTGGCCGGACCCTTCGACCGCAACTGGCTGCTCAACGGCAGCGTGCGCGCGACGCGCGCGAACGAGACCGGCCTGCTCGGCTTCGGTCGGATCGGCGACGACGATCACGCCCTCGTCGGCGAATTCTCGGCGGCGATGTTCTTCAACCCGGAGTTCGCGATCGGTGCCGAATATCGCCAGAAGCCCGACGGCCTGCCCGGCCTCGGCGAATCGGACTGGCGCGACGTGTTCGTCGCCTGGGTGCCGAATCGGCGCTTCAGCCTGGCCGTCGCCTGGGTCGACCTCGGCACCATCGCCGCGCGACCGGACCAGGACGGCGTGTTCGTTTCGATGACGGGGAACTGGTGATGCGCTTCATGCTCATGGCGGCCATGGCGTCGCTGGTGTTCACAGCCTGCACGACCACGCGCGAGACGCGCCTGTACGACGCGCTCGGCGGCGCGCCCGGGGTCGCGAAACTGGTCGATGCGATCAGCGCCGAATATCGCGACGACGCCCGCATCGGATTCCTGTTCGAGGACACCGACCAGGACTATTTCAAGGCGCGGCTGCGTGAACAGATCTGCGCGATCAGTGATGGCGGCTGCGAGTACACCGGCCTGAGCATGGAAGAAGCGCATTCCGGCATGGACCTGTCGGAAGCGCAGTTCAACGATTTCGTCGACGCCTCGCGTCGCGCCATGACCAAGGCCGGCTTCGCGATCGGCGTGCAGAACCGGCTGTTGGCGCGGCTCGCACCGATGCGCGGCGAAGTCATCCACCAATAGTCGGTGCGCGCGGCCGCAGGTAGTGCGGCACCGTCTGCGCCATCGCGGTCTTCGCGATGCCGAGTCGCGACAGGCCGTCTTCGGCGCCGACCACCGAATCGATCGCGAGGGAGCGGAAGTTGTCGAGCGACAGCGGCTTGTTCGCGAACGGCCACAGACCGAAGGCCGCGGCCTGGACCCAGCCGACGATGGCGGGCATCGGCACGATCAGGCGACGCAGGCCGAGCCAGTGCGCGCTGCGGCGCACGATCTCGGCCAGCGTCACGACTTCGGGTCCGCCCAGTTCGTACGTCTGGCCGATGCTGTCTTCGCGCTGCAGCGCGCGTACGAAGGCTTCCGCGACATCCTCGACGGCGACCGGCTGGAAGCGCGCCGAACTGCCGGCCAGCGGCATCACCGGAGACAGCTTGAGCAAGTCGGCGAAGCGGCAAAACAGGCCATCGCCGCGACCGAAGATCACCGACGGACGCAAGATCGTCCAGCGCAATGCACTCGCCTTCACGGCCATCTCGGCTTCACCACGCGTGCGCAGATAGTGGCTGGCGCCGCGACCGGCATTCAGCGCGCTCATCTGCAGCAGTCGCGACACGCCGGCACGCCCGCAGGCCGCGATCAGGGTGCGCGTGAGTTGCACGTGCGCGCGTTCGAATCCGCGACCGCCGGCGCCGCCGATGCCGGGTTCGTTGAGGATGCCGACGAGATTAATCGCCGCATCGGCGCCGGACAGCACGCGGCCCAGCCAATCTCCGTCGTGGACGTCGCCTTCGCGCAACTCGACCCCGGGCTGCAGCGCGGCCTCGCGATGGTCGCTGCGGTTGCGCGTCGGCACCACGACCGTGTGGCCGTCGCGAACGAGGCGTCGCGCCAGCACTTGTCCAACGAAACCGCTGCCGCCGAGCATCACGATGCGCATGTCCACACTCCCGAGAAGATGCCGATGATGACGCGCCCGGCGTCAGGGTTCCGTCGCGACGGTCGGGCAGGCGACGTCGCGCCGCGGCGGCGGCCGGTCGGTGCCGCGCGACAGCGCGTAATCGACTGAAAAGGCCTTGCCGTTCAAGCGCCAGTCGTAGATCACCGCGAACGCGAGCACGCGCGCGACGTACTCACGCGTTTCCTTGAACGGAATCGTCTCGACGAACAGGTCGGGTTCGAGATCTCCACGTTTCGCGAGCCATTGGTCGACGCGCGCCGGACCGGCGTTGTAGGCCGCCGCCGCCAGCCAATGCGCGCCCTGGAACCGCTGCAGCATGCCGGACAGGTAACGCGTGCCGAGGGCGACGTTCAACGCCGGGTCGAACAAGGCCAGCGGATTGACGAACGCGCGCTTCTCGGCCTTGGCCATGCGCCGCGCGGTTTCCGGAATCAGCTGCATCAGGCCATACGCATTCGCGTGCGACTTCGCATCCTGCACCCAGGCGCTTTCGGAACGGATCAGGCCGAACACGAAGGCCGGCGACAACGCATGCTTCTGCGCCGACGCGACGATCAGTTCACGATGCGCGATCGGGAAGCGCAAGGTGTAGGCACGCAGGTCATCGCCGCTGTTGAGCGCGAACGGCGCACGGTCGTGCCAGCCGCGCGCATCGGCGAGCGCGACGGCGGCAAGACGCGTGGCCGCATCGGTCCGTGCCAGCGCGGCATCCCATTCGCGCCGGGCTTCCGTGAACCAGCCGATCGCATGCAGTTCGAACGCACGCGCGAAGCCGGGCTGCGCCAGTGCGCGCGAGCTGTCACCGGCCTCGGGTGGCGTGATCGGGCACAACGCATACGGCCGTCCGGCGCGTTCGGCCGCGATGAAACCGAAGAAGGTCGGCGAAGTCGCGAGTTCGGCATAGAAGCCGGCCGACGTCGCATCGCCACGCAATTCCGCGACGCGGGCGCGCCAGTATCGCCAGCGCGGATCGTCGAACTGGGCGGCGTCGAAGCGTTCGATCGCGGCCTGCGCGTCGGCGAGGTCGCGTCGCGACAGGGCCTCGCGCAGCCGCCACTCGCGCGTCGCGGCGCTGTCCTGACCGACCGGCAACAGGTCGAGCCAGCTCTGCGCGTCGGCTTCGAAACTGTTGGCGCGGTACAGCGCGATGGCGTCGATGACGCGGTACTTCTGCGTGTCCTCGAAGCGGAAGCGAGCCGCGAATTCCCGCCACAGGGCCGCGGCGAGCGCGTCGTCGCGCGCCGCGATGCGCGCGAGTCCGAGTGACAACGCGCGTCGATGCCCGGCGTCGTCCGGCCAAGCGCTCGCGTTGCGACGCGCACGCGCGCTGTCCGCGAGCAGGTCCGCGAGATGCAGCACGGCGGCCTTGTCCTTGCCGGACAAGTCGTTCGCGAGCTCACGCAACAGTCCGATCTGGTGCGCGCCGACCGCGAGTTCGATGCGCTGCCAGACCGTGTCGGCGTCGAGCAGCTTCTGCGCGCGCAGCCAGTGGTCGAGTGGATGACAGGCCGAGGGCAAGGCCTTGGCGTTCAACCACGCGGCGCGGATCGCTTCGCGCTGCGTCAGGCCCTGCCCAAGCTCGATCGCGGCATGTTGCTGATGGCAGCGATCCGCAAAGGACAAACTCGGGATGTCCAACGCCTGCACGCCGGCCCAGTCTTTCGCCTGCACGCGGCGCGCGATCAACTGGCTGCGCAACGGACGCGTCAACGGCTGGTCGCCGTGGCGGTCGATGAAAG
Organism: Patescibacteria group bacterium; assembly: GCA_035562895.1. Taxonomy (GTDB): domain Bacteria; phylum Pseudomonadota; class Gammaproteobacteria; order Xanthomonadales; family Ahniellaceae; genus JADKHK01. The sequence goes on along the minus strand of DATMVT010000128.1, from coordinate 5,806 downwards.
CCGCGAGCGCGTCGGACGACGGTCGCGGCGTGCGCATCAACGCGGCATGTTCGAGATAGGGCCGCAACGGATACGATGCCAGTTCCGGCGCGCCCGCCTGCCAGGGCAAGCCGGCCTTGGCGAGCTTGTGGGCAGCGACGAATTGCGTGCGCTGGGTGGCCAGGTCGTCGGCGACGGCAGCCGACGCGGCCAGCGCGAAGAAACACGTGAACAGGAGACGGTTGATCATGGCGGCAAGTCTAAGCCGACCCGCGATGCCAAAGGCGTGACGATGTCGATGCTGGTCGCGTTGGCCTTGTTCTGTCTCGTCGTCGGCATCGCTTCGGGATTCCTCGCCGGGTTGTTCGGGATCGGCGGCGGCATGATCATGGTCGCGGCGCTGGCATTCGCGTTGCCCTACGTCGGCGTGCCCGATGCCCATCGGATGCACATGGCGCTCGCGACGTCGCTGGCCTGCATCGTGCTGACCGCGATCGCATCGACGCGGGCGCATGCACGGCGCGACGCGGTGATGTGGTCGGCGGTCGCGTGGCTGGCGCCGGGCCTCGTGCTCGGCGGCTGGATCGGCGCATTGCTGGCCGGCCGCGCGCCCGACGCGTGGCTGCGCATCGGTTTCGCGATCTACTGTTTCGTCACCGCGGCGACGCTGCTTGCCGCACGCAAGATTCCGGCGAACGATGGCGGCGCCCGTGCACACGGGCCGCTGCTCGGCGCGGCGGCATTGCCGATCGGCGCGCTGTCGGCCTTGGTCGGCATCGGCGGCGGTTCGATGCTGGTGCCGCTGCTGGTCGGGCGCGGCCACGCCGCGGTGCGCGCGGTCGGCACCTCGGCGGCCTGCGGCCTGCCGGTCGCCCTCGCCTCGGCACTCGGCTACGTGTTCGCCGCACGCCACACGGAAGCCGCGCTTCCGCTCGGTTCGATCGGCTACGTGCACCTGCCCGCCGCTGCCGTGCTCGCGCTCGGCAGCACCACCGCCACCCGCCACGGCGCCGCGCTCGCCCACCGCCTCGCCCACCATCAGCTCAACCGCGCTTTCGCCGCACTGCTGATGGTGATGGGCATCGCGATGCTGATCGCGATCCTGCGCTGAGGCTCACTTCTCGATGATGTAGTTCAGGCTGGCGCGCGATTGTTCGCCGCTGATGGCTTCGAACTCGACGTCGTCACGGATCAGATAGCGCACGATCAGCACGCTGCCGCTGCGCGCCAGGCCGATGCCGTAACCGACGAACAGCTTCGGCGTGAGGTACTTGCCGATGGTGAAGGCTTCAGTGCCGCGCGCGGCGTCACCGGTGATGCCGATCTCGGCGCCGAGGCTGGTTGCGAGCAGGTCGCCGCCGATGGTGCCGAGCGCGAGCGCGGCATTCGACAGGCGCTGGCGGTCGGCGCCGCTGACGCCGCGCAGCCCGCGTCCGGTGACGATCAGCGCCAGCGCTTCCGATTCGGACATCGCCGGGCGCGAGTAGATGTCGGTCTGCGGGCGACGCGCAGTCCCGGTCACGCGCACGCCGGCGACCGCGCTGCCGGCCTTGCGCTCGGCCTCGATGTCGAGCGTCGGCTCGTCCAGCGGACTGTTCGCGAACAACACGCGTCCGCGACGGATGGTCAGGCGCTGCCCGTACGCCGCATAGCGCCCGCTGACCTGCAGCTGCCCCTGGCCATAGGCGTTGTCGCCACTGCGCTGGCGCAGCCGCAAGTCGCCGCGCACCAGCCCGTCGAATCCGAAGCCGACGAGCTTGACCCGGTCTCCCAGCGTCACCACCACATCGGCATTCCAGCGGGTCGCGTCGAGCGCTGCTGCATCGGCGTCGACGATGACGACGTCACTGCTCAGCGACGAGGGTGGCGCCAGCACTTCGGCATCGATCAGCGCTTCCGAAACCAGCACGCGGCCGCCGAGCAGCCAGTCGCGTTCGCGTTGCTGCAAGGTCAAGGCCGGACTCAGTACCAGCCGCAAGGCGGGCGTGTCGGCGAGCTCCGCGTCGGCGCCATTCAACTCGAAATGCCAGCGCGCATTCGCGTCGGCATCGCGGCCGCCGTCGAGGATCAACTGGCCGCCGCCGGAGGTGATCGCCCCGCGCACGATGATGCCGGTCGGCACCGCCGCGAACGCAAGCGCGCCGTTGCTCAGCTGCAGCCCGAGCTCGGGCAGCTCGGCCGCGAAGCCGGTCACCGCGAACGCACCGCTCCATTGCGGTCGCTCCCATCCGCGGCCGCGGAACTGCATGTCGCCGCTCATGTCGCCGCGCGGCGACGCCAACTGCGAGGTGAAGGCCTCGATCGCATCGAAGCGATGCACATTGGCGTGCAGCTCGCCCTCGTATTGCCATTCGCCATCGAACAGGCGCAATTGGCCTTTCGATTCGACCCGGCCCTCCGGACGCAGCACCGCGCTCGCCGACCACGCGCCGACGCCCTCGTCGATGCGCAGGTCGAGCGCGAAATCGCGATAGCCGAGATCGAGGTCCGGGCGCGCCTCAACGCGCATCGCGCCTTCGGCGCTGTCGAGACGCGCATTCAGCGACTGCAGGGCACCGTCCATCAGGCGGGCATCGACACTGCCCGACAGCCGCGCCTCGGTGGCGAATGGTGCGTTCGGCGCGAGCAGCGCCCACAGCGGCCGAAGATCGAGCGCGACCAGTTCCGACGACCACTCGGTGCGCAGACCATCCTGCGCGAACTGCAGACACAAGCGCCCTCCGGCTTCGTTACCCAGACAGCTGCGCGACAGGCTCAGTTGACCGGCCTGCCGGGTGAGCACCGCGGGCGCGATCAGCGACGCCCGCCATTCCGGCGCGAGCAGGTCCAGTCCCGTGAGTTCGCCGCGCCACGCGTCGCGCGCGCCCAGTCCGCCTTCCGCGGCCAGTTGCACCTGGCGCGCGCCGGCCTGCACGTCGAGGTCGAGGCGATGCGCAGCGCGGGTTCCTTCGACGCTGGCCTGGACGCGATCCAGGCGCTGATCGGCGACGACCAATCCGCGCAGGGTCGCATTGAGACCGACGGGCGACTGCGCATCGGCGCTGAATGCGGCCTGCACGCGCGCCTCGGCCAGCGCGAAGCGCGGCGAAACGACGTCGCCGAGATCAGCCTGGATCCGCCAATCACGATCGATCTGCGCGCTGGCGCGGACGCGCCCGTGCCAGTCCGGCATCAGGTCGGCGAGATCCGGCGACTCGAACTCGAGGCGCAAAGGCGCGCCGGGTGCGTCGCGCAACACCTGCAGCGTCGATGCACCTGCCGCCATCTCCAGGGTTGCGGTCGCGAGCTCGCCTGCGCGCAGCACCAGCGTGCCATCGCCGCGCAAGGCACGTTCACGCAACACGCCTTCGAGCCTTTCGACGACGAGCTCGCCTTCCAGTCCTTGCTCGCCGAGGTGGCCGTGCCAGACCAGATCGGCATCGATCGCACCCGGCCACTCCGGCGCGAACAAGGCCGGATCGAAGCGCGCGAGGCGCAGCGCCAGCGTGGCCGGGACATCGCGCGCGACGGGCAGTTCGCCATCGAGATGCACGGCGCTGCGGTCCGATTGCAGGCGCAGGTCTTCAGCGGTCCAGCGGCCGGTGTGCTGGCGCACGCGACCGGCGAGCGTCGCGACCGGCCAACCGGCACGCGCCAGGGTCAGGTCCGGCGTCAGCGCCAGCGCATCGCGCGAACCGGACACCTGCAGCGCACCCGCCACACGCAAGTCCGGTGCGTCCGAAGACGCAAACGACAGGTCGTCGCTGCGGACCGCGAGCGTGATCGGCGCGCTTGCCGCGAAGGGCACGCGGCCCTGCAGCGCAACGCGACCCTGCGGCGACGCGAACGCGAAGGTCGACGACGCCAGCACGAACGCGTCGTCGTCGATCCGTCCGGTCACATCGATCGAGGGCAAGGCCAGCGCGTCGTAGCGTGCATCGCCGGTCACCCGCACCGCCCGTTGCTGCACCTGCACCTGCAGCGAGGCGGCGATCGGGATCGCATCCTGCACGCGTTGCTCCGGCACCTGCACGAACGCATTCCAGTCGTCGATGGCGCGGAACGCGCCGACGGAAATCGCCGCCAGCACCGGCTGCTGCACGGCCAGGGTGAGCCCGGTGACGCCGCGATCGGTGCGTGCCTCGAGCGCGGCCACGATCCGTCGATCGTCCACCGTCACGTCGACCTCGAGTCGGGCCGCGCGCAACGGCAGGTCGCGTGCGAGATCCAGCGCCACGGAGCCGTTGGCACGACCCATCGGCGCGAGCATCTGCAGCCGGTCGATGGCGATGTCGCGACCACGCATGACGACGCGCGCATCGACGCGATCGATCACCCAGCGCCCGTCGCCCCGCGCGATCTCGGCGGAGACCACCTGCAAGGCATCGATGCGCAGCGCGGGCAGGTCCGGCGGTGCCGCCGACGGCGCGCGTTGGTTCGCGGCAACGTCGCGCAACAGCCACTGCACGCCATCGAGCTTGACCGAGCGCAGTCGCAGCGCCCCGCGCCACAGCGCGCCCAACGCGAAATCGGCCGTGGCATCGCCTATCGACAACCGCATCGTCGGAAGTTCGATCTGCACGCCTTGCGCGCGCACGCCCGACCAGACCGTGCCTTGCAGCGCCGCGACGCGCACGCTGCCATCGGCCGGCAACGCCCGCGCGACGATGAAGCCGAGGCCGCTGTTCGTGAACACCAGCCAGACCAGCAGGATCGCGAAGAACGCGAACAGCAGCAGCAACAGTCGACGCGTGCGCCTCACAGGTCCGCCCCCGCGGAGAAATGCAGTTGCCAACCACCGGCGATGTCGTCGAAGCCATGGGCGATGTCGATGCGGATCGGCCCGACCGGCGATTGCCAGCGCAGGCCGGCACCGACGCCAAGTTCGAGCGCGGGTTCGCCGCTCGACCAGACGTTGCCGGCATCGATGAATCCGGCGGCGCTCCAGCCGGGCATGAACTCGCGTTCGTACTCGAGCGAGGTGGTGGCCAGATACAGTCCGCCGATGGGAAACCCTTCCGCGTCGCGGTCGCCGAGGTCCTGGTAGCCATAGCCGCGCACGCTGCGATCGCCGCCGGCGAAGAAGCGCAGCTCCGGCGGCAGTCGGTCGAAATCATCCGTGGACGTGGCGCCCAACGTCAGTTGCGCGATCAGGCGCGCGCCGAGCCCGGCCGGCAGGATGCCTTTCAGCGTCGCACGCCCCTGCAGCACGGACACATCGCTGAGCACGCGATCGCTGGCGCCGAGGACGCGCACGTCGAGCGACGCGCCACGCGCGGGACGCACCCGGTCGTCGGCAAGCACGCGCTCGTAACGCACTTCCGGGTAGACCACGAGGGCACTCTGGCGGGGCTGCCCGTCACTGCGGGCACCCACGAGGAAACTGCCATCGAGCACGTTCATCGATGCCTGTGCATACCAGTGGTGGCCACGTGCGACGGCACCGCCACTGAGCAGGAAGGAACGCGTATCGATGTTGTCGGTTTGCTCGTCCTGCCAGCGCGTCGCGATGCTGTAGCGCGAAATCCGCGCGGCGAACTGCGGCAGCGCATATTCCGCATACAGGGCCGAGCGCCGCTGCGCGAGTTCTGCCTCGCCCAGGAACTGGTGCCCGCGCCCGTTCACCCAGCGCCGTTCGATGCCGCCACGCACGCCGGCACCCTCGTCGGTGCCGTAGGACACGCCGACGACGTAGCGCGTGCGCAGGTTCGGACTGAGCTGGACGATCAAGGGCACGCGCAAGGTCGCGGCATCGATCTCGCCGCGACCGATCTCGATGCGGTCGAAATAGTTGCTCGCGGCGAGCGCCTGCTGCAGCGCCTCGATGCGCGACTGGTCGAAGCGGTAA
>DATMVT010000127.1:0-8684 GCA_035562895.1 Patescibacteria group bacterium | reverse complement strand
CGCTGGAGTGGCAACGGGCGCTGCTGCGGCAACGGGCGCTGCTGCGGCAACGGGTGCAGCGACTGCGGTCGGCGCGGGGGCCGGCGCAGTGACGGCGGGTTGCTGGCCGGTGATGCGCTTCGGCGTCACCGAGGCGGCCGCCGCGGCGGGCGTGGTGGCCGCGACCGCTTCGACTTCGGCCATCGCGGCGGACGACGCATCGGGCGTGCCGCCGGCCGCGCGCAGCAGGCTCGACTTCAGCCCGCCGACACCGATCGGGCGATGCAGCACGTTGTCCTGGTCGTGGCCGGAGGATGCGGTCAGGCAGATGACGTTGCGTCCCGATGACTGCGCCTTCAGCCAGTCCATGTGGCCATAGAGCGAATCGGCGTCGATCATGAGCACGTCGGCGGCATTGCTGTCGGCGATCCATTCCCAGTTCGCGCCGGCATCGCCGCGCAGCGAGGTCAGCATCGACTTGATCTGTTCGAGTTCCGCTGCAGCGACGCTCATCGCTGCAATCCGCATCGTCTTGGCCATCATCCATCCCACAAAGGTCTGCGCCGGGGCCGGCCGCAAGGGCGGCGATTTTGGCACAGCCGGTCAGCCGGCGCTTGCGTCCGCCGCGTGCGTCTCGGCCTGCATTCGCCACAATTGCGCGTAGCGACCCTGCGCCGCCAGCAGGTCGGCATGGCGACCGGACTCGACCAGGCGACCGGCATCGAGCACGAGGATGCGGTCGGCATCGACGATGGTCGACAGCCGGTGCGCGATGATCAAGGTCGTGCGTCCGCGCGCGACATCGTCGAGCTGCGCCTGGATCAGGCGCTCGGTCTGCGTATCCAGCGCCGACGTGGCTTCGTCGAGGATCAGCAGCGGCGGATTCTTGAGCAAGGTGCGGGCGATCGCGACGCGCTGCTTTTCGCCGCCCGACAGCTTGAGTCCGCGTTCGCCGACCTGCGATTCGAAACCGTCCGGAAAGCGTTCGATCAGGTCGAGGATCTGCGCGCCGCGCGCGGCGGCGATCACTTCGTCGCGCGTGGCGCCGGGGCGGCCATAGGCGATGTTGAAATAAATCGTGTCATTGAACAGCACGGTGTCTTGCGGAACGATGCCGATGGCCGCGCGCAGCGAGCCTTGCGTGACCGCGCGCAGGTCCTGGCCATTGATCCGGATGGCGCCGCCGTCGACGTCGTAGAAGCGGTACAGCAGGCGCGCCAGCGTCGATTTGCCGGCGCCGGTCGCGCCGACCACGGCGACGGTGTGGCCGGCCGGGATCTCGAAACTCAGGGCATGCAGGATCTGCCGGCGCGCGTCGTAGCCGAAGTCGACGCGATCGAACTGCACCGAACCGCCGCCGGCGACCAGCGGCGACGCATCCGGCGCATCCTGCACGTCGCGCGATTCGGCGAGCAGCGCGAACATGCGCTCGATGTTGGTCATCGCCTGCTTGACCTCGCGATAGACCATGCCGAGGTAATTGAGCGGCATCGACAACTGCAGCAGGAAGGCATTGACCAGCACCAGGTCGCCGATCGTCATGGTGCCGGCGGCGACGCCGGCGGCGGCGCGCCAGACCAGCAGCGACAGGCCGATCGCGACGATGCTGCTCTGGCCGATGTTCAGCACCGCGAGCGTCTTCAGGCTGAGCACCTTGGCGTCTTCGAGCGTGCGCAGGCCGTGGTCGTAGCGTTCGGCCTCGAAGCCTTCGTTGTTGAAGTACTTGACCGTTTCGTAATTCAGCAGCGAATCGACCGCGCGCGCGTTGGCGTGGGTGTCGGCCTCGTTCATCGCCTTGTAGTAGCGGATGCGCCACTCGGTGACCGAGAACGTGAAGGCGACGTACGCGGCCAGCGTGCCGAGCGTGATCCATGCGAACGACGCGTCGAAGCTGCGGATCAGGATGATGCAGACGATGGTGATCTCGAGCACGGTCGGCAGGATCGTGTAGACGGTCCAGTCGAGCAGGTCCGACACCGCGCCCATGCCGCGTTCGAGATCGCGCGAGATCGCGCCGGTGCGGCGTTCGAGGTGGAAGCGCAGGGACAGTGCGTGCAGGTGTTCGAACACGGCCAGCGTGATCGAGCGCGCGGTGCGCGCCATCACCCGCGCGAAGACGATCTGGCGCAGTTCGGTCAGCAGCGTCGAGGCCAGTCGCAGCGCGCCGTAGGTCGCGAGCAACAGCACCGGGACGGTCAGCGGTGCCAGTTTCGGATCGAGCGCGTCGACGATCTGCTTGAGCAGCAGCGACACGCTGATCGCCGCCGCCTTGGCGCCGACCAGGAACACCATCGCGACCAGGATGCGCAGCCGGAATCGCCAGACGTAGGGCCAGAGCGCGCGCAGGGTGGCGCCGGCACCTTCGGGTGGGGTCGTGGCGGATTGCAGCGGATGCGGGATCGCGGACATCGGGGGCTCGGGCAGGAAGCGACTATGATGACCGGATCACCACCCCCGGGAGATGCTCATGCGTTTGCTGCTTTCAAGCCTGGTCCTGCTGTCCACGACCGTGCTCGCGACCGAGGCGGTCGCGCCGACACCCGCGCCCGCCGGTGCCGGCGTCTACTTCATCGAGCCGACCGAGGGTGCGACGGTGAAGCAGGAATTCGCGGTGCGCTTCGGCCTGCGCGGCATGGGCGTGGCGCCCGCCGGGATCGCGCATCCGAACACCGGGCATCATCACCTGCTGATCGATGTCGATACGCCGCCCAAGGCCGGCGAAGCGATTCCCAACGACGAACGGCATCGCCATTTCGGCGGCGGGCAGACCGAAGTCGCGCTCAAGCTCGCACCCGGCAAGCACCGCTTGCGCCTCCTGCTCGGCGATCATCTGCATCGCCCGCACGATCCGCCGGTGATGTCGGAGGAAATCACCATCACGGTGAAGTGAGCGCGGAATCGAGCGGTCAGCTCGCGCCGCCGGCGCGAAGCGTTTCCATGATCGTTGCATCCGGCACGGCCGACACCACTTCGGCACGGCCGATGCCGCGCCAAAGGATCAGTCGCAGCTGTCCGCTGAGCGCCTTCTTGTCGAGGCGCATCGCTTCCAGCAGTTTTTCCGCCGCGTAACCCGGTGGAATGCGGGTCGGCAGGCCGAGGCGCACGAGCACGTCGTTGAGGCGGTCGTGGTCGGTGCTCGGGGCCATGCCGATGCGCGCCGACAGGTCCGCCGCCAGCACCATGCCGACGGCGACCGCTTCGCCGTGATTCAGGCCGCGGTATTCGCCCAGGGTTTCGATGGCATGGCCGAAGGTGTGGCCGAAGTTCAGCAAGGCGCGCTCGCCGTCCTCGCGTTCGTCGCGCGACACCACGCCGGCCTTGTGCCGAACGCTGCGTTCGATCGCCTCGACGGTGCTGTCCGGTTTCAAGGTCAGCAAGGCTTCGGCGTGCTGCTCGAGCCAGGCGAAAAAGCCGTGGTCGCCGATCGCGCCGTACTTCACGACTTCGGCGAATCCGGCGCGCAATTCGCGCTTGGGAAGGGTCGCCAGCAATTCCGGATCGATCAGGACCGCGCGCGGCTGGTGAAACGCGCCGACCAGGTTCTTGCCCTGCGCCAGGTTCACCGCGGTCTTGCCGCCGACCGAGGAATCGACCATGGCCAGCAGCGTCGTCGGAATCTGCACGAAAGGAACGCCGCGCATCCACAACGCGGCGGCAAAGCCGGCGAGGTCGCCGATGACGCCACCACCCAGGGCGACGATGGTGGCGTCTCGGCTCGCGCCCATTCGGGCGAGCGCGGAGAACAGGCGGTCGGCGCTGGCCAGCGACTTCTGGACTTCACCGTCGGGCAGCACGAGGGTCGCGACCGATTTGTCCGACAGGGCTTGCTGCACGCGAGCCAGCGCCAGCGGCGCGACGACTTCATTGCTGACGACCAGCACATGGCGACCGGCGATCGACGCCTTGATCGCGGCGGCATCATCGATCAAGCCCGGTGCGATCTTGACCGGGTAACTGCGGGCACCCAGGGAGACATCGACGACGCGCATCATGCCGCCACGCCTTGGCGTTGCCAGTGCGTCTCCAGGCGCGCGGCGATCTGCCGCGCCGCCTGGGCCACGGCGCTGTTCGAACCGGTCACGCTCAAGTCGGCGATCTCCTCGTACAACGGATTGCGCTGGGCGGCCATCGCTTCCAGCCGTTCGCGCCGGTCCGGTGCTTGCAGCAAGGGTCGTTTGGCATCGCGCGCCAGTCGCGACAATTGTTGCTGGACCGTCGCCGCGAGATGAAGCACGAAGCCGCGTTCGTGCAGCATGTGCCGATTGGCTTCGGCGAGCACGGCGCCGCCGCCGGTCGCGAGCACGACGCCGTCGCGCAGCGACAGCTCCTCGATCAGGCGCGACTCGCGCTGCCGAAAGCCGGCTTCGCCCTCGAGTTCGAAGATGAGCGCCACGGTCACGCCGTTGCGGCGCTCGATTTCTTCGTCGAGGTCGATGAAGGGCAGCGCGAAATGGGCGGCGAGGCGCCGGCCGATCGTGCTCTTGCCCGCGCCCATCGGCCCGATCAGGAACAGATTCGGCGAAGGATTCATGTCGGGATGCTAGCATTGCCGCCTTCGTTTCCTTCGCGTTCCCGGCATGCTGCGCTTCTCGATCCTGTTCCTTGTCCTGCTCCTGGTCTTGTTCACGCTGGAAGTCCTGGGTCCCGTCGAAAAGTTCGTGATCCTGCCGTTCACCGAGAGTCTCGCGACCCTCTCGACCTGGCTGATCCGGTTGTTCGACGATTCGGTGCGGACCACCGGCAATGTCATCCAGAGCACGTCCGTCGCCTGGGGCGTGTCGATCGAGCGCGGCTGCAACGGTGTCGAGGCGGTGATCATCCTGTTCGCGGCGATTTTCGCGTTCCCGTCGCCGTGGAAGAACCGGCTGGTCGGATTCGCGCTCGGCTTCCTCGCGATCCAGGGTCTCAACATCGTCCGCATCATCAGCTTGTTCTACCTGGGCGAGTGGGAGACCGCGAAATGCGTGCCCGGACAGGAATGCCACCGGCTGTGGTTCGACTGGTTCCATCTGTACCTGTGGCAGGCGCTGATCATCCTCGACGCGCTGGTCGTCTGGCTGATCTGGCTGCGCTACTTGCCGCGTCCCGACCGCGGCAATCGCACGCCACCGGCCGCACCGTTGTCGCCGGCCACCGCCTGAGATCATGCCGGCGCTGCGCGTGCTGATCGCGGGCAGCGGCGACCTCGGTCGTCGCATCGCCCGCGGTCTGCGCGAGGACGGTGCCGCCGTTCGCGCCATCGCGCGCCATCCGCGGCCGCACGATCCGTCCGTGCTCGCCTGTGACCTGACGCAACCGATCCCGCGCGGCTTTGCCGGAACCTGCGATGTGCTGGTGCATTGCCTGGCGCCTGCCACGCGCGACGAAGCGACCTATCGCGCCGTCTATGTCGATGCCTTGCGTCACTTGCTGGCGGCCCTGCCGGACACTGGCCGCATCGTGTTCGTGTCGAGCACGGCGGTCTATGGCGACCACGCGGGTCGCTGGGTCGACGAGTCGACGACGTGCCAGCCCATCGGGTTCAACGGCCGGATCCTGCTCGAAGCCGAAGACGCGGCCCGGTCATGCGGGCGTGATGCCCTGGTGTTGCGTCTGGGAGGCCTGTACGGCCCGGGCCGGGACATGCTGCTGCGACGCGTGCGCGCGGGCGCCCCCCTGCCGGTGTCGGAGCCGCCGCTGTACACGAATCGCATTCATGTCGACGATGCCGCGGCGGCGGCCGTGCACCTGATGCGACAGCGCGCCACGGGCTTGTTCAACCTGGTCGATGCGGCGCCGGTCGCCCAGCCCGAAGTGCTCGACTGGATCGCCGATCGCCTGGCCTTGCCGAGGCTGTCGCGCATCGACGGCCCGCCGCCCGCCGACAACAAGCGCGTCGACTCGACACGGCTGCGCGCCACCGGCTTCCAGCTGCGCTACCCGGACTTCCGTGCGGGCTACGCGGCCCTGCTGGATGGCGTCATGGCAGCGCCGCAGGAGTAAACTCTTCAGGTGCATCCGCACAAGTCGTCCACTGCGAGGAAGATCATGGCTGCCCATATCGCGAAAGTCATCGAAGTCACCGCGTCATCGAGCAAGGGCATCGAGGATGCCGTCCAGTCCGGCCTGAAAAAGGTGGCCAAGACGGTCAAGGGCATCAAGGGTGCGTGGGTCAGCGACATCAAGGTCGTGACCGGCGACGACGGCAAGGTCGCCGAGTGGCGCGTCAACCTGCGCATCAGTTTCGTCGTCGAGTGATGCCACGGCCGGCAACGCGATCCTTGCGGTTCGCGTTGCCGGCGTCGCTTCCGGCTTTTCATTCCGGCGCCCGTGGCTTATTGTCGCCACTGGTTCGCAACAGTTGTTTGCGACGCAATCAATGACCGCCCGGGGCGGCCGAGGAACAGGAATGGCAAACGAAGCCGTAGTGGTGGGACTGCTGGAAGACGACCGGGACCAGGCCGAGTTGTATCGCGTCTGGCTGGAACAGGCGGGCTTTCTGGTGCGGGCCTACGCGGAAGTGAAGGATTTCCGGCGCCGTCTCGGTGCCGAGTCGATCGACCTGCTGTTGCTCGACTGGAACCTCGGCGAGGGATCGGGCCTCGACCTGCTGGAATGGTTGCGCCAATCGGCGCACGCGCGTCTGCCGGTGATTTTCCTGACGGCGCGCACCGCCGAGGAAGACATCGTCTCCGGACTCAAGGCCGGTGCCGACGACTACGTGGTCAAGCCGGCGAAGTCCTCCGAATTGATTGCGCGCATCCAGACCGTCCTGCGCCGCAGCGGCGTGGCGAACACGCCGACCGGCGGCGGCGGTGCCTGGGTCGAGGAAGTCCTGCCCTACAAGTTCGATCTCGACAAGCGCTCGGTATCGCTCAACGGCGACCTGATCGACCTGACCGACCGCGAGTTCGACCTCGCGTCCTACCTGTTCCGTCGCCACGGCCGCATCGTCAGTCGCGCGGCGCTGCTGGAAAACGTCTGGAATCTCGGCGGTGACGTGAACACGCGCACGGTCGACACCCATGTCAGCCGCCTGCGCAAGAAGATGCTGCTGACCGGCGAGAGCGGCTGGGTTCTGAGCGCCGTGTACCAGCACGGTTATCGCCTCGAACCGGCGAAGTGATTCGATTCGATTGACGCACCGGATCGCCTCGGCACTCCGGCGCATGGAGTGCCGAGCATGTTGTCCGACGAGATCCTGAACACCTTCCATCACCTGATGGCCGAAGCCCGGGCGGCGGGAGAGTCCGACGCCAATGCGATGAATCTGGCAACGGCCGAGGTCGCGGGCCGCGTGTCGTCGCGCATGGTCCTGCTGAAATCCGCGGATGCCCGCGGATTCGCGTTCTACACCAACCTCGACAGCGACAAGGGGCGCCAGTTGCGTGCGCATCCGCGGGCGGCGTTGTGCTTCCACTGGAAGCGACTGCGCGACGGCGTGCAGGTCCGCATCGAAGGCGCGGTCGAGCGCGTCGACGACGACGAAGCCGATGCCTACTTCGTGACGCGTCCGCGCGAAAGCCAGCTCGGGGCCTGGGCCTCGCTGCAATCGCAGACCTTGCCGGATCGCGCCACCTTCGACGAGCGCTATGCCGAAGCCGAACAGCGCTTCGCGAATGCACCGGTGCTTCGACCGCCGCACTGGAGCGGACTGCGCGTCGTGCCGGACCTCGTCGAATTCTGGTACGGCGTGCCGTTTCGACTGCACGAGCGGCATCGCCATGAATGGCGCGATGGCGCTTGGCAACAGCGCCTGTTGTATCCCTGAGTCGAAGGAGTCATGCGGTGACTCGGTCGATCGCGAACCTCCTGCTGCCGCCGGATCGATTTCCGCGCGACGACGTGCCGCGGTTTGCTTCGAGCCTCCTGCTGGTCGGATTCGGGTTGGCGGCGGCGGTCGCGTGCGGGTATTTCGCCGCGACCGAACTGAGTTACTCCACGGGTTCGCTTGGCGGCTACTACGCCGCGGCCGCCGCCGGAAGCCTGGTGTGCGTGCTGGGATACCGCCAGAGCGCGCGACTCGGTCTTTGGGGCAATGCGTTCATCGGCATCCTGTTCGCGGTCGCGGCGATCGCGAACATCGGCACCGGCGGGCGCATCCAGGGCGTCAACATGGTGCTGCCGACCCTGGTCATCATCGCGGCACTGATGCTCGATCGCCGCAGTGCCATCGTCTGGTCGTCGCTGACCTTGCTGCAGATTCTCGTCGCGGCCTGGTGCGCGACCTTGCCGATCGGGCACTTCCCGTTGCGCATCGATCCGCGCTGGGACGCCACCGCCTATCAGCGCGTGCCGCTGGTGATGACGATGTTGTCGATCTTCCTCGCGATCTGGTTCAAGGTGATGATCGGACGCATCCAGCAGCATCTGCTGGAACTGCATGCCCGCGAAGCGGCATCGCGGCGCGAGAGCGAGCGCCTGAACCGGATGCTCGCCGAGATGGCCGCAGTCGATCCGCTCACCGGCCTGCTCAATCGGCGCGCCTTCCACGACGTGCTGGCGAACCGCGAGGCGATGAGCGAGCACTGGCTGCTCTATGTCGATCTCGACGGCTTCAAGGCGATCAACGACACGCTCGGTCATGAGGCTGGCGATCGCGTGCTGGTCGATGTCGCTTCGTTGTTCCGCGCGAGCGGCGCTGACGTTGCCGCGCGCATGGGGGGCGACGAGTTCTGCCTGCTCGCTGCGGGCAACGAGTTCCACGCTCGCCGGATCGCGGAACG
>DATMVT010000126.1:0-2240 GCA_035562895.1 Patescibacteria group bacterium | reverse complement strand
ATCCGCTCGGGCAGGGCGTACAGCCCACGGGCTATGCGAACCAGTTCGCCGGCGGCGACCAGTCGGGCCAGTTGCGAGCGCGCCACGCCGGCGGTCGCCAGCTCCGACGAGCGCGCCGGACCTTGCTTGCGGATCAATGCGGTGGCGAGCGCGGCGGGGGTGTTCATGCGAGCAGAATGTTACTTAGCGTCGGATAAAGTCAACAGGATCCGACGTTATGGTGCGCCGGAATCACGCATCGCCGGCCTCGTCGCGCCCGAGGCCGTGTTCGCGTAGTTTCTTGTAGAAGCTGGTCTTGCCGATGCCGAGCGCGCGCCAGGCGGCTTCGCCGTGGCCGTGGTGGGCGAGGGCTTTGCGCAGGGCTTCGCATTCGGCGCGACGCACGACGGCCTCGAGCGACGTCGACTCGCCCGCAGCGATGTCCATGGACGTTGCTGCGGCGATGTCCGCCAGCGCCACCGTGCGCAAGCGCTCCGGCAAGTGGCCGCGGTCGAGCGCTTCGCCCGCGTGCAGCATCGCGGTGGCGGTTTCGACCACCTGGCGCAGTTCGCGCACGTTGCCGGGCCAGTGCCAGGCCTGCAGCGTCGCCAGCGCCGCCGCACTCATGCCCGGGCTGCGCAGCCGGTTCTCGGCGAGTGCGCGCTGGAAGAAGTGGATCGCCAGCGGCGCGATGTCCTCGCGGCGTTCGCGCAGCGGCGGCACGCGCACCTCGAAGCCGGCCAGGCGGTGGTACAGATCGAGCCGGAAATGCGCGGCCTCGACTTCGGCAGCGAGGTCGCGGTGGGTGGCGCCGACCAGGCGCACGTCGATGTCGACCAGATGCTTGCCGCCGATACGCAGGATGCGCCCTTCTTCGGCCGCGCGCAGCAGCCGCACCTGGGTTTCCGGCGGCATGTCGCCGAGTTCGTCGAGGAACAGGGTGCCGCCATGGGCGCGTTCGAACACGCCGGGACGCGCGTCGACGCCGGTGGCGGCGCCGCGCTCGATGCCGAACAGTTCCGCCTCCAGCAGGTCGCGCGGCAGGGCCGCGCAGTTGATCGCGACATACGGCCCTTTCCGGCGCGGCGACGTGTCGTGCACCCAGCGCGCGAGCGCGTCCTTGCCGCAGCCGGTTTCGCCGAACACCAGCACGTTCACGCGGCTGCGCGCGACCCGCTGCAGGGCGCGCAGGCGACGCAACAGTTCGTCATTGCGACTCGGCACGCCGGGCGGATCGAACTGTGCTTCCGCGGCCGCGAGGGCGGGCTCGGGTTCCGGCAACAGGTCGAGCAGCGGCGGCAAGACGGCGGCCAATGCCCGGTGACGCGCGGTGCCGGCGACATCGGCGAGCACGCGCCAACCGCCGTGCTCGACCACCAGCGCGAGTTCGGTGTCGATGCCGCAGACGGCGCGCACGTGGCCATCGCGGTCGGTGATGCGCAGGGCGTCGAGCGCGAGCGCCTGCGCGAAGCTGGCGAGCACGCGCGGCAATGCGGCGTCGAAGGGACCGCGGGCGGCGGCGAATTCCTGCCAGAGGGCGTCGCGCAAGCGTGTCGCCAAGGTCAATTGCTGGGTGTCTGCGGCCGGTGCTTGCGGTGCGAGCGTGGGATCGGTGGCGCCGGTCCGGAACGCGAATCCGCTCGGCTCGTCGCCGTGTTCGCGGAAGCGCAGGCGGGCACTGCCAAGGTCGAGCACGAAGTCGCCGCGACTGGCCAATTCAAGGAAGCGTCGGCCGTCGACACGGCTGCCATTGGTCGATCCGAGGTCGCGCAGTACGCAGCCGCCATCGCCCAGCACCTCGATCTCGACATGCTCGCGCGACACGCCGCGCGCATCCAATTGCACGTCGCATTCGGCGCCGCGACCGATCCGCCAGCGCCCGCAATCAAGCTGGTGACGTGACAGCGTCGCGCCGAGTGGCTCCAGCAACTCCAGTGAATAGCGAATGCGTTCCATGGTGCGCCAGTCAATCGAGCGAGGCGCCAAGCATAGCCTTGCGTGGCCCTACTCGAACCCGTCCTTGAACAATTCGTCGTCGACGAAGGCGTGATTCATCGACGCGAACGGATTGCCGCCGGTGGTGGCGTTGCCGAAGGGCAGGTAGCGCGTGTCCATCACCGCGCCGAGTAGGTGCGTGCCCAGCACCATCGCCGGCAGGGTGCAGGTGGCACTGGCCGAGGACAGGCCGGTCGCGACCAGCGTGGCGTCGCAGAACGCGTAGGTATTGCCGAATCCGGAATAGCTGATGCGCACGACGCCAC
>DATMVT010000125.1:0-4671 GCA_035562895.1 Patescibacteria group bacterium | reverse complement strand
TATGAAGCTTGCGGAGCTTCAATTAAGACTGGAAACCGCATTTGACGCAGAAAAAGGGCAAGAAAACACGAAGGCTTATGGCCATGCGACAGCTCACCCGCAAATTGGCTATCGGTTTCTCCTCTGCGTCCTCTGCGTCCTCTGCGCCTCTGCGATCTCCGCGTTGAGAGCGGTTTTAACCGAGATTTTTGGACTAAATCACTTCGGAGTTCATGCGTCTACCGCGTCGTCCAGGCCGTGTTCGTCGCAGCGTCCCGAAGAAGGGTTATCATTGGCTTTCTTGTTGAATTGCGACGTTTCGTTCGAGGATTTCGGCGAACGCCCTGCACGGAGTGGTCATGAGCGCAAATCCTGTTCCGCACGTTCTCATCGTCGACGACGAGGCCGACATGCGAGAACTGCTGTGCGACCTCGTCGAATCCAATGGCCTGCGGGCGACTGCGGTCGAGGACGGCGCCGCCATGCGCGCCGAGCTAAGGAACGGGAGCTACGCCCTGCTCATCCTCGATCTGCGCCTGCGCCGCGAGGACGGCCTGGCGCTGGCGCGCAGCGTGCGCGAGTCGTCCGCCATTCCGATCATGATTCTTACTGGCAAGGGCGACGAAACCGACCGCATCCTGGGGCTCGAACTGGCCGCCGACGACTATCTGATGAAGCCGTTCAACCCGCGCGAACTGCTGGCCCGCGTGCGCGCACTGCTGCGCCGGGCGGGTACCGAATTCGCATCGCCGCGCGCCGCCCGGGCCGAGTCTGCCGAGCATGAAATCACGCGCTTCGGGGGATGGACGCTCGATCTCACCGACCGTACCCTGCGCGACCAGAACAACCAGCCGTGCTCGCTGACGCCCAGCGAATACACGCTGCTCGAAGGTCTTCAGCGCAATGCCAACCGGGTTCTCACGCGCGACCAGCTGCTCGAATACCTGCGAGGCGAGCACTCGGACGTCTTCGATCGCACCATCGACGTGCTGATACTGCGCCTGCGCCGCAAGATCGAACGCAACCCCGGCCATCCGGAATTCATTCGCACCGAACGCGGCATCGGCTATCTCTTCTGCGTCCAAGACGAGCGCGAGTAATGCCGGCAGGAACCGCCGAAGCGCGCTTCTGGCCGATCAGCGTCCGCAGCCGCCTGCTCCTGGCCTTTGCCGTCATCTTCGCGTCGGCAATGGCGCTGGCCCTGGTCGGCTGGATCGGCATTCGCGACACGCGCGATGCGTTGCGTGATTTCCAGTCGCACGTCCTGCCCGACGTCGCCCGCGCGCTCGAGCTTTCGCAGCGCACCGCCGCCATCGCCGCGATGGCGCCCTATGTCGCTGAAAGCACGCGGCCGTTCCAGCTCCAGTCGGAAGCGCAGGCCCTGCTCGCGCGGCTGGCTGAGGCCGAACGACTGGCCCTGGCGCTGCCCGAAGAGCGCAACCGGGAACTCGACCCCGGCCCGGCGCTGGTCGCGCTCAAGGCCAGCATTGAAGAGCTAATCGAGGTCACGCGCAAGGATCTTTTCCTGCAGGAGGACTTGCGCGAATACCTCTATCGGCTGATGGGCGCGCCCAGCGAGCTGCAGCCGAAAGCCGGGCGCGAGGCGATCGACGCCATTTTTCGTGACCTGATGACGGCCATCGAAGTCACCGACCCCGATATGCTCGCGCTGCTGCGCCAGCGGGTGACCGAGAAAACCGCCCAGGTCGATCGCAACAACCTCGCTTCCTCGCGCATCGTCAACCTGATCCGCGACAACCTCGACGGACCCGAGAACGTGTTCGTCCTGCGCGCGCGCCAGTTCCAGCTGCGCGATCGCAAGGCCTTCCTCGTCTCGCGCACTCGCGCCGAAGCCGAACGACTGAGCGGCCGTGTCAACGACTACGTGCGCAACGCGCGCGAGCAGGTCGATCTGCGCGGCGAATCGGTCACCCGTGCGGTGCGTTCCGGTGCGCTGGGCATTGCCATCCTGACGCTGGTCTGCATCGCCGTCGCGGCTCTCGGCATCGGCGTCGTAGTGCGCATGGTCAGCAGCCTGCGCGGAATCACCAGGGTCATGAGCAAGCTGGCGCAGGGCGATACCGAACAGTCGACGCCGGAAACGGGGCGGCGCGACGAACTTGGCGCCCTGGCCCGCGCCTTCGAGGTCTTTCGCGACAACGCGCGCGCCGTGCGGCGCATGGCCAACGACATTCGCGAACAGGGCGACCTGCTGGCCACCGTCGTCGAGAGCATGAAGGACGGTCTCTCGGTTTTTGACCGCAGTGGCCATCTCATTACCTGGAACCGCCAGTACCCGGCACTGCTCAACCTCAAGCGCGAAACCATTACGCACGGCATGACGCTGGAGGAGATACAGAATCTGCTGCCGCCGCAGGTCAACGATAGCGCCGGCTCCCCCTCGGTGCTCGCCGAGTTCAACCATGCCCGCCAGGAGCAGGCCTATCGCTTTGAACTGGCCTTCGCCGACGGCCGGGTCGTCGAATTTCGCAGCAACCCGATGCCCGGCGGCGGCTTTGTCACGCTCTACAGCGACCTCACCGAGCGCCGTGCGGTCGAGATGCAATTGCTGCATTCGAAGAAAATGGAAGTGCTCGGGCAACTCACCGGCGGCGTTGCTCACGACTTCAACAACCTGCTGGCGGCGATCACCGGCAATCTCTATCTGCTCGAGCAGGATGCCAGCCTGTCGACCGCGAGCCAGCGCTTCGCCGCACGCGCCAGCTCGGCGGCCAGGCGCGGCGCCACGCTGACCCGCCGGCTGCTGGCTTTTGCCCGCCGCCAGCCGCTCTCGCCGAGCGTCGTCGAGGTGGACCCCTTCATCCACGACCTCGCCGACCTGATTGAATACAGCGTCGGCCAGGGCGTTGCCGTGGAGCTCGAACTGAATGCCGGCGATACCTGCGCCTGGGTCGACCGCGGCCAGCTCGAAAACGCCCTGCTCAATCTCGCCATCAATGCGCGCGACGCCATGCCGGACGGCGGCATCCTGAGTCTGCGCAGCAGCTACGACAGTGAGAACGACCTGATCGTGATTGAAGTCGCCGATAACGGGCAAGGCATGACCCAGGAGGTCAGCGAGCGCGTCTTCGAACCCTTTTTCACGACCAAGGCCGGATCGGGCAGCGGTCTCGGGCTGAGCATCGTCTATGGTTTCGTCAAACAGTCCGGCGGCGACGTGCAACTCACCACCGAGCCAGGCAAAGGCACGTCCTTCGTTCTGCATCTTCCAACCCACGCGCGCGAATACAAGCCTGAAGCCGCTGGCGAACAGTCGTCGCCGGAAGCCGGTGACGGGATCGCCGGCCAGTCCGTACTGCTCGTCGAAGACGATCCGGATGTGCGCTCGGCGCTGGCCGACCTGCTGCGCGCGACGGGCCACGTGGTCACCGTCGCGAAGACGGCCGAGGAGGCGCTGGAACTGCTGGAACACACCTACCAGTCGGTGGTCCTCTCCGACGTCGATCTGGGCTCCGATACGCATGGTGTAGAACTGATGCGCCGGATTGAGCAGCGCTATCCCTTCCTGCCGCGCATACTGATGTCGGGGCTTCCCGCCGAGATCCTGGCCGCGCGTTTCGGACTTACCGAAGACCAGTTGCTGCTTTCCAAGCCGTTCACCATTCCCCAGCTCGATGCGGCGATTCGCCAGGCCATGTCTCTCTTCAGGCGCTGAACAACCATGACACTAGAAGCGGCAGGTGCACTCCGAGAAAATCGTCTACCGCTCGCCAGGCGGTTGCTGCGCGGCTTGTGCATCGTCCTCGTGGCGATCCTGCCCGGGCTGGGCGTGGCCGCCGAACTCGGACGCATCGGCGTGACGGTGACCGATCTTGGCAATCCGTTTTTCGTGCGCATCGCGCGCGGCGTGGAGAACGCCGCGCGGCGCATCGTCGGGCCGGACGTCAGGGTCTTCGTCGTTTCGAGCGCCTACGACCTGAAGCGGCAAAACGATCAGATCGATGCCTTCATCAGCAAGAAGGTCGACCTGATCGTGCTGATCGCCGCCGACCCGGTAGACATTGAACCGGCGGTGCGCCGCGCCCAGGCCGCGGGCATCCGCGTGGTGGCGCTCGATGTGCGCGCGGCCGGCGCCGACGCCACGTTCACCACCGACAACGTCCAGGCCGGCGAACTGGCGTGCCAGCACATCGTGCATCGGCTGAACGGCATCGGCAACGTGGTGATCATTTCCGGGCCGGCGGTTTCATCGATCACCGATCGCATTTCCGGATGCCTGTCGGTGTTCAAGGCGGCGCCCGGCATCAACGTCCTGTCGTCGGATCGCAACGGCGGCGGCAGCTCGGAAGGCGGCTTCGCCAAGATGACCGACGTGCTCACGCTGTTCCCGCACGTCGACGCCGTGTTCACGATCAACGATCCGACCGCGCTCGGCGTCGAGGAAGCCGCGCGCCAGGCCGGACGCAAGGAATTCTTCATCGTCAGCGTGGACGGCGCGCCCAAGGTCAAGGCGCGCATGCGCGAAGCCGATTCGCTGATCGTGGCGACGGTCGCGCAAATGCCCGACCTGCTGGCGCAGAAGGCCGTCGAATCGGGCTACGCCATGATTCGCAAGCGCCCCGTGGCGAATCGCGTGGTCATGATCCCGGCCGTGCTGCTGACGCGCGAAACGACGACCGACGTCAACGACTGGGCGCAATAGCCCGGACGGCGCGGGACCATGGAACCGTC
>DATMVT010000124.1:0-7067 GCA_035562895.1 Patescibacteria group bacterium | reverse complement strand
CATAGTGCCGCCCATGCGCATCCTGCTGACGAACTTCCACGAGACCGATGGCGGCGGTCACACGACCTATGTGCTGTCGCTGGCCGGCGGCCTCGCGACGCGTCACGAGGTGACGGTGGCCGCGCCGCCCGGCAGTCGGCTGCAGCGCGAGGCGTCGCTGCTCGCCGGTGTCGCGGTGCTCGCCCAGCCCTTTCCGCATGCGTTGAACGAATGGTTCGCGCGACGACGCGCATTGCGGCAATTGTCGGCGTGGTTCGACGCGCATCCGGTCGATGTGGTGCAGGTTGCCGGTTCCGCCGACCATCGACTGGTCCTCGCGGCCTTGCGCGGACGGCGCTCGCGGCCGCTGGTCGTGTTCGTGCGACACAACTCGAAGCCGTTGCGTGGTTTCGGCCACCGCTGGCGGGCACGCGCGACCGATCTGGTGATCGCCGTGTCGGCGTGGAGTCGCGATGAATTGGCGACGACGTCGTATCGCCGTTGCCGCATTGCACTGGTGCCGAACGGCGTCGATACCGCGCGCTACGCACCTTGCTCGGCCGAGGAGGCGATCGCCGCGCGCCGACGCTGGTTTCCGGACGACGCGGCCCAAGACGAATCAAGCGGGCCGCTGGTGCTGGGTTCGGTGGCCGGCACGGCGACGTTCAAGGGCTGGATGGACTTGATCGAGGCGATTGCAATGTTGGCGCCGGACGAGCGCGCGGCTTGCCGTGTCCTGTTGTGCGGGCGCGATCCTTCGGTGCGCGACCGGGCGCGCATCGACGCGCTGGGCTTGCGCGAGCAGGTGCGTTTCGCGGGGTTGCTCGCCGACGTGCGGCCGGCGATCGCGGCCTGCGATGCCGGCTTCGTGTTGTCGCACGCGGTCGAGACGATCTCGATCGCCTGCCGCGAGATGATGGCGATGGGCAAGCCGGTGTTGGTGACGCGTTATGCCGGCCTGCCCGAGAACATCGCGCCCGGCGTCGACGGCTGGATCGTGCCGCCGCGGGATCCTGCGGCCATCGCTGCGACGATCCGCACGATGCTGGCCGACCGCGCGCGCCTGGCCGCGATGGGGCAGGCGGCGCGCGCGCATGCATTGGCCGAATTCGGCAGCGACCGCTTCGTCGCGGCGACCGAAGCCGCCTACCGGGATGCGCTCGCGACACGGTCGCGCGACGACCGCGCTCAGTCGTCCTGACCGTCGGCCTGGTTCTGGCTTTCGATGCCGACGATCTTGCACGTCGGATCGGCCACGGCGGTCGACGGGACCAGCCACCATTGGCGGCGATTGGCGAGTCCGACGTGCTGCGCCCGCGTGCGGTCGATGCAGTCGGTCAACGCCGCTTCCTGGACCAGCAGCCAGCGCGTTCCGGGATGTTCGGCCTGCCAGGTCATGGCCTTGGCGAGTTGTTCGGACCAGCGCGTCGCGAAGCCGAAGGTCGTCGCCGGACGCGAGGCCATGAACAGCATCTGTTCCTTCCACGCGACGATCGCGAGTTCGTCGTCGGGTGCGAGCCGTGCCTCGACCGCGGCCATCACGCCGCGCCCGGAGGCGGCATCGTTGACGAGCGGCGCGATCACGAAGCCGAGCGTGATCCACAGCGACGCCAGCGTCGTCGCGAGTGCGGGGATCGCGCCCTTGAGTCGGCCGATCGCCAGCGCGAGTGCGCCGACCAGGCCGATACCGGCAAGCGCCGCGGCGAGGACCTCGGTTCCGCCGACGAGGCCGCGTTCGGTGACGAGTTTTCGCTCGAACGCGGGCTCGCCGAACCCGATCGCGAGGCCGGTTGAAAGCATCGTCAGCGCGATGGTGGCTGCGAACACGAAGGCGAGCACGCGCACGCCGCGCCGCCGGATGAGTCCCGGCAAAAGCGGTGCCAGCGCCAGGCAAAGCATCGGCAGCGCCGGCAGGATGTAGACGTCGCGCTTGCCGGCCGGAATCGAGAAGAACACCAGCACCAGCCCGACCCAGACCAGCGGCAGCAGATAGCGCGGGTCGCGCCGGGCCAGTCGGCGCCGCCATGGCGCGAGCGCGAACGGCAGCAAGAGTGCCGTCGGCAGCCACAGCGTCGCGATCACGCCGGCGAAATACCAGGGCGGCTGCAGCGAATTCCACGAATGCGCGTAACGTTGCGCGGTCTGCTGGAACAGGATTTCGCGCACGTAGTCGCGATAGCCGGGTTCGGCGTGGGTCAATGCCACGGCCAACATCGGCGCCAGCCAGATCGACACCGTGACCACGAAGGCCAGCGGACCGAGCCAGAAGCGCGGCTCGCGCACGTCGAGCCGCACCCGGCCCCAGCCGGCGAATGCGGCTGCGGTCGCCGGCAGCAGCATCAGCAAGGCCAGCGCACCGACGCCCTTGGTGATCGTGCCCAGCCCGGCCGCGGCCCAGCCGAGCGCCCACAGGCGCCCGTCCGGTGCCACGAGCAGATGTCGCAGCAGGGCCCAGTTCGCGAGCGTGATCCAGAACACGACCAGCGGATCGATCTGAGCACGCTTGGCCTGGAACGCGAACTGCAAGCTCAACAGCAAGGCCCACGCGGCATAGCGTCCGACCGGCGGCGACCACAGCCGTCGCCCGAGGTCGTGCACGCACCACAGCGTGCCGAGTGCGGCCAGCAGCGAGGGCAACAAGAAGGCGATGCGCCATTCACCGGTGAGTTGATGGAACGCCGCCTGCGCCCACATCAGCAACGGCGGCTTGTCGGCGTAAAGCTCGGTGCCGCGTCGCGGGAACAGCACGTCGCCGGTCTCGACCATGTGCTTGGCGACGAGCGCGAAGCGCGGTTCGTCCGACGGCCAGGGGTCGCGCAGGCCGAGTCCGGCGCCCAGCATCAGCAATGCGACCAGGGCCAGGATCCAGTCGGCCCGTCGCCCGCGAAGGCCGGCGTGAAACCTCACGCGTCCACGTCCTTGCGGCGCGGTCGTTGCCGCATCGCGATGCGCAGGTGCCGCGCCAGGATCCCGAGCGCGCGCTCGATGCCCTTCGTGGTCGAGCGCGATCGCTGCCAGGCGACCCGCATGTAGCGGCGCGTCTCTGGCCAGCTCGGCGTGGGCTTGGTCGCGTGCTCGTGCTTGATCAGCTCGAAGCACTCGGGATCGAGTCCGGCGACGCGCGCGTAGTGCGCGATCAAGGCCCGGGAGCGCAGGCGGTTGCGATACGACTCGTCCGGTCCGCGCTTCGACCACCAGCCGTTGCGGCCGTGGATCCGGTACCCGACCGTGCCTGAGGGCAGGAAGTACTTGCGACCGCCGAGCACGCTGGCGCCGAAGACCAGACAGTTGTCGGCGGACAGGCGCCAGTGCTTGGCGAGATCCTCGGGCAGATCGACGCAGCGCCGCGCCAGGTCGAGCCGCAGCGCCAGTGCAGACGTCGGAGCGCCGTACCAATGGGCAAGGGCCCAGGTGGCGAGCGCGGTGTAGCCGAGATCCAGTGGCTGCCGGGCATAGGCGATCGTGCGCGACTGGTTCCCGAACAAGCGCACGTCGGCATAGACCATGTCGACATCCGCGCGCGCGTCGAAGCAAGCGCCGATGGCGTCCAGATGACCGGGTTCCCAACGGTCGTCGGCGTCGAGGAAACAGATCACGTCGGTGTCCACGGCGGCGATGCCGCGCTGGAACGCACCCAATTGGCCGCTGTTGGAACCGCAGAGCAGGGTGATGCGTGGGTCGTTGGCGTAGCGCTCGCGCAGCAGGTCGGCGGAGCCGTCGGTGGAGCCGTCGTCGACGACCACGATCGCGTCGGGCGCGCGCGTCTGCGCCAGCGCCGAATCGACGGCCTCGACCACGAAGTCGCGATAGTTGTAGCTGGTGACGACCACCGCGATCCGGGTGCGGGCAAGGAGGGCCTGCAGGCTCATCGATCCTCCGCCACGGACAGGTCGGCCCGTTGGGTCGCGAGCGGCTGACCGTGTTCGAGCAGCCACAGCATGATCGTTTTCTGGCGCACGTAGTTGGCGCGCACGTAGGCATAGACGAGGCCATGCCAGCCGTCGAGGAATCCGCCGCGGAGGACATATCCGCGCCAGAAGCGCCAGGCCGGCGCGAGCACCAGTTTCGCCAGCGACGCGCGCTTGCCCTTCGCGTGGTCGTGTTCGGCCATCATCCGCGCGTAGCGTTCGGTCTTGGCCAGTTGGTCGGTCAAGCTGCGGTACGGCGTGTGCCGCAGGTCGCCGGCCAGGGTCGCGACTCGGCCATCGACCGACACCCGTTCATGCACCTCGCGCTGTCCGCGCCAGCCGCCGCGGCGACGATCGAAGAGGCGCAACACCCGGTCCGGGTAGGCGTTGCCGTGGCGCAGCGATCGACCGAAGTAGTCGCTCAAGCGCGCGAAACGATAGCCCGCGACATCGCGGAAGCTGGCGTCGCGCGCGACCAGGATCGACCGGCGCAGATCGGGGTCGATCCATTCGTCGGCATCGAGGCAAAGCACCCAGTCGTGCATGGCGGCATCGATCGCGGCCTGCTTCTGGCTGCGGTAGCCGCTGAACGGGCGAACGATGACGCGGGCGCCGTGGCTGCGGGCGATCTCGGCGGTGCCGTCGGTCGACCCCGAATCGAGCACCACGAGGTCATCGCAGAAGTCGAGCGAAGACAGGCAGCGACCGATGCGGTCGGCTTCGTCCAGGGTGATAATGCAGGCGGAGAGCCGGGGCCGCCCAAGGTCTTGGCGGTCGATTGATGAGGAAGCGTGAATGGCCGAATTCCTTCTGTTCGCGACCGAGCGGTATGCGTTGCCCATCCTGCAACCGATCGCGGATCGGCTGCAAGCGCAAGGGCATTCCGTTGCCGCATGGTTCGTCGACGGCGCGGCCGGTGCGCGGCTCGCGGGGGATGTGCGTCCAGTTGATCTCGCCGATGCGGTGGTGACCGACTGGCGCGCCGTGATCACCGCGGCGAACTGGGTGCCGCCGTTCCTGGCCGGCGCCAAAGTGCAGGTCTTCCACGGCTTCGACGTCGAGAAGCGTCGGCCCGAGCGCGGCCACTACCGGATCCGCGGGCTGTTCGACCTCTACTGCACGCAGGGACCGGCGACGACGGCGCGTTTCACGGCGCTGTCGCACACGCATGGCGGTTTCGCGGTGGTCGAAACCGGCTGGCCGAAGCTCGATCCCCTGTTCCGCGAGGCGCCTGCCCGCGCGCTCGAACTGCGCGCGAATGCGGGAGAGCGGCCGGTCGTGCTGTTCGCGTCGACCTTCTCGCACCGTCTGAGCGCGGCGCCGAGGCTGCTCGATGTCGTCGCCGCCGAGGTTCGGCGCGGCGACCATTTCTGGCTGCTGACCCTGCACCCGAAGTGCGCGCCCGAGCTCGTTGACGCCTACCGCCGGCTGGCCGGGCCCAATGCCTGCTTCGTCGAGACCGAGGAGATTCCCGCGGCGCTTCGAGTCGCGAACGTGCTGGTCGCCGACACGACTTCGGTGACTTCCGAGTTCGCGGTCCTCGGCAAGCCGGTGATCACTTTCCGCAATGCCGCGCCCAAGTCCTTCATGTTCGACTTCGACGAACCGTCGGATCTGCGTCGAATGCTGGGCATGGCCTTTGCCGGCGATCCGGTGCGCGCTGCGGCGACCGCAGCCTACGCCGCCGCGATCCATCCGTATCGGGACGGCGCTTCCGCCGATCGCGTGATCGAAGCGATCGAGGCGTTGATCGCAGGCCGCCTCGGGCGGCGTCGGCGTGCCTGGACCGACGGTCTCCGCGCGCTCCGGATCCGCGCCCATCTCGGTTACTGGGGCTCGGCCGTCCGGGCTCGCTCGCGCTCCCGGCCTACCCGGGGTTCGGCCCAGGCCGAGTGACGCGATCGGGGCGCCGCGGCCGTGTGCGCCCCCAGATCGGTCTGGAGGATTGATGTCGGTCAAGCGTGGCCGACTGTGTCGGACGTACCCTGAGCGGAGCCCGACTCGGCGGAGATCCACATGCGCATCACCACCACGCCCTTCCTGATCGCGATCGCGACCGTCAGCACCGCTAGCGTGATGGCGGCCATTCCAAACGTCGACTGGGTGTCCACCGCCGCCATGAGCCTATCCGCCGGCGTGGCGGCCTTGGCCATGATGGGCATGGCGGCCCTGCTGGGCGCGCGCTGGCGTTGGGTCGAGAGTCTGTTCGGCGGGCTCGATCGCGTCTACGAGGTGCACAAGTGGCTGGGTGTGTGGGCACTGGTGCTGGCCTCGGTGCACTTGGTGTTCAAGGCCGGCGCACCGGATTGGGAAACCGCTTCCATCCTGTCGCTGCCGCCCTTCTGGACGCGGCTGGTGCGGCAATTGAGTTATGTGGCGCTGGTCCTGATCGTCATGCTGGCGCTCAACCGAAAGATTCCCTACGGCACCTGGCGCTGGTGGCACAAGCTGTCCGGGCCGCTGTTCCTCATCGTCGTGATGCATTGGCTCAGCTTCAAGTCGCCGATCGCGCTGGCTTCGCCGGCGGGCCTGTGGCTGGCCATCTGTGCAGCGCTGGGTGTGGCGGGCGCGATCTGGAAGCTGCTGCTGTATCCGTTCTTCTCGCGCCACGCCGAATACCGCATCACCTCGGTCAGGCCGGGGCCTTCCTCGGTTCGACTGGAACTCATGCCGGTGGGGCGCGGCATCGCGTTCGATGCGGGTCAGTTCGGCTTTCTGCGTCTGCTGCATCCAGGGCTGCGCGAGCCGCATCCCTTCACCTTGGCCAGCGCCGGTGCCGCCGACCAGCCGGTGCAGTTCGTGATCCGTGCGCTTGGTGACTTCACCGGCAAGCTGGTGGCCGAAGCCGCGCCCGGCATGCATGCCGAGGTATACGCGCCCTACGGTCGTTTCCGGCGCAACGCCGCTGCAGGCGATGCCGAAGTGTGGATCGCGGGTGGCGTCGGCTTGTCGCCCTTCATCGCCTGGTTGCAGGACGACAAGGTCGAGGGGCCGAACCGCGTCACCCTGTTCAACTTCTACACGCCGGGGCGGGAATTCCCGGGTATGGACGAGCTGGGCGCGCTGGCGCGCCAGCGCGGCGTGGATTGGGTGCAGGTCGCCGGTGGGGCGGATGCGCCCGAGTTCCGCGAGCGCCTCGAGCGACTGGTGGGCGAGGTGGGTGGGTCGAAGATCACCATC
>DATMVT010000123.1:0-7262 GCA_035562895.1 Patescibacteria group bacterium | reverse complement strand
ACGCCGCCGGCCTGCTCGAGCTGCGCGGCATGGCGCGCGCTTCGGACGGCAGCCTGTGGTTTGCCGGCGACCGCAGCGGCAGCGGTGTCGGCGACGGCGGCCGACTGTTCCGCCTGTTGCCGGATCGAACGCTGGATCCCGACGTCGGTGGAAGCAACGGCCTGTTCCTGCCTCAGTGTGCCTTCGTCTCGTCGATCGCGATCGATCCGTCATCGCGGGTCCTGCTCGGCTGCGACCCGGGCGACGCGATGTCACTCGCGGGCGTGCTGCGGCTGATCCCGGGGCCTGGTGGCTGGCTGCCCGACGCGGCCTTCGGCAATGCCGGCTTTGCGCCGATCCGGATCCGGCCGGAAGACACGCCCGGCATCGGTCCGCGCTTGAGCGGCGCAGTGACGATCGTCCTGCAGCCGACGGGTCGCATCATCGTGGCCGGGACTTACGTCAACGAGCGATTCAATCGCAACCCGAGTGATGCCGTCGTCGCGCGCATGGACGACCACGGCACGCTCGACGCATCGTTTGGCTTCGCCGGTGCGGCGCGCTTCGGCTTCGGCAGCGGCATCGACCTCACCCGCGATACCGCGAACGCCCTGGCACTCGATGCCGAAGCGCGACCCGTGCTCGTCGGCGCCAGCTACAGCAGCGCGAGCATGACCCGAAGCTATGTCGTCGCACGCCTGCGACAACTTCCGGATGACCTGTTCATCGACGGCTTCGAGACGTTCTGACATGTCGACTCCCTGCTTGCTTCGTTGGTCCCTCGCATGGGCTGCCATCACGCTGGCCCACGCCACTCGCGCCGACGATGCGGTCGTCGGAAACGGCGGCGTCGCGTCCTGCACGGAAGCCGCGCTCGACGTCGCACTCGGGCAGATGTATCCCGGCGCGAACTTCCCGGGCGGCAACCTCACGTTCGATTGCGGTCCGTTGCCCGCGACGATCCCGCTGACGTCACGCAAGACGCTGACCGGCGCCACGATCGTCGATGGGGGCGGCATGGTCACGCTCGACGGCCAGGACAGCACGGGCCTGCTCGCGATCACCGGCGCGCAAAGCCAAGTCGAGGTGCGCGGTCTCACGCTGCGCCGCGGCCGTGCTTTCGCCAGCCACGGTGGCGCCATCCAGGTCGGCACGGGCACCAGCGCACTGATCGCAGACAGCACGATCCGGGAGTCGCTCGCACAGGGTTCGGGCGGAGCCATCCATGTCGACGCCGGTGCCGGCTTGCGCATCGAACGCAGCCAGTTCATCGGCAATGTCGCCGAATTTGGCGGCGCCATCGCGAGCAATGCGCCGCTGACCGTGCTCGACAGCCTGTTCTCGGACAATCGCACGAACGCCGTCGACGGCGAGGGTGGCGCGATCCAGATCTGGTTCGCGCGACTGGACTCGGAACGCAACACCTTTGTCGGCAACCAGGCCGATCAAGGCGGCGCCTTGGCGCTGCGAGGCATCGGGAACGACTACGCGCGATTGATCGACAGCGAGTTTCGCGACAATCGCGCATTCGCCGACGGCGGCGCGATCGTGCTTTACGACGGTGCGGTTGCGGGCGGAGCACACGTCCGCTTCATCGGCAATCGTGCCGACAGCGGCGCCGCCTTGTCGCTTCGTGGCTTCGCGACCGGTGCAGGCGCGCCGCGCTCGGTCCTCAATCGGGCGTTGTTCACCGACTGTCGCTTCGAGGAGAACGAAGCGGACAGCGCGGGCGGTGCCGCCTTCGTGTTCGGTCCGAGCCCGGGCCTCGGCGGCGCGTTGGGGCAACTCGCGATGGATCGCTGCACCATGACCGGCAATCTTGCCCCGTCAGGGGGCGCGATCTATTCGCGCGGCCAGGTGTTGCTCGAAGACACACGCTTCGAACGCAACGCGGCCGCCCTCGGCGGTGCAATGACCTTGCAAGCGACGTTTGCCATCGGAGATACCGATTTCACCGCCTACACGCAACTGCGCAACGTGGTCTTCCGGCAGAACAGCAGCACGACCGCCGGCGGCGCGATCTATGCCACCAGCCATCTCCCGATCTACGAGGGCGTGCAGTTCGAAGGCAACAGTTCGGTCCAGGGCGGTGCGATCTACCAGCAAGGATTCACGCCACCGATCACGACGACCGGCTTCATCGACAACGTCGCCTCGGACGCCGGCGGTGCCATCTACGCGCGCAACACCGGCAGCATCCATTTGCACAATCTCGTCTTCAGCGGCAATCGCGCCACCGACGTGGGCGGACAAGGCGGCGACCTGGCGATCGAATCCAACGGCGCCCCGGGCACGTTGACCTCGCAAGTCCAACTGTCGCACGCCACCCTGCTGGATGGCATCGGCGACAGCGGCGCTTCGATCTATTTGGTCGATGGACAAAGCGACCTGACGATTCGCAACAGCCTGGTGTTCGGCAGCAACGGCATCACATGTGGCGGACCCGGTGCAATCTTGTCAGCGGGCTGGAACTTCATGCCCGCCGAATGCAACCCAGCGCAGGCCACCGACGTGACCCTCGCGACGCGCACGGCACTGCAACTGCACCCGTTGTCGAACAATGTCGGCACGATCGCGGCGTTCGTCCCCATGGCGGGCAGCCCGGTGGTCGACCACGCCGACTGCACCAGCGGACGAACCGCCGACGCCCGCGGACAAGCCGCGCCCATCGACGGCGACGGCGACCTCGACGCACGCTGCGACAGCGGCGCCATCGAGCGCCAGCTCGACGAAATCACGCCGGCCTTCGTCCTGTTCGCCGACGGCTTTGAAACCCGCAACGATTGAACCGGAGTCCCACATGCGTCCCCTTCACTTCCTCGGCACTTCCTTGACGGTCCTGATCCTCGCCGCTTGCGGAAACACCGCGTCGCCGACCACGACAATGCCCTCTGCCGCGAGTGCCGGCATGTCGCCCGCCGCTGCGGCGGCCGATCAACTGTCCATGCGCGTCGACGGCGTCGAATGGCGCGCCGACCACGACGTTTTCGGTGCCTTCCATCCACCCGGGTACGAACGCGCGCTGATCATCGCCGGTGCCCGCGGGCGCAAGGATGCGCACGAACAGACGATGAACATCAACCTGTTCGGCATCGACGGGCCGGGCCGCTACGCGATCGCGACCGGTGATGCCGCCGGCAGCGTCGCGCAACTCGCGAACTACACGCCCGAGCGTTTCATCGCCGGCAGCATGATGGGCTACGACCTGATCGTCGACGTCACCGTCGCGCAGGCCGATCCGCCGCGGGTCGAAGCCACCTTCAGCGGCACCCTGACCGGCAATGACGGTGTCGTGATGAAGATCGAGGACGGGCGCTTCGTCTATCGCGAGTGACGTCTCATTCCATGCCGTCGGCAAAGATCCAGCCGACGTCGGTGCGCCAGCGCGCCAGCAGATCGAGGAACGCCTGCGCTGTCTGCGTCGACGCGACCTGACCGGCCTGCCCGAGCTTGTTCACGCCATGGCAGCCGTCGCAAGCCCGCACTTCGCCGGGTTGCACGGTGATCCAGAAGCGTTCGCGCACCACCGGTGTGCCGTCTGGCGCCGTGGCCTGCCAGCTCAGTGCGCGTTGCGCCGGCACATAGGCGGCCACCGAGCCGTCGCTGGCGATCGGCACGCTGCCGACCGGGCCATCGGCATTCGGACCATTCAACTCGCTGGCCGTCGCATCGTGCATGAACTGCGCGAGGACGCGTCGCCCGGGCGCGGGCGTCGCGATGCCGCCGATGCCGCGGATCTGGTCGCCTTGCAGCAACTGCATGTGCGCGATGTCGTAAACCGCGCCGGTCGGATTCGCCGGTGTCTGGCGACCGCCCGGCACACGCAGGTTGAACGGCTGCTGCCGGTCGAGCGCATCGCGCGCGGTCACGTCGCGCATCACCAGCACGCCGAGCCCGTTCGCGCGCAGAAACTGCTTGAACGAATGCTCGATCACGCCGCGCTGGGTATAGGCGGAAAGCTCGGGCGCGGCCGTCGTCGCGATGGCTGCCGTCGGTGCCGGACGCGCCACCACCTCCACCGGCGACAGTTCCCAGAACGGGCCGTCGTAACTGACCAGCACATCGGGATCCCAGTACTGCACCGAACGCGACAGACCGTTCGTCAACGCCCCGTTCGCCGCCTGAAAGCCGTTGCCGACGGCACCCAGTCGCTGCAACCGGAACTTATAGATCGCGTCGGGATTCGCGCGCGTGCCGTTGTTGCCGGCGCCCCCCTGGGCCGCGGCATGGGCCGCGATCAGCATCCCGTTCGCCAGCACCACCGGATTGCGGTAGTGGCCACTGTGGTCGGCCGATGGTGTCGTGCCTTCGGTGTCCGGATGGGTGATGTAGTCGATGACCACGTCCGCCGGATTGACCGCGGGCGCGGCATCAAAGCGGATCACTTGCCCGGCATTCTGGGTGTTGAATTCCGGCGCATCGACCGCGTAGTAGCGACCCGGCACATTCGGGTCTTCGCTCAATTGCAGGAAGTTGAACGCGTCGCGCGGATTGACGCGCCCGGACACCGCACTGATGAATTCGACCAGGTTGGCGTCGGTGTTGAAGCTGCGATTGAAGTAGCTGTGCAGTTCGTGACGCCCCAGGTGGTTCAGGGTTTCCTCGCCGGTGCCGTCCTGATGCACCTGCCACGGGAAGAAGTGATTGATCGTGAAGCCCTCGACCCCGCTGCCGGGAATGGCGATGCGCGGCTCCGGGAACACTTCGCCGCGATCCGACGTGGCCGCCGCATTCGCCGCTTCCGAGGTCCAGTTGAAGGTGCCGTAGCCATTCCCCGGCGACTCGTTCTGCTGGTCGCGCTGCAGATGATCCCAGCGCGTGAACAAGACGCGCCCGAAGCTGTCGACGAGCGGATCGAAGGAACCGGAAGGAGAATGCTGCAACAACATCAAGGCGCCCGTTGCCGGATCGAGCTTCCACAAACCGGTCGGCGTCGGTGTCGATTCATATTCGTCATGCTGCGGATAGAGATGGCGTTCGCCGCTTCGCGAACGGTCGGAGACGAAGATGATCTGGCCATCCGACGCGTAGATCGGCATCACGTTGTTGGTGTCTCCCGGCTGGTTCCGAACCTTGCTGATCTGCGCGGTCTGGCCGACACCGAAACCGCTGACTTCATAGAGCTGGAAGTAGCTGGTGATCCACTGGTATTGCTGCGTGGGCGCGCCGACCGCCATGGCGAACACCGCCTTGGTTCCCGACCAGTGCACGTGCGGGTCGCGCACCGCGATCGCGTTCGCGCCCTGCATCACGCCGGACTCGCCGAACCCGGCCTCGCGCGTCAGGTTGCGCAGCGTGCCGTCGCCGTAGCGCAGGTGAAGATCGCCACCGCGCCCCGTCAAATGCGTGTCGCCGCGGTGGTTCGCGAACACCGAGCCGATCGCCGCGAAGTCGTCGGTGATCGGAAACTGGGTCACGAACAGGATCGGGTTCGGCGTCGCCACCTGCGCGATCGCGGTCGGCAATCCAAGCGTCAATGCAATTCCGGCAAGCCAATGGCAGCGCATCGTGTCTCCCTGGAGTCCTGACTCGACATACGCAGAACGCGAAGCAAAGGTGACAGCGAACGGGGACCGGCGATGTGATGTCAGTCGCGGCCATGCAATGGCGTACGCAGGGTCATTCCCGGAGAAATCGCATGTTGTATCGCACCGCCCTTGTCTTCCTGTTGTCCTCGACGAGCCATGCGGCCACCCTGATCGTCGATACCACCAGCGACTCGCAGCTCGATGCCTGCATCGACCTCGCACCCGCCGACTGCTCGTTGCGCGGCGCCATCGAACGCGCCAACGCCCTGCCCGGCGCGGATGTCATCCATTTCGCGATGACCGAGTCCGACGCGGGCTATCAAGTCGATACCGCGCATTGGCGCATCAGCGCCGCCAGCGCGTTGCCCAACGTGCTCGATGCCCTCGTGATCGACGGCCTCACCCAGCCCGGCGCCGCGCCGAACGCCCAACCTTCGCCGGCGCCGATCGCGCATGTGTTGAAGATCGAGGTCCGCGGTCCGAACAACGCCGACGACGGATTCACCGCCTATGCCCCGCTGACGCTGCGCGGCCTCGTGCTGAACCAGTGGCGGCGCGCCGTATTCCAGTTCAATCCGGGACCGAACGTCGTCGAGGGCAACCACATCGGCGTCGACATCAGCGGCCAGACCGCCGTGCCCAACGGCACCGGCATCACCCTCGGCGGCGACGTGCGCGTGGGCGGAACGAATCCGGCGCAGCGCAATGTCATCGCCGCGAATCGCGACTACGGGCTGAGCACGCAGTACGGACTGACGCGCCTGCGGATCCAGGGCAACATCATCGGTGCATCGGCCGACCTGACCGCCGTACCCGGTCGCCAAGACTTCGGCATGTACTTGCTCGACCCGCGCGACACGCAGATCGGCGGCGCGACAGCCGCCGAAGGCAACACGATCTCCGGCAACGGCTTCAGCGCGATCGCGATTTCGGCCAGCGGCTTCCAGACGACCGACGGCATTGCCCATGCGCGCGTGCAGGGCAATCGCATCGGCATCGGCCTGGACGATCGCGCGCTCGGCAATGGCCGCGCCTCGAACTTTCCGGCGGTTCTCGTCGGCATCGGTGGCTTCTGCCGCGTGCTGATCGGCGGCGACGGCCCGGGCGAAGGCAATGTCATCGCCCACAATCGTCACGCCGGTGTCGCGATCGGCAGTTGCTGGCGCGCGCCGATCGTCGGCAACGTCTTCACCGGCAATCACGGCATCGCCATCGACCTCGCGGGAAGCAACGGCTTCGACGGCCCGACCGACAACGACACCGACGATGCCGACGCACCCGGAACGGATCCGGTCGGCGTCTATGGCGGCAATCGTTTCCAGAACCATCCGATCATCACCCTGCCCGCCGATTTCGTCGCCGACGGCGGCGGCAGCAGTGTTGCCCTGAGTTATGTCGTCGACAGCGCACCGGCATTCAGCAGCTACCCCCTCACCGTGCATTTCCATCGCGGCGGCTGCCATGGCGGCGGGCGCGAGCTGATCGCATCCGACACCTATGGCGAATCCGACGCGCAACAGCCGCGCGCCTTCCTGCTCGAGGGCGACGGCAACATCCTGCCGTTGACCGCACTCGCCGTCGATGCCGACGGCAACACCAGCGAATTCAGCACCCTGGTCGGCGACCCGGTGTTCGTCGATGGGCTGGAAACCGACCCCGCGACGTTCGGCCCCGGGCGCTGCGACTGAGCGGAATCGCCGTTGCCGGATGGATCGACTAAACCCTGGCCGCGCTTCGCGCATCGGAGCACGTTTC
>DATMVT010000122.1:0-5659 GCA_035562895.1 Patescibacteria group bacterium | reverse complement strand
CCATCCGGGGCCACGAGATCGACCTTCAGGTCGCCCTGGTAGGTGTGCACGATCGCGACCGTGACCGACGCCGTGCTCGGCGCATTGCCGCTGCGACCGCTGACCGTGATCGGCGAATCCACCGTGGTGTTGTCGCGGATCTGGTAGTCGGCGGTGTTGCTGTAGGTCTGCGTGGTCGGCGGCGGTGTCGTGCCGGTGCTGTAGCTGCCGGTGATCGACAGGCCCGAGAACGCCGTGTAGGCCTTCACCATCACGTAGTAGGTACCGGCCTGGGCCGTCGCGATGTTGCAGGTCTCGGCATTGGTGCCGCCTTCCGACTTGCAGGTGTAGCTGGTCGTGGTCGGCGCGCTGCCGAACTTGACGTAGAGATCGGCATCACCCGTACCGCCGGAGGTCACGAACTTCAGGCCGGTTGCGCCCGACGGCACCACCAACGTGTAGTTCAGGGAAGCACCGGCCGCTGCCGACTGGCTGGTCTTGGCCACGCCATTGGTCAGCGCACCACCACCCGACGGCGGCGGGGTCGTTGCACAGGACACGCCCACCGAGGTGAAGGCGGCGGTGACATCGGCCTTGACGAAGCCGAGATCGGTCGCGGCCGTTTCGGCGCCGCAGGCACCCTGGTTGAAGGTGCTGCTGGCGGTCCAGTAAAGGTCATTGGCACGCGCGAAGACCTGGAACGCCTTCTTCGTGGTCCAGCCGGTCTTGGTCGCGAGCAGGTAGAACGCCTTGTTGTAGACGCCGGACGAGTAGTGCACGTCCATCGAACTGGTGAAGTTCGCGGCGTTGTCGATCGACTTGCCGTCCTGCGGCGGATTGTTCATGTAACGCAATGCGCCGGTGCCCTTGAAGATGTCTGCGCCGACCTTCCAGTCGTTCGTGCCCTTCATGAAGTACTCGGCGGCCTCGCCGGCCATGTCCGAATAGGCTTCGTTCATGCCGCCGGACATGCCGGAGTAGGTCAGGTTCGAGTTCTGCTCGGTGAAGCCGTGCGAGACCTCGTGCGAGGACACGTCGAGCGAGACCAGCGGGTAGAACGTGCTGGCGCCGTCGCCGAACGACATCGCCGAACCGTCCCAGAATGCATTTTCGTAGTTCGAGCTGTAGTGCACCTTCATCGACAGCTGGAAGGTCAGCGGTGCCTTGCTGATGTAGCTCTGGTACATGTTGTAGATGACGCCGCCGAAATAGTGCGCATCGTTCAGCGGCGAATAGCCGCCGTTGATGGTCTTCACGGTGTTGCGCGGGCACGTGTAGGCGAACGCCGTGGTGCCCGAGGTGCCGCCGTTGAGGTTGACGGTCTTGACGTTGCTGTTGGTCATCGTGCACGTCGTGCCGCTCTGCGTCACGTCGTTGTAGCCGTAGGTGGTGCCGTACTCGTACTGGCCCGTCTTCGTGTTGCCGCCGGGGCCGGTACCCACGAGCGCGTGCGCGAGGCCATCCCACTGCTTCAGCACCTTGCCGCTGTTCGCGTCGAGGATGGTGAACATGCGGGTCGGGGCGCCGCCGCCGACCTTGTCGGCCAGGACTTCGGTGAGGAACGCCATCGAGGCCTTGCCCTCGTCGTCGATGAAGACGACGCGCTGTGCGTTCTGGCGTTCGATCAAGGCACCGGCGAGGCGCTTGCCGAGGGCGGCGCGCTTGCCGAGCTCGAGGGCGCTGGCTTCATCGAAGCGCGACTTGGCGCCTGCGGCGAGTTCACGATCGAGACCGACGGCCATGCGGCCGAACAGGTTCTTGATGCCGGACTTGTTTTCGCTGACGACGACATGCTCGCCGAACACCGGGATGCCACGGAAAAGCTGCTGATAGCGGTAGTGCGTGGTGCCGTCGGCATCAACGTGCTTCTCGAGCACCTTGAAGGTCGACGATGCATCGAGTCCCAGCATTTCGGCGTGACGGGCCGGCGCGTCGGCGATGGCGCCGAGATCCGCGATGACCTTCGCATACTGCTGGTTGATCGCTCGCACGTCCTGCTGGTGCAGGTCGGGGCGCTCGGCTGCCGCTGCCGTGCCGGCCGCGATGGCCAGCGCAAGCAACGAGAAAGATGTGAAACCACGGACCACAGGCTTTTGCGTGAAATTGCCCACTGTTCGAATCCCCTTTGTAAGGATATGGATTTCTTTTGAATGTCTCCCCGATGACTTCGGGGAAGCCGTCGCGACGCAGACCGCACGCTGCTGTGCCGGCGATGTGCCGACGACAGACGGGTACCGGATGCGCGCGATGGAGAACCCCCCTGACCATCGCCCCGCCATTCCCTGATCCGGGAAGGCCGGGCGACTATACGCAGGCTGAATCGAACGTCACGCTGCTTTGCAACAAATCGCGTAACACGCTGTTTTTGTGACCTGGTTCACATTGACAACGAAAGCGATTTCAGGTGCGCGACTGGAAGAACGGCACTTCCGACACCGCCGCCCAGGCGCGCGCGCGCTCGCGGAACGCGACGAAACTGTCGTGGACCCGCTTCGTGAACGGATCCCGGGTCGCGAGCTCGGCGAGGATCGCATCGGCCTGCTCGCGCAATGCCGCCAGCACCGGATCGGGCAGGCGACGGAACTCGACCTTGTGGACATCGATCAACTGCTTCAGCGCATCCTGATTGCGCACCGTGTATTCGGCGAGAAGATCGGCGTTGATGGCCCGGCAACACGCATCGAGGATCGCCTTCAAGTCATCCGGCAGTGCCGCGTAGGCATGCTGGTTGACGATGCATTCCAGCGTCGGCCCCGGCTCCTGCCAGCCCGGGTAATAGCAGTATTTCGCGACGCGATGCAGGCCGAAGGCGAGGTCGTTGTAGGGACTCATCCACTCCGCCGCATCGATGGCACCCTGCTGCAGTGAATGGAAGATGTCGCCGCCGGGCAAGTTCACCGGCACCACGCCGAGCCGCGCCATCACGTCGCCCGCGAGACCGGGGATGCGCATCTTCAGTCCCTTCAGATCATCGACGGAGAGAATCTCGCGATTGAACCAACCGGCCATCTGCACGCCGGTGTTGCCGCACGGAAACGGCACCAGACCGAACTTCGCGTACAGCTCGCGCCACAGCGCGAGCCCACCGCCGTGATACAGCCAGCCGTTCATTTCCTGGGCATTCAGGCCGAACGGCATCGCGCAGAAGAACGGCGCCGCCTCGGACTTACCCTTCCAGTAATACGCGCCGCTGTGGCCCATTTCGACGGCGCCGCGCGCCACCGCATCGAAGACGTCGAACGGCGCCACCAATTCGTTGCCGGCGTACAGCGTCACGCGCAGGCGACCGCCACTGGCTTCGCCCAGCATCTCGGCGAGACGCGCGGCCCCGGTCCCGAGTCCGGGCAGATCGCGTGGCCACGACGTCACCATCTTCCATTCGAAACGCGGTGCACCGGATCCCGTCGGCGCTTTCCGGGACGGTTCCGCACAAGCCGAAAGCGCGAGCGCGCTGCCGGCCGCGATCAGCTGGCGTCGTTTCATCGTGGTGCTCCATCCATGCGCCGAGTCTATCCACCAGGAACCGGATTCCGGCCGCTGGTCGGACATCGCCCGCTTCGCGTCCCGGCTCGGGATCGGTTCAGAATGCAGTGATATCCTGCGTTCACGTTTGGTGACAGGAAACGCCGCAACGCCGCGTTTGACCGAACGACCCATCGGGGAGAAGAGTCATGAGAAGCAAGGTCGGTCATTACGATGTCGTCTGCGAACTCGGTCGCGGCGGCATGGGCGTCGTGTACAAGGGCTACGAGCCGGCGCTGAATCGCTACGTCGCGATCAAGACGCTGTCGGAGTCGCTGTCGCACGACGAATCGGTGAAGGAGCGCTTCCTGCGCGAAGCGCGCGCGATGGCGCAGCTCAACGACGCCCACATCATCCAGATCTATTTCATCGGCGAGGAAGGCGGTCAGCCATTCTTCGCGATGGAATTCGTCGAAGGCGAGTCGCTGTCGTCGTATCTGAAGCGCGAAGGCAAGATGACTCCCGGCCAGGCCGCGAAGGCCATCCACCAGACCGCGCTGGGCCTGACCACCGCGCACGACAAAGGCGTCGTGCATCGCGACATCAAGCCCGCGAACCTGATGCTGACCACGCGCGGCACGATCAAGATCGCCGACTTCGGCATCGCGCTGGCCCAGCAGGATTTCTCGAAGAAACTGACCGGCACGGGCGAGTTCGTCGGCACGCCCGGTTATCTGTCGCCGGAAGTCTGCCTCGGCAAGCCGGTCGATCTGCGCTCCGACGTGTTCTCGCTCGGCATCGTGCTGTTCGAGATGCTGACCGGGCGCATGCCGTTCACCGACGAGTCGCCGCTCGGGCTGCTGCTCGAAGTGGTCAAGGCCGAAGTCCCGGACGTGCGTCAGCTCAATGCCGACGTCGATCCGGAACTGGCGCGCATCCTGACGCGCATGGTCGCCAAGGATCCGGCGGATCGCTATGCCAGTTGCCATGAGCTCGTCGCCGACCTGCAGAAGCATCCGGCGGTGATGGCCGGTGGCCCGATTTCGGTGCAGGCCAAGTTGCCCGCGGCGGCATCGACCGTGATCGGCATGGCGACGCCGGCCGAAGCCCTCGCGGCCGCGACCCAGCGCGAGGCCGCGCTGAAGGCGTCGCCACCGCTGCCGCAGGCGCATGCGACGCCGTTGACGAATCCGCAGGTCGCGACGCCGCCGCCGGCACCGGCACCGGCACGTCCATCGGTGATGGAGAGCCAGCAGAAGCGCTCGGCCGGATCGAACCTCGTTTGGCCGATCGCCGCCGTGGTCACGCTAGGCGCGCTTGGCGCCGCCGGCTTCGCGTTCAAGGACCGCATCGGCACCCTGTTCGGGCAATCGCCGAGCGTGGTCGTGATCAATGACGCACCGGCCCCGCTCGCGGCGCCGATCGCACCGGCCGTTCCGGACGTGGCCGACCCGGCCGTACCGACGAGTGACGCCGAACCGGCCGACCTGCCGACGCATACCGGCTTGGCTGCGGGGGATACCGGTGACGACGCCGCGACGGAACCGGCGCCCGGACTGGCCGTGCTCGACGAACTCGCGCAACGCCGCAAGGACGTCGAAAACGACCGCGCCGCACCGAGCGCCGGCACGGGCCCGGCCGCGTTCATCGCCAAGGCACCGGATGCCCGCGGCGAGCGTCCGGTCGTCGCGCGCAACCTGCCGCCCCCGGCGGAACGACCGCGCCGACCCACCGGGCCGCCGCGCGTGATGGTCATCAGCATCGGCGATCCGGCGATCGCGCAGGCCGCCGAGAGCGTCATCGAGGAAGCGCTGGAATCATCCGGCTTCCTGCTCGCCGACGAGGAAGCGACCCCCGGCATCGCCGCGTTGATCCATGCCGGCGCGCCCGACATGCCGCGTTTGTTCGCCGCGCTCGCACGCGCCAACAACGTGCGTGCGGTCACCGTCATTCGCGCCCAGCCGCTCGGTTCGACGCCGATCACCTTCTACGGCCAGACCGACACGCTGTACTCGGCGAACCTGACGATCAAGACCTGGGACGTGTTCGAAGGCCAGCCGCTCGGCCCGGGCGTGACGCAAAAGGTCGACTTCACCAACCTCAGCGCACCGGACAAGGCGCGCGAGGCGATCGAGGAACGCCTGAGCCGCTACCTCGGTGCGCTTAGCGCATTCCGGCCGAAGGGCGGCAACGGCTGAATTTCCGCGCCACGATCGAT
>DATMVT010000121.1:0-1752 GCA_035562895.1 Patescibacteria group bacterium | reverse complement strand
GTTCACTATCTGGTCGGCATCGGGTTTTCCGCCCTGCTGTACGGCGCGACCGGACCGGATTGGGCGCGCACGCCGACACTTGGCCCGGCGTTGCTGCTCGGTATGGCCACGGTCGCCGCGCCGTTCCTGGTGCTCCAGCCGGCGTTCGGCGCGGGCATCGCGGCAAGCCGCACGCCGCGGCCATGGACTGCGCGGCTGCATAGTCTGCTGATGCATGCAGCATTCGGCGTCGGGCTGTACATCGCCGCGCTGGCCTTGAACCTGTTGCGTGCGTCGTGACCTTGATCGGCCGACGACGCTCCCGATGCAGTTGCAGAAATCCCTTGTTCGCTCAGGAGAACACTCATGCGTATTCCCCGTCGTCATGCTCCGATCGTGTTTGGCGCGATACTGTCCGCGATCATGGTCTGCATCGTGTCTGCATTCGTGCTGGCGTTGAATCGCGGCTTTGGCGACGGTTTCGTCCTGTCGTGGTTGAAAAGCTGCGCGACCACCTGGCTGGTCGCATTCCCGACTGTCACGATGCTCGCGCCACGTGTGCGTCGCGTCGTCGATCGCATCTGTGATTGATCGGCCAGGGCCCTTCAGTGGCCCACTGAGCGTGCGAGGATCGCTTGGTAGGTCGCAAGCGCCGACGTCGAAAAGCAGCAGAACACGATGGCGTCGAAGGCATCGTCCGGCACCAAGCGCGCGGTCGCGATCGCGATATCCGCAGCGGCGTCGACCGGATAGCCGTAAATGCCGGTACTGATGCACGGAAACGCGATGGAGCGCGCGCCGGCGGCTGCGGCGATCTCCAGTGAGCGCCGATAGCACGACGCCAGCTGTTCGGCTTCGCCGTGATCGCCGCCGCGCCAGACCGGACCGACCGTATGCACGATGAACTTCGCGGGCAGCCGATACGCCCGAGTCAGTTTCGCGTCGCCGGTCTTGCAGCCGCCGAGCAGACGGCATTCGTGCAGCAGTTCAGGGCCGGCGGCGCGATGGATGGCCCCGTCGACGCCACCACCGCCGAGCAGGGACGAATTCGCGGCATTCACGATGGCGTCGACCGCCAGGGTCGTGATGTCGGCACGTACCGCCTGCAGTCGCGAATCCATCATCCGTATCCTCAGCGCTTCACGTAGCGGCCACCGAAGCGCACGTTCATGCCCCCGCACGTCGGTCGCGGTTCGTGCACATCGAGCGCGTCACGCGCGAAACGCAACGTCAGCGCGCAGGACCATTCGTCGTCGCCATCGCGATAGTCGATCCTGCCGCCGCGCAGCGCGTAGTCGCCCTCCAGCGTGCCGGTGTGGACGTTGCCGGCGTCGGCATTGCCGATCCACAAGGCCTCGCCGTCGATCGCGACGCGACCATCGGGCAGGGCGCGCACGGTGATCTCGGACGGCTCGCCGTCATCCGAATAATCGTTGTCGCGACGCGTGTAGGTGCCGGCGATGGCCTCGGCATTCAGATCCTGGCCGATGGCATCTTCAAGCTCGGCGATGCGTGCCTGGTAGGCGGCAGCGACGCAGTCGGCGTCGCTGCAGGCGTTGCGTCGCTTCAGCCACGTGCGTTGTGATTGCTTCGGCTCGGCATCACCCGGCGAAGCGAGCGACGTTGCCTGCCGATACGTGGCTGCCAGATCGTCGTCGAGGTCGGACAGGGCGGGGTTCGTGCAGACGAGTTGCTCCACCGTCGTCGTTGCCTTCGCACAGTCGAAACTCGCGGCGCGCGCGGACGCGCAAGGCAACAGGCAGAGCAACAGCA
>DATMVT010000120.1:0-12827 GCA_035562895.1 Patescibacteria group bacterium | reverse complement strand
GGACGTGGTCGGCGCGATGCAGGCAGCGGCGAACCGTTGGGGGGTCGGCAGCACCGCTGCGCACCTGCTCGGTGGCCATCGCGCGCCGCATGCGCAGCTCGAGCGCGAGGTCGCGGACTGGCTCGGCTACGAATCCGCGCTGCTGTTCTCGACCGGTTACCTCGCCAATCTCGGCGTCATCGCCGGGTTGATGCAACGCGGCGATCTCTGCGTCCAGGACAAGCTCAACCATGCCTGCCTGATCGACGGTGCGACGCTCGCCGGCTGCGATCTGCGGCGCTACCCGCACAACGACGTGGACGCCGCCGCACGCCAACTCGATGCCGCTGGCGACGCGCCCACGCTGCTCGCCACCGATGGCGTGTTCTCGATGGATGGCGATCTCGCGCCCTTGCGTGAACTGGCCGCGCTGGCGCGTGATCGCGACGCCCTGTTGTTGGTCGACGACGCTCACGGCTTCGGCGTGCTCGGTGCGGACGGGCAGGGCAGTCCGGAGCATCTCGGACTGGGCGCGCGCGACGTGCCGCTGCGCATGGTCACGCTCGGCAAGGCCGTCGGTTGCGGTGGCGCCCTGGTGCTCGGATCGCGCGACCTGATCGATGCGCTGACGCAGTTCGCGCGCCCCTTCGTCTACACCACCGCGATGCCGCCTGCGGTGGCGGCGGCGGCTTTGGCGGCGATCGCGATCATTCGTCGCGAGCCCGCGCGCCGCGCACACCTGGGCGCGTTGATCGCGCGTTTCCGCAACGGTGCGACCCGGCTCGGCTATGCGCTGATGGATTCGGTCACGCCGATCCAGCCGCTGCGCATCGGCGATGTCGGTGCTGCGGTCGCGCTGTCGGCGACCTTGTTGCAGCGCGGCTGGCATGTGCCGGCGATCCGTCCACCGACCGTGCCGGCGGGCGGCGCGCGCCTGCGCGTGACCCTGTCGGCGCTGCACACCGAGACGCAGGTCGATGACTTGCTCGACGCTTTGGATCAAGCGAGGTCGGCATGAGCGGCGAAACTCACCTGACGGTGTTGCTGCGCACGCTGTCGCCGGAACGACAGGAAGGAGAATTCGTCTACGTCACCGTGCCGACGCTGCGCGCCGAACTGGATCCGGTGCTGGCGTTCCGCGAGCACGAGGGCTGGACCCTGGTGCTGGCCCGCGAAGTCGCCGTTGCGGCCGGCATCGCCTTCAGCTTTCCCTGCGCCTGGCTCACCTTGCGCGTGCATTCGTCGCTGCTCGCGGTCGGGCTGACCGCCGCCGTCGCCGATGCGCTGGCCGATGCCGGCATCGCCTGCAATGCCGTTGCGGCGTACTATCACGACCATCTGTTCGTGCCGCTGGATCGCGCCGACGAGGCGATCGAGATCCTGCGCAGACTGTCGCGGAGCTGAGCCATGCATATCGACGTTTACGGTCAGGGCGGGGACATTCCGGTCGTGCTGATCCACGGCTGGGCCATGCATGGCGGCATCATGACGCCGTTGGCCGAGGGCCTGGTCCGCATCCCTCGCGTCAAGGTGCATGTCGTGGACTTGCCCGGGCATGGCTACAGCCGAAACGGCGATGACGGCTTCGATGTCGCCGATTGCGTCGATCGGCTCACGCGCCTGCTGCCACCAGGGGCAATCTGGATCGGTTGGTCGCTCGGTGGGCTGGTGGCGCTGCGCGCGGCCCTGACC
This sequence comes from Patescibacteria group bacterium, assembly GCA_035562895.1. Lineage (GTDB taxonomy): Bacteria > Pseudomonadota > Gammaproteobacteria > Xanthomonadales > Ahniellaceae > JADKHK01. The sequence goes on along the minus strand of DATMVT010000120.1, from coordinate 11,156 downwards.
GCTTCGGCGCATGTCGCCGGTTTGGGCATGATTTGCGCATCGCCGTGCTTCGTCAGTCGCGGCGGCTGGGCGCATGGCGTGCCGATGGCGGTGTTCGAGCAGTTCGGCGCCGACCTTGCCACCGACTACCAGGGCACGATCGAGCGGTTCCTGGCGCTCGAAGCCCAGGGCGACGACAACGCCCAGGCTTGCCTGCGCGAGTTGCGCGCGCACGTCTTCGATCGCGGCCAACCCAGCGCGTCGGTGCTGGAGATGGGCCTGTATGCGCTCGAGCACAGCGACTATTCCGAACAGTTGTCGCACATCACCTGTCCGAGCATGTGGGTGCCGGGTGCGCGCGATCGACTGGTGCCGTGGCAGGCGATGGAATGGGCGGCGGCCAGTGCGCGTGGTCGCTATCACCTGATCGCGGGCGCGGCCCATGCGCCGTTCATCACCCATCTGGCCGAGCTGATGGCGCAAATGAAGATCCTGGTGCGCGAGGTTCACGGCGAATGAGTCTCGACGTGGCGCGCGTGCGGCGCGCGTTCTCGCGCGCGGCGCCCGCCTACGACGCCATCGCGACGCTGCAGCATCGGGTCGAGGCACAATTGCTCGAGCGGCTCGATCTGCTGAAGGACGCACCGCAACGCATCCTCGATGTCGGCGCCGGACCCGGTCGCGCCAGTGCGGCGATGCGCAAGCGCTTTCCGAAGGCCGACGTGATCGCGCTCGATCTTGCATTGCCGATGCTGCGCGAGGCGAAGTCGCGCGCCGGCTGGTGGAAGCCGTTCCGGCGCGTCTGCGGCGACGCGCGCGCCTTGCCCGTGGCCGACCACAGCATCGACCTGCTGTTCTCGAGCCTGTGCCTGCAATGGTGCGAAGACCTCGCAGCCGTGTTCGACGAGTTCCGGCGCGTGATGCGGCCCGGTGGCTGGGTGCTGTTCACGAGCTTCGGGCCGGATACGCTGACCGAGCTGCGCCAGAGTTGGGCCGCCGTCGACGATGATCCGCACGTCAATGTCTTCATCGATCTGCTCGATGTCGGTGATCGACTGCTTGCCGCCGGTTTCCGCGACCCGATGCTCGACGTCGAGCACTACGACTTGCGCTACTCGGACCCGACACTGCTGATGCGCGAACTCAAGGGCATCGGCGCGGGCAATGCCGACGCGCAACGCAATCGCGGCCTGACCGGCAAGCGCCGGCTGGCCGGGGTGCTCGCCGCCTACGAGCGCTTCCGCGGCGAGGACGGCCGCTACCCGGCGAGTTACGAAGTCGTGTTCGCGCAGGCGCAGGCGCCGGACCTGTCGCAGCCGCGGCGCGGCGGCGGCGGCGACGTCGCTGCGGTTTCGGTCGACAGCCTGCGTGCACAGTTGAAGTCGCGGCGCTCGCTAGAATCGTCCCGAGACTGACCGAGGGATGTTCGCGATGACGATGGAATGGATTGGAACCGCCCTGTTTGCATTGGCGGTGCTGCACACCTTTTCGACCAAGTTCTTCGACCACTTGTCGCACGTGAAACCGGCGCATGCCGGCATCTTCCACCTGCTCGGCGAAGTGGAAGTGGTGTTCGGGTTCTGGGCGATGGTGCTGTTCGGCGTGTTCATGGCGATGCAGGGCAAGCCGGCGGCACTCGCCTATGTCGACGGCCTCAATTTCACCGAGCCGCTGTTCGTGTTCGCGATCATGGTCGTTGCGGCCAGCCGCGCCGTGCTGCAGATATCGCGGCAACTGGTCGCGTTCAATGCCCGGCTGTTGCCGCTGCCGCCAGCCACCGCCTATTTCCTCGTGGTCATGAGCCTCGTGCCGCTGCTGGGTTCGTTCATCACCGAGCCGGCGGCGATGACGCTGGCCGCGCTGATCCTGCGCGACGGTTTCTACGCGCAGCCGATCAGCAACCGCCTGAAATACGCGACGCTCGGCGTGCTCTTCGTGAACATTTCGATCGGCGGCGTGATGACGCCGTATGCGGCGCCGCCGGTGCTGATGGTCGCCGGGACCTGGGGCTGGGACATCGGCTTCATGATGAGCCATTTCGGCTGGCGCGCAGCGATCGCGGTGCTGTTCAACGCGGCGTTGCTGACGTTCCTGTTCCGTCACGAGTTGCGTGCGTTGCCGGCCGTCAAGGATGCCTCCGATGCGCCGCAGGTGCCTTCGCTGCTGGTGTTCTGGCATCTCGCGCTGCTGGCCGGCGTGGTGCTGTTCGCGCATGATCCGCCGGTGTTCCTCGGACTGCTGCTGCTGTTCCTGGCGATCGCCGAGGCGTATCCGCAGCACCAGAACAAGCTGCTGCTGCGCGAGGCGCTGCTGGTCGCGTTCTTCCTGGCGGGACTGGTCGTGCTCGGTGGATTGCAGCGTTGGTGGTTGCAGCCGCTGCTGACGCAGATGAGTCCGGGTCAGGTCTTCTTCGGCGCGACGGCATTGACCGCGATCACCGACAATGCCGCTTTGACCTACCTTGGCTCGCTGGTCGAGGGTTTGTCCGACGAGTTCAAGTACGCACTGGTGGCCGGCGCCGTCAGCGGCGGCGGCTTGACGGTGATTGCCAACGCGCCGAACCCGGCCGGATTCTCGATCCTGCGCGTCAAGTTCGACGAGGAGTCGATCAGCCCGATCGGACTCCTGCTCGCGGCCCTCGCGCCGACGGCGGTGGCGATCGTGTGTTTCTGGTTCCTGCCTTGAATTGAGCGGCGATCCACGGCAGAGCGCCAAGCATCGCGACCTGGAGCATCGCGACCCGTGGGTCGCTCCTACTGCAGGTCCCAGGCGACGCGCTGCTGCGCGCGCAGCACGTCGGCACCGCTGAAGCTGTCGCTGGCACGCTCGGCGAATTCGCCGCGCAGGCGCAGGGACATCTGCCGCACCTTGTCCGCGTTCGCGGCCTTGCCGGCGGCATAGATGCGTTCGCCGAGCGGCGAGCAGAACCGGTGCAGGTCGAAGAAATAGCGCTCTTGCCCGCCGGTGACGAAACCCAGCATCGGGGCACCCGAATCCACGGAGTCGAGTGAACGGCCGGCACGCATTTCGCGCTCGCCGGCAAGACGTGCGGAACTGTCGCTGAGCTCGATGAAACTCTCGCCGACGTTGGCGGTGTCGAGGTCGGACGCGATCAGCGCGAGATCGAGCGCGCGTTCGACCTCGGCGTCACGGCGCCAGCCCGGACTCACCCGCGTCAGTTCGCGCGCCAGGTGCGGTGCCAGCGGGCCACCGCTGTGGATGACCTCGGCGGTGTTGTAGGCGCGCCGATCGACCGGCTGCGGGCGTGCGTCGAAGGTGCTGCCGGCGATCATGATCTCGAGCGCCAGATAGAGCGCGCGGTCGCGATCGCGGTCGAAGCCGCAACGATCGAGGATGCGCTGGGTTTCGGCGATGCTCGCGGCTTCGTTGCTCCCGACCGGATGGCCGGTGTCGATGATCTCGCGCTGGCGCAGGTCGTGGCAGCTCGCGAACAGGCTGAGCGCGATCCAGTCCATGCCGGTCAGCGTGTGCGGGCCGGCTTCGCGCATGACGCGCGAGATGCGGCGGTCGAGGATTTCGAGCGCATGCATCTCGTTGTGGTAGTCGTGGTAATCGCTACCGAAACGGCCATGGCGCACCGCCAGCCGAACGAGGCTCAAGGCCAGCGCGCGCTCGGCGCGGTCCCAGGCGCGCGCGATCGCGTCGCCGTAGTGCTCGGCGAGCAGGGCGCGACGACTGGCGAACAGCGCGAGGACGTCCGGTCGGCGTTCGGCGATCAGGCGCAGGGCCTCATCGGGATCCTGCAGGCGGATCTCGATCGCATCGGCGGGAAAGCTGTCCTGCAAACCTTCGATCACGGCCTTGGGCGTACGCCCCTCCCGGGTGTTCCGGGCGAGTATAGGCGCCGCGCCGCGGCGCCCGCTATAGCAGTCCGCGTGCGGCCAGCGACAACGGTCGCCCTTCGCCGACGATGAAGTGATCGAGCAGGCGAACCTCGACCAGGGCCAGCGCTTCGCGCAGGCGTCGGGTCACGCTGATGTCGGCGGCGCTGGGCTCGGCGACGCCGCTGGGGTGGTTGTGCGCGACGATGACGGCCGCCGCTCGGTGATGGATGGCGCGCCGTACCACTTCGCGCGGGTGGACGCTGGCACCATCGATCGTGCCGTGGAACAGTTCCTCGAAGGCGACGACGCGATGGCGCGTGTCGAGGAAAGCAGCGGCGAAGACTTCCTGCGGTCGGTCACGCAGGTTCAAGGCGAAGTAGTCGGCGGCATGGCTGGGATCGCGGATCGCCTCCGGTCGTGTCAGGGCACTGGCCAGGTAACGTTGCGCCAGCGCGATGACGGCGCGCAGTTCGGCGCGCTTGGCCGGGCCGATGCCGCGCACGCCTTCGAGCGCCCGGGCGTCATGCGCGAACAGACCGGCGAGACCGTCGGCTTCGCGCAGAACGCGCGCCGCGAAGGTGAGCACGTCCTCGCCGCACACCCCGGTGCGCAGGAACAGGGCCAGCAGTTCGGCGTCACTCAAGGCGCTCGCGCCAAGCCGCAACAGGCGCTCGCGGGGTCGGTCTTCGGGGGCAAGGTCGGCGAGACGCATGATCGGAGCTTCCTTCGGGGAGCTGCAGTTTCGCGGGCTGCACCGACCCGGGCATCGGCCCGGGACGCCGATTCGGATACGATTGATCGCAAATCCGCATCGGAAAACTCCGTGGCTGCATCACTCGAAGGCCTGCGCTGCCTGCTCGGCGTCAGCGGCGGCATTGCCGCATACAAGTCCGCCGACCTGGTCCGTCGTCTGCGCGATGCCGGCGCCGAGGTTCAGGTCGTGCTGACTGAAAATGCCGCGCGCTTCGTCACCGCGCAGACCTTCCAGGCCGTATCCGGCCGCCCGGTGCGCATGTCGCTTTGGGACGAGTCCGCCGAAGCGGCGATGGGCCATATCGAACTGGCGCGCTGGGCTGAAGTGATCCTGGTCGCGCCGGCCTCCGCCGACTTGATCGCCCGCCTGGCGCAAGGTCGTGCCGACGACCTGCTCAGCACCCTGTGCCTCGCCAGCGAAGCGCCGCTGGTGATCGCGCCGGCGATGAACCGGGTGATGTGGTCCAAGGCGGCGACACAGGACAATGTCGCGCAGTTGCGCGCGCGCGGCGTGCGCGTCCTGGGTCCGGCCAGCGGCGACCAGGCCTGCGGCGAAACCGGTGCCGGACGCATGCTCGAACCCTTGCAGCTGGTGGCGGCCTTGGCGGAGCTGCAGTCAGCCACGCGCGTGCTGATGGGGCGCAAGGTCCTGGTCAATGCCGGGCCGACCTTCGAGGACATCGATCCGGTCCGTTTCATCGGCAACCGGTCCTCCGGACGCATGGGCTTCGCGATCGCCGAGGCTGCGGCGATGGCCGGCGCGGACGTGACCCTGGTCGCCGGCCCGGTCGACTTGGCGACCCCGCGCGGCGTGCATCGCGTCGATGTGCGCAGCGCGCGCGACATGCACGTGGCGGTGCTGGCGGCCTTGCCGGCCGACGCCTTCGTCGCCACCGCGGCGGTCGCCGACTACCGGATCGCCGCGCCGGCCACGCAGAAGATCAAGCGCAGCGCCGAGGCGCTGACCCTGCAACTGGTGCCGAATCCGGACATCGTCGCCGACATCGCCCGGCACGCGCAGCGACCGACGCTGGTGGTGGCGTTCGCGGCGGAAACCGAAAACGTGGTCGAGAACGCGCGCGGCAAGTTGGCGCGCAAGCGCGTCGATCTGGTCTGCGCGAACCGCGTCGGTGCCGACTGCGGCTTCGAGCGTACCGACAACGCGCTCGACGTCGTCGCGGCCGATGGTGAATGGCACTGGCCGCAAGCACCGAAGACCGAACTGGCACGACGGCTGGTCGAACTGATCGCGCAGCGACTCGGGGCGAGTCCGTGAGGCATCGCCTCGACGTGCGCATCCTCGACGCGCGCCTCGGTGGCGACTTTCCGTTGCCCGAGTATGCGACGGCGGCGTCGGCCGGCATGGACCTGCGCGCGATGGTCGATGTGCCGCTGACGCTCGAAGCCGGAGCGACCGCGCTGGTGTCCAGCGGCCTGGCCATCCATATTGCCGACCCCGGCCTCGCGGCGGTGATCCTGCCGCGCTCGGGCCTCGGCCACAAGCACGGCATCGTGCTCGGCAATCTGGTCGGCCTGATCGATGCCGACTACCAGGGGCCACTGATGCTGTCGGTGTGGAACCGTTCGCAGTCGGCCTTTACCATCCAGCCCGGTGATCGGCTGGCCCAGCTCGTGCTGGTGCCGATCGTGCGCGCCGAGCTGAATCTCGTGGATGATTTCGTCGCGAGCGATCGCGGCGCCGGCGGCTTCGGCCACACCGGCAGGCAATGACGGAGCGATGAAGGGATGAAGTTCGCAATCGGTCTTGGCAAGAAGACGGCGTTGCAGGCGGCCATGGAAAGCCGCAAGGCGCCGCTGGATGCCCAGCGGCTCGGCATCACCGCGGGCGTCGGCCTGTGTCTGGTGCTGGCGGTGATCTCGCTGTTCGATGGCGTGCAGCGTGGCCGCGAGGCGTCGACCGCCGGTGCGCTCGACGAAGCGCGCGCGTCCCTGGTCGCGGCCATCGGTACGGAAGTGCGCGCGCGCGCGCAGGCGATCGCCGCCGCTGCCCAGGACACCGAACTGACGATGGCGGTCACCGGTTTCGACAGCGCCGCCCAGATGCGGGCCAAGCAGCGACTGCGCGCGCTGGTACCGGATCTGGTCGATGCCGAGTTCCACGATGCCGGCCTGCCCGACCTGATCGAGGCCGATCTCGCGAAGTTCGGTTATGCCAAGGCCGATCTCCTGGCCGAAGCGCGCGAGACCGGGCAGGGCGCCCGCGTCCAGATTCATGCCTGCGGCGAGCAGGCGCAGTGCCTCGCGTTCGGCCAGCCGATCCGCAATGGCGAGGTCATCGTCGGTTATCTGTACGCGTTGTTGCCGCTGGATGCGCTGACCCGGCCGATCGAGGCCGCTGCCGTCGAGGGCGGCGTGGTCGAGTTGCGCCAGGGCAAGTCGGCGAATGCCGTCGGTGCGGTGATCAGCGTCGACCGCTCGACCGGCGGCGCGTCCGAGGTCGATGACCTGGTCGAGCCGGTGCCTGGGTCGCTGTTGTCGGTCGCGACGCGCGTACCCACCCTGTTCCGCATGGGCGCCGTGTTCGGCGTGTTCAACGAGCGCGGCGCGACCTCGCTGTTCCTGCAGGGGCTGATCGCCCTCGCCGGCGTCGTCGGACTCATCGTTTTTCGTCAGCGCCTGCCGAAGCTCGATGCCGCGGTCGACGAGGGCGACGTGCAGGCACCGAAACCCAAGGCGACGATGGAACAGTTGCAGGAAAAGCTGGCGGCGAATGCCGCGGCCGACGAAGCGGCGGCAGGTGCCCAGCAGGCGGCCGCGGAAGCTGCGAAGGCGGAACAACTGGCCAAGCCGGCACCGGCCGGCGCGCTCGATCGCAGCATGTTCCGCGCCTACGACATCCGCGGCATCGTCGACCAGAACCTCACTGCCGGCACGGCGCAATTGATCGGCCAGTCGATCGGTTCGATCGTACGCGAACGCGGCATGAGCGAGGTCTGCGTCGCCCGCGATGGCCGCTTGTCCGGACCGGACCTGTCGCAGGCGCTGATTCGCGGCCTGCGCATGGCCGGTTGCGATGTCATCGACATCGGGGCCGCGCCGACGCCGGTGCTGTATTTCGCGACCCACCAGCTGAACAACGGCAACGGCGTGATGGTGACCGGCAGCCACAATCCTCCCGACTACAACGGTTTCAAGATCGTCGTCGGTGGCCAGACTTTGGCCGAGGAAGCGATCCAGGACATTTTCGCGCGCATCGTCGAAGGCCGTCTTGCGCACGGCAACGGTGGCGTCAGTTCGGTCGACGTGAAGGCCGAATACATCGAACGCATCACCGGCGACGTGCAGGCGATGCGACGCATGAAGGTCGTGGTCGACGCCGGCAACGGCATCGCAGGTGCGTTCGCGCCGCAGGTGCTGGAAGGCATCGGCTGTGAAGTGATGCCGCTGTACTGCGAAGTCGACGGCCACTTCCCGAACCATCATCCGGATCCGTCCGATCTGCACAACCTCGATGACCTGAAGATCGCGATCAAGCAGTACAACGCCGACATCGGCCTCGCCTTCGATGGCGATGGCGACCGCCTCGGCGTGGTCACCAAGTCCGGCGAAGTGATCTTCCCGGATCGACTGCTGATGCTGTTCGCCGAGGACGTGCTGACGCGCAACCCGGGTGCGGCCGTCATCTACGACGTGAAGTGCACCGGGCAGTTGTCCGAGCACATCCTGCGCAACGGCGGCAGCCCGGTGATGTGGAAGACCGGCCACTCGCTGATCAAGGCCAAGATGCGCGAGGAAGACTCGGCGCTGGCCGGCGAGATGAGCGGCCACTTCTTCTTCGGCGAACGCTGGTACGGCTTCGACGACGGCATCTACGCGGCGGCACGCCTGATGGAAATCCTCGCGCAGCGCGACGAGTCGCCGGAAGCCGTGTTCGCGACCTTGCCCAAGGGTGTCAGCACCCCCGAGCTCAAGATCCCGATGGTCGAGGGCGAGCACTACGCCTTCGTCGAACGTTTCCGCGAGCGCGCCAAGTTTCCGGGCGCCAAAGTCACCACCATCGACGGCGTCCGTGCCGACTACAAGGACGGTTTCGGCCTGGTGCGCTGTTCAAACACCACGCCCTGTCTGGTGCTGCGTTTCGACGCGCTCAACAAGATCGGCCTCGACCGCATCCAGGACAGTTTCCGCAGCCAGTTGCTGGCGGTCGATCCGAGCTTGAACCTGCCGTTCTGAAGTTCGCGCCCGGGATGCGCGACGGGACTACTGCGCCTTCGCGCAGTCGCCCGGCGTCGGTATCCGGCGCATGCTCTGTTCGAGTGCCGCGGCGACCGCATCCGTGCCGAGCGGCGGACGATCCGGACGATGCAGCGCGGCCACGCGCTCGTCGATGCGGCGCAATGCGTCGGCATCGAGTTCATTGCGGATCCGCGCGACGTCGCGGGTGACGGCGGTGAAGCGGATGCCCTGGCGCGCCATCAATTCGGCATAGACCAGGAATCTTTCCGGATCGGCGATGCGGAAGCGCGGCCACGGCGGACCGACCCGGCGCAGGTCGCCATGCACGCGCGCCAGGGCGATCAGCGCGGCCGGCTCGCCGCGCGCGGCGGCTTCTTCGAGCCAGGGCATGGCATGTTGGCGATAGACCGTCCAGCGCTCGAGATCATTGACGAAGTTCCACGGATCCAGGGCCGGGTTCAGCGCGAACCACAACCGTGCCGTCGGATCGCGCAGCGCCGTCTGCAACTGCAGGTCGAAGGCATGCCGGAAATGGGACTCGTCCAGTCCTGCGCAGCCGCGACCCTGCTGCTGTGCGGTGGATTGCATGCGTGCGAGTTGGTTCACCGCGTTGTCCGGCGTGCGTTCCGCGCGTGCGATCTCGCCTTCGATGTTCGATGCGGTCTGCTCGGTGACGCGCGCGGTCGAGCAGCGCTGCAGTTCCAGCGCGAGACGGCAGCTCGCGCGAAGGTCGCCGCCACGGGCGCGATCCTGCAAGGCATCGAAGATGTCGACGACCGCCGAGTCTGCGGGCGGCAGCGGCGCACCGAGCGCTGCGGTCATCGCCTTGAAGTTCGGGTCGTCTGCGGACGGGCGCGCATCGGCCGTGGTCGCTGTCGGCGCGTTCACGGCCGAGTGATCCGACGGCGGCGCGGCGGCGCCCGGTGATTGGGTCGCGCCGGTCGGTGGTGCCTTCGATGCGCTCCCCGTTGCAACTGCGTCGCGGCGCGGTGACGCCGTCAGGACAACGAGGGACGCGATCGCGGCGAGCGCGATGGCCATCAGCACAAGGCGTGATCTGGGCATGGACTTCCTTGTTCGGCGGACGCGGATCGTATCGTTGACGTGACAATCACGCACATTGGCGGCACGATGGCGGGCCCGCTGCAGCTCGTTTGCCGGCGCTCGAACCATCACGAGGATTTCCGATGAACCTGACACGACTCGCCTTCGGGCTGGCCGCCATGCTGATCGCTGTGCCGGTGGCCGCGGCCTACCAGGCCCCGATCGACATTCCCTACGAACAGTTCCAGCTCGACAACGGCCTGACCGTCATCGTGCACGAGGACCGCAAGGCGCCGATCGTCGCGGTCAACCTCTGGTACCACGTCGGCTCGAAGAACGAATTGCCGGGGCGCACCGGTTTCGCGCACCTGTTCGAGCACCTGATGTTCCAGGGCTCGGAAAACCACCCGGACGAATTCTTCAAGCCGTTCGAGAAAGTCGGCGCGACCGACCAGAACGGCACCACCGATTTCGACCGCACCAACTACTTCCAGAATGTGCCGACGAGCGCGCTCGATACCGCGCTGTGGATGGAATCGGACCGCATGGGCCACCTGCTCGGCGCGATCGACCAGAAGGTGCTGGACGAGCAGCGCGGCGTCGTGCAGAACGAAAAGCGTCAGGGCGACAACGCGCCTTACGGCAAGGCGTTCTACAGCATCCTCGAAGGCGTGTTCCCGGAAGGTCACCCGTACCGCTGGGAACCGATCGGCTCGATGGATGACCTGAATGCGGCCAGCCTCGAGGACGTGAAGCGCTGGTTCTCGACCTGGTACGGCCCGTCGAACACGGTGCTGGTCCTGGCGGGTGACATCGACGTGAAGACGGCACGCGACAAGGCCGAGACCTACTTCGGACACATTCCGCCGGGTGGTCCGCTGGCCAAGCGTGATGTCTGGGCGCCGAAGATGAGCACCGCTGCTCGCGACGTGATGCGCGACCGCGTCGCGCAGACGCGGGTGACGCGCGCCTGGGTGGCACCGCATTCGGTATCGCGCGAATCCGATGAACTGGCGCTGTTCGCGCGCGTGCTCGGCCAGGGCAAGACCTCGCGCCTGTTCCAGCGCCTGGTGTTGAAGGACCAGCTGGTCAGCAGTGTGGCCTCGTTCCAGTACGGTCTCGAGATCGCCGGCCTGTTCATGATCCAGGCCGATCTGAAGCCGGGCGTGGACGCCGCGAAGGTCGAAGCGATCATCGAGGAAGAGCTCGCGAAGCTCGCCGCCGAAGGACCGACCGCCGAAGAACTGAAGCGCGCACGCGTGGCCATCGAGGCCAGCGTGATCCGCGGCGCCGAGCGCATCGGCGGCTTTGGCGGCAAGGCCGACATCCTCGCCGAAT
>DATMVT010000119.1:0-7684 GCA_035562895.1 Patescibacteria group bacterium | reverse complement strand
CGCCGACACCCATCAACGCCGCGATCTGCCGCGCCGACATCGTGCGCAGCGCACGCCACAGGCGCGGTGCGAATGCGAGCAGGGCCGTGACCAAGGCCATGCGCCACCACACCAGCGGCAATGCCGCCAGCGAAATTAGTTTCCCGAGGATGGCGGTGAAGCCCCAGAGCAGCACGCAGAGATGGATCTGCCACTGCGCGCGGGCGGCGTCGGACATCGGCATGATGAAACTCAGCCGATCGCGTCGATCACGGCCAGCGTGGTCTTGGCGCGATTCAGCGTGTAGAAGTGCAGCGCGTCGACGCCGCCGGCGACCAACTGCCGGCACAGGTTCGCGACGATCTCGACGCCGAAGCTGCGCACCGATTCGGCATCGTCGCCGTAGGCCAGCATGCGCTTCGAGATCCAGCGCGGGATTTCGGCGCCGCACAGGTCGGAGAAGCGCTTGAGCTGCGAGAAATTCCCGATCGGCATGATGCCCGGCACGATCGGCTGGGTGATGCCGAGGCGGCGCGCGTCGTCGACGAATCGGAAATAGGCGTCGGCGTTGAAGAAATACTGGGTGATCGCGCCGTTCGCGCCGGCCTCGAACTTGCGCTTGAGATTGGCGAGATCGGCGAAGGCATCGTCGGCCTGCGGATGCGTTTCCGGATAACCGCCGACTTCGATATGGAACCAGTCGCCGGTCTCGGCGCGGATGAATTCCACCAGTTCGTTGGCGTAGCGGAAGTCGCCGAAGGCGGCCATGCCCGAGGGCATGTCGCCGCGCAATGCGACCAGACGACGACAACCGAGGGCGCGATACAACTGCAGCAGGCTGGCGATTTCCGCGCGCGTGCCGCCGACGCAACTGAGATGCGGCGCCACGTCGAGCCCGTGTTCCTGGCGCAGATGGCGCACCGTTTCCGGCGTATAGGACAGCGTCGAGCCACCGGCGCCGAAGGTGACCGACACGTACTCGGGCGAGCGCGCCTTCAGTTTCTGCACGCTGCGTTCCAGTTGCTCGCGCTGTTCGTCGGTCTTGGGCGGGAAGAATTCGAAACTGATCGCGGTCATCGCGGTGATCCGTGAAGGGGATGCCGCAGTATATCTTTCTGTCCGGATGAAGCGATGGAATGTTGCGGGCGGCCCGGGTTGACGGCGCGGCGCATTTGGATCAAGTTCGGTGGATCGTGGCCGACAGGCCGCCAGTGCGGCTGCGGCCCGACATGGAGCGCGATCTCGATTCGACCGGGTTGAACCTGCGTCGCCTCGCCCAGGAAGTGGCCGAGACGCGCCGGCGCATGGTCATCGGCGGTTCGTTCTACGTGCTCGGTTGGGTACTGGTCTGCCTGTTCACGCCGGTGATGACCACCTATCCGTGGGCTTCTGCGGCGCTGGCTGCGCTCTTCATCGGACTGGCGATCGCCCGCGTCGTGGTGCGGCCGCCGGCCGAGGGCAGCGCCGAGGTGCTGACGCGCTGGCTCGACTTGCAATGGATCATCATCCAGGTGTCCGCCGCGACTTGGGGCGGCGTCGTGTTCTGGACCCTGATCGATCCGGTCCTGGTCGATGCGCGCGTGGCCTTGCTGATCGGTGCAGCCGGCTTCGCGACCGCGATCGCGCACACGTATTGCATGCGCTTCTGGCCGTCGATGCTGGCGATCATCGCGATCTACCTGCCGAGCACGCTGTTGATGTGGACGCCGGAACACGACCGGGCGGTGGCCTTCAGCCTCACCGTGTACCTGGTCTACGTGATCAGCTCGCTGGTGCGCAGCCATCGCGATTTCCATCGCCGCCTCGATTTCGAAGAGGAATTGCGCCAGCAGCGCGACCGTTACGAACTGATGAGCCGCACCGACGACCTCACCGGCCTCGCCAACCGTCGCCAATTCGTCGCCGAACTCGAGCGACGCATTGCCGACAGCCAGCGCGAACGCAGCCGGCTGTCGTTGCTCGAGCTCGACATCGACCACTTCAAGCAGATCAACGACGCGCACGGCCACAGCGTCGGCGACCGTTGTCTGGTCGCGTTCGCGGACCAGTTGCGCCATGTGTTCGCCGGACAGCATGAACTGTGCGCGCGGCTCGGTGGTGAAGAGTTCGCGGTGATCGTGCCGCACCATGATGAGGCCGCGGCGGCCGAGCGCGCGGAGGCGTTTCGCATCGGCCTTGGCGCGGTCGCCGTGGTACCGGAATTGGCCGACCTGCGTGTGCGCGTCAGCATCGGCGTGGGCGAATTCAATGCCGCACGCCATGGCAATGCGGATCACTTCCTGAGCGAAGTCGACGGTGCGCTGTATCGCGCCAAAGGCAGCGGTCGCGATCGCGTCTGCCGCGCCTCGGTGCAGACGGCCTCAGCTGCGCTCAGCCAGATCCTCGGCCAGCACCGCCAGGCGTGATTTCACTTTGTCGCCGAAGCGCGCGTGGTGTGCCCCGAGCAAGCGCTTCAATTCGGATTCCGTGACGTAACCGATCGAGGCACGGTAGTCGCGCTTCACGCGCTGGCCTTCGCGCCAGCGATGATCCATGCCGTCTAGGTCGTCGGCGGTCATCGCCACGGCGTGCGGATGTTCGGACTTGTGCGCCGCGACGCGTTCGGCGTGGCGTGCGAGCAGATCGCGCAGCGAGGTCTTGGCCGGCATCCGCTCGATCCGGATGCGGCCGTTGTATTCGAACGGCGACAGGCTCTCGTACTGCGTCGACAGGTGGGTGCCGTCGTCGAACTGGGTGACGCATTCGAGCATGCGATGCACGCGCCACTTGCCGGTGAGCAGCATGATCAGGAAGCCGATGACCCCTGGCCACTTCGGCTTCAGGGCGAAGCTGGCGACGCCGACTTCGCCGCTGTCGTCGGCGAAGAAGCGCAGCAGCACGTGCTGGCCGAGCATCATGAACAGGCCCTTGGCTTCGCCGTCGCCGATGTGACGCAAGCCGATCGCCTGCGCTTCCTTGGCAGCGTGGTTGACGAACTGGCGCTGGTAGGCCGGATAACCGGCGGCTTCGACGGCTTCCAGTTGCGGCGGTGGCTCGTGCGCGACATTGAGGATTTGCTGCGCGATATTGGTCGCCATCATCAGGTCGGGATCGTCGCTGACGCGCGTGTCGATCGCCTCGCCGATCGACTTGCCGGCACGGATCGCCTGCGCCGCGCTGAGCATCGCCTGTGCCGCGACGTCGTCGTGCAGGTTGCGGTCCTTGCCATCGCCGAGCAGGGCCGACTCGATCAGTTTCGCCATCTGCTCGCGTTCGCCGGCGCCGTCGTTCTCGGAGCGCGCACGGGTTTCGACGATGAACTCGCGCTTCGGATCGTCGGGCGCCATCGCCGCGAGGGCCTCGTCATAGCTCGCCAGCGCATCGTTGAACCGACCGAGGTCGTGCAGCAGCATGCCCTTGCGCACGGCGTAACGATACTCGCCGCTCAGCGCGAGCGCGGTGTCGTAGTCCTCCAGCGCCGCCTCCAGGCTGCGGCGCGAAAGACGCAAGCCGTTGAAGGTCTTGATCGTGTCGGCGTCGTCCGGGCCGTCGTCATGGCGCATCGCCGAGGATCGACGCAGCGCCGCGCGGGCTTCGATCAGGTCGACGCGCATGGGTGCCAAGTCGATGGCGCGGTCGAGCAGGGCGTCGGCTTCGGCATGGTGGTTGCCGCCATCGTCGCGGTAACGCAGCGTGTTCGACAGCAGGAACAGGCCATCGACCAGCGCAGGATCGATCGCGAGCGCGCGCCGCAATTCCGATTCGTTGCGCTGCGACACCGCCAGTGCCCGCGCACGGTATTCGGTGTCGCGACGTTCGCGTTCGGCATCGCTGACTTCGTCGTCGTCCTCGTCCTCATCACCGATGTCGTCGATGTCGAGGTCCGAGCACTGCACGCGCTTCACGATGGCAGGTGCGTAATCGGGCTTCAGCACGAGCAGGCGATCGAGTGCCGGCGCGATGTCGATGTGGCGCTCCAGCTTTTCCAGGCAGTGGGCGCGGTGCCAGTGCAGCGCGGCGGCGTTCGGATTCGCCGCGATCAAGGCGTCGATGCGCGCGAGCGCGTCCTCGAAACGGCCTTGCCGGAAGGCTTCGGAAAAGCGTGCGAACTCGAGGTGTGTGCTCATGCTCTGTATCGAAATGTGACGGAAGTCGCAAAACTAGCCGAAACCCGCGCAATAACAAGGGGGTGCAGCCGACCAACGGCGGCATCTCATGCGCCAGCGGTGCATTGGCGACGGTTCCGCGATCAGGGCAGGACCAGCGTCCGCCAGATGCGGTCGCAGTCCACGAGGCTGTGCAGTGCCCGCTGCGACTGCGACGCATCGTTGCGCAGGTGCCTGGCGCATTGTCCAGCGTGGCGCGTCACCAGTTCGACCAGGCTGGTGCGCTGCGGCAGTCGATGCACCGAGACCTGTGGCCGTGCGGCGACCGGCCAGTCGCCTTCGCGCTGCGTCGCCACGACGTGGCCGTCGGAAAACGATGACGCGCAAACCAGCAGCTGCGCCGGGCGCTGCTCCAACATCGCTGAAAAGCGCACGACGAGGTTGTCGCCGGCCTCGTCTCCGAAAAAGCGGATCAGCACCGGTGCAACGCCCTTGCGCGAGAACGACGGTGACGCCGCGTCGAGCACGGGCGCGAACCCGAGCAGACGCAGGTCGGCGGCCGGCGCGTTGCAGTCGCGCTGCTGGTCGAACGAAAACAAGGCGGCATCGACGCGCACCAACTCCGGGGGCTGCACTGCGGCGGACTCTTCCTCCGTCAACGCGTCCGAACACAGCGCGCGTTGCTGCCGGAGACGGGCCGAATCCGGCATCTGGGCCAGCAGTGCATCGATCAGCGCCAATGCCTCGCGATGGCGCCGGTGATGCAGGGCGCGAGCGAGTGCGGCAAAGGACGATGGTGCGGACATCGCATCTCCCCGGGATGCGCCGCGAACGATAGCCGAGTGCCGACCGGAACAAAATTGGGCCGTGCTAACGTCGACGGCATCGCTGGTCGGTCAGTGGGATGGGCACCATGGCAGGTTCGGTACGATGGTGGATGGGGTTGGGCAGCACGCTGGGCGTGTTGTGGGCACCGGGGGTACACGCCGGAGTGGTCGAGAGCGTGGTGCTCGACTGGCATCAGCACATCGAGAAATGCGAGGCGGATGGCGGCTGGTTGGATCGGGGCGCGGCGGTGCACGTGGCGATGTTCGACGCCGTCAACGCCATCGCCGGTCGCTACCAGCCTTACAGCACGGGCTTGAAGGCCGCAACCGACAGCGACATGACCGTGGCTGCCGCCACCGCCGCTCACGACGTGCTGGTGGCGCTGTGCCCGGACGAGTCCGAAGTGTTCGACGGTGCGTTGAAGAAGACGGTGGATGGTGTCGCGTCGACGTCTGCGCGTGACGGCGGTGCCGAGATCGGACGCAAGGCCGCCGCAGCCGTGTTGGCCGCCCGCAAGGACGCCGGCGCGGACCGCCTCGACCCCTTGTTCGAGCCCGGTGCTCCCGGCGCCTACGCGCCCACCGTTCCGCGCGTCGGCGTGAACATCGCGCGCGTTCGCCCGTGGGTCCTGAAGGTGCCGGATGAGTTGCGGCCAGCACCGCCACCGACGCTCGACAGCGCGACCTGGGCCACGGATTTCAACGAGATCAAACGCCTCGGCGGCAAGAAGTCGACCGAGCGAACGCCGGTGCAGACCGACATCGGCAAGTTCTGGGCGCGCGATGTACGCGAAGTGTTGCCGCAATTGCTCGATCGACCGGGACGCGATCTCGTCGACGACGCACGCTTCATGGCGTTGGCGGCGATGGCCTGGTCGGATTCGTACGTCGCGATGATGGACGGCAAATACGCCTACATGTTCTGGCGCCCGATCACCGCGATTCGCCTTGCCGACCGTGACGGCAACGACGCCACGTCGCCCGATGCGAACTGGCGGCCGCTTCTCGATAGCACACCGCCGCATCCCGAGTATCCCTGCGGCCATTGCATGTCGGCGGCAGCCCTGGGGGCGGTGATTGCAGAAGAGTTCGGAGCGGCCGCACCGCCGATCGTGCTCGTCGACGACGACGCGATGCTGCGTCGCTTCGACACACCGCAGGAGTTCGTCGACGAAGTGAGCCTCGCGCGCCTGTACGGCGGCGTGCATTACCGCTTCTCGATCAACGCCGGTCGCGACGTTGGCGACAAGATCGGACGATTTGCCGTCGAGCGCTATTTCCGCAAATTGCCGGCGAACGAATAACGGCATGCGTTGACCCGCAAAGAAAACGCCGCGCTGTGGGCGCGGCGTTTTCCTTCTCGATGAAGCGGTCGATCAGTAGCGATAGTGCTCGGGCTTGTACGGGCCGTTCTTGTCGACGCCAAGATAGGCGGCCTGGTCGTCGGTGAGCACGGTGAGCTTCACGCCGATCTTCTCCAGATGCAGGCGCGCGACCTCCTCGTCGAGCTTCTTCGGCAGGATGTAGACCTTGGCTTCGTACGTGTCCTTGTTCGCCCACAGGTCGATCTGCGCCAGCGTCTGGTTCGAGAACGAGTTCGACATCACGAAGCTTGGATGGCCGGTGGCGCAGCCGAGATTGACGAGGCGGCCTTCGGCGAGCAGGAAGATGCTGTTGCCGTTCTTGAAGGTGTACTTGTCGACCTGCGGCTTGATGTTGAGCTTGACCGCGTCCGAGGCGTTGAGCTTGTCGACCTGGATCTCGTTGTCGAAGTGGCCGATGTTGCAGACGATCGCCTGATCCTTCATCGCCGCCATGTGTTCCAGCGTCAGCACGTCCTTGTTGCCGGTGGTGGTGACATAGATGTCGCCGCGTCCGAGGGTCGACTCGACGGTGTTGACTTCGAAGCCTTCCATCGACGCCTGCAGGGCGTTGATCGGATCGATCTCGGTGACCACGACGCGCGCGCCGTAAGCACGCAGGCTGTGAGCCGAACCCTTGCCGACGTCGCCGTAGCCGCAGACGACCGCGACCTTGCCGGCCAGCATCACGTCCATCGCGCGCTTCAAGCCGTCGGCCAGCGATTCGCGGCAGCCATACAGGTTGTCGAACTTCGACTTGGTGACCGAGTCGTTGACGTTGATCGCCGGCACCAGCAGCTTGCCCTGTTCCAGCATCTGGTAAAGGCGATGCACGCCGGTGGTGGTCTCTTCCGACACGCCCTTCCAGTCCTTGACGACCTTGGTCCAGAAACCCGGGCGCTCTTTCGCAACGCGCTTCAGCAGGTTCTTGATGATCTGCTCTTCGTGCGAACCGCTGGCGCTGTTGACCCAGTCCGAACCCTGCTCGAGTTCATAACCCTTGTGGATCAGCAGGGTGACATCGCCGCCGTCGTCGACGACCAGTTCCGGACCGGTCATGCTCGGATGCGTGACGGCATCCAGCGTGCAATCCCAATACTCTTCAAGCGTCTCGCCCTTCCATGCGAACACCGGCACCTGGGCGGCGGCGATCGCGGCGGCGGCATGGTCCTGGGTCGAGAAAATGTTGCACGACGCCCAGCGTACCGAAGCGCCGAGGTCGACCAGGGTCTCGATCAGCACGGCGGTCTGGATCGTCATGTGCAGCGAACCGGTCACGCGCACGCCCTTGAGCGGCTTGCTGGCGGCGTACTTCTTGCGGATCGACATCAGGCCCGGCATCTCGTGCTCGGCGATCTGGATCTCCTTGCGGCCCCAGTCGGCCAGGTCCATGTCACGGACCTTGAAATCGGAAAACGGCAGGGTTTGAACG
>DATMVT010000118.1:0-24094 GCA_035562895.1 Patescibacteria group bacterium | reverse complement strand
GATTGATCGCGCCGGTGACATTCACCATCAGCGCGCCGAATGCCGACAGCGCCAACCAGAAATGCGCCGGCCGGTCGCGGCGATGCCACCCGAGATCGGCGTGGGTGATCAACATGAGCAGGTAGACGCCGACGCCGAAGGCATCGACGAGTTCGATCGGCAGCGGCGCGACGGACGACATGCCGTGAGGGTAATGCACTCGCGTGCCCCCCGGCGCATCGACTGCGACCGCGTATGCAGCGATCAGAACAGGCCGAGCTGAAGTCCGTTGCCCAGCATTGCGCCGAGTTCACTGCAGCGCGCGAGCTCGGCGGCACTGATCCGTTTCGGCGCCAGAATGCGTTCCGGCGTTTGCGCCGCGGTGTTGACGATGATCGCGTCGGCGACCTTGCGCAGCCGCAATCCGGTCGCGATGCGTTCGATCTGGCGCAGCGCATTCGATCCGTCCGAACCGGCGCAGACCATGACGGCGTAAGGCTTGCCGTTCACGCGATCAAGCAGGCTGTAATAGCTGCGATCGAAGAAATCCTTGAGCGCGCCGGACATCGCCGCCAGGCATTCCGGCGTCGCGAACACGATCGCGTCCGCGGCCAACGCATCTTCGTCCGTCGTATCGACCGCCCGCCGTGCGTGAACACGAACGCGCTCGATGCCGAGCGACCCTTCGATCAGCGCCTCGACCATCTGCGCCGTGCCGCCAGTCTGCGAATGCCAGACGACGAGGATCGTTTTCATCGAACGTACACCTGCATGGCGAATTGCCGATGGCGTTCATTGTGACGTTTCGGCGCGGCGCCGGCATGGCCGCTTTGCGGCCAGGGGCGTAAAATCCGCGCTTCCCCCAAGCCGAACCGAGTCTCGTGGCCACGATCCAGCAGGAAGATTTCATCCAGTCCGTCGCCGACGCGCTGCAGTACATCAGCTACTACCACCCGGTCGACTACATCGAAAACCTCGCCAAGGCCTACGAGCGCGAGGCGTCGGCGGCGGCCAAGGACGCGATCGCGCAGATCCTGATCAACTCGCGCCTGTGCGCCGAAGGCCATCGCCCGATCTGCCAGGACACCGGCATCGTCACCGTGTTCCTGGAAGTCGGCATGAACGTGCGCTGGAACGCCACGTTGTCGCTCGAGGACATGGTCAACGAGGGCGTACGCCGCGCCTACCACCATCCGGACAACAAGCTGCGCGCCTCGGTGCTGGCCGATCCGGCCGGCAAGCGCATCAACACCCGGGACAACACGCCGGCCGTCGTCAACGTCAAGATCGTGCCGGGCGACACCGTCGACGTGATCGTCGCGGCCAAGGGCGGCGGCTCCGAGGCCAAATCGAAGTTCGCGATGCTGAATCCGTCCGATTCCATCGTCGACTGGGTGCTGAAGACGGTGCCGACCATGGGCGCCGGCTGGTGCCCACCGGGCATGCTCGGCATCGGCATCGGTGGCACCGCCGAAAAGGCGATGCTGCTGGCGAAAGAAGCCTTGATGGAGCCGATCGACATCCAGGACTTGATCGCACGCGGGCCGAAGAACCGCGCCGAGGAACTGCGCATCGAGCTGTACGACAAGGTCAACGCGCTCGGCATCGGCGCCCAGGGCCTCGGCGGCTTGACCACCGTGCTCGACATCAAGGTCAAGGACTACCCGACGCATGCGGCGAATCTGCCGGTGGCGATGATTCCGAACTGTGCGGCCACGCGCCATGCCCATTTCACGCTCGACGGATCGGGGCCGGTGATGCTCGATCCGCCCTCGCTCGACGCCTGGCCGAAGCTCACCTACAGCCCGCAGAACGCGCGCCGCGTCAACCTCGACACGGTCACGCGCGAGGAAGTGGCGACCTGGACGCCGGGCGAGACCATCCTGCTCAACGGCAAGCTGCTCACCGGTCGCGACGCCGCGCACAAGCGCCTGATCGACATGCTCAACAAGGGCGAACCGATGCCGGTCGATTTCCGCAACCGCTTCATCTACTACGTCGGACCGGTCGATCCGGTCCGCGATGAAGTCGTCGGACCGGCCGGCCCGACCACGGCGACGCGCATGGACAAGTTCACGCGCCAGTTGCTCGAAGCCACCGGCCTGCTCGGCATGGTCGGCAAGTCCGAGCGCGGCCCGACCGCGATCAGCGCGATCAAGGACAACGGCGCGGTGTATTTGATGGCGGTCGGCGGCGCCGCCTATCTGGTGTCGAAGGCGATCAAGGCCTCGAAAGTGCTGGCGTTCGCCGACCTCGGCATGGAAGCGATCTACGAGTTCACGGTGCAGGACATGCCGGTCACGGTCGCGGTGGATGCGAAGGGGACCTCGGTGCACGAGACCGGCCCGCGCGAATGGCAGGCGAAGATCGGCAAGATCCCCGTGGTGGTGGCGTAATCAACCGGAGCGAACGATGAGCAGCATCTACGATTTCAGCGCGAAAGACATCGACGGCAAGGACGTGCCGCTGTCGACCTACCGGGGCAAGGCGATACTGCTGGTGAATGTCGCCTCGAAATGCGGCTTCACGCCGCAATACACCGGACTGGAAGCGATGTATCGCAAGCATCGCGACCAGGGGCTGGTGATTCTCGGATTTCCTTGCGACCAGTTCGGTCATCAGGAGCCGGGCAACGAGGACGAGATCAAGAACTTCTGTTCGCTGACCTACGACGTCAGCTTTCCGATGTTCGCGAAAGTCGACGTGAACGGCACCAACGCGCATCCGCTGTGGCAATGGCTGAAGTCCGAGAAATCGGGCTTTCTGGGCATCGACGCGATCAAGTGGAACTTCAGCAAGTTCCTGGTCGACAAGTCCGGCACGGTGGTCAAGCGCTACGCGCCGACCGATACGCCGGAAAAGATCGAGAAGGATCTGGACGCGGTACTCGGCTGAGCCGGCGTCCGTTTGCTCAGCGGCCGCCGGCAGAGGCGGCCGCGGCGGCGGTTTGCGCTCGGGTCCAGACCACCTGCACCGACTTCACCGTCGCCTTCGGGATTTCCAGCTCCATGCCGGCACGATTGTGCAGGGCGACTCGGATCCCGGCACGATTGAACGATTTGAGTTCGCCTTCGCGGGTCGAATTCATCGTCGTCCGGATGATCACGCGTTCGCCGACCATGTAGGCGAGATCGTCGAAACTGACGTCTTCGGACACCGGGTTCTCGGCGCTCGGCACTTGGCCGTCGACGCCGATCAAGGTCGATTCGGCGCTGACCACCATCGTCGGCACGGCAGGATTCGGAACTTCGGAGGACGCGGCCGCGACCAGCGATGTCGACTGCGCATCCTCGGGCAGGGTCGCCAGCGTGCGCGCGACCAGTTCGCGAATCCGCGCGGCCGATTCGATTTCCTCGCTGTCGGGGTAGGGCACGGCGTCGAGGAAGTGCAGCTTGAACGAGGTGGCCGGGCGGTCGTTGACGCGCACGTGGGCATTGAGCATCCACAGCATGTCGCTGCCCGAAAAGCTGTAGAGCTTGTCCAGCGACACCGGGTCGATCGGCTTCGCCGACCAGGTCAGCGTATTGCCGCCGGTGCTCACGAACGTGCGGTATTGATCGACCAGCGCCGGGCTCGCGAACAGTCCCCAGTTCAGCAGTCGACGCTGCAGGTAGTCGATGTGCCGGTCGATGAACTGGGCTTCGCCGATCTGGTCGCGCCCGGCGCAATAGGCATTGCGTGCCGCGACGAAGCCGTCGTCCTTCACGGTCCATTGTTCGTCGCGCAGTTTGGCCTGTTCCCAGTCGATCAACACCAGGTTGCCCTCATGGGGCGCCTGCCAGTTCGCTTCATATCGCCAGGACGATCGACCCGGTGCATCGAGTTGGACGCGCATCGCGATGCTTTCGCTGCCCGTCGCGTGGAGGTCCAGTTCGAAGTCGACGCCGCCTTGGCCGAGCGCCATCGCGCCGGCCAGTTCAGCTTCGGTCCAGTACATGTCCTGTCCGCAGCCTTCACTTTCGAACACGGCACCACTGGCGAGGCCGTGGACATCGTCTTCCCACAGGTAGAGGTGTGCGTAATCGGAGAACACGACGTTCTCGAGTCGCGCATGAATGCGCGGCATCGCCGGAATATCGTCCAGCGGCGAGCCTTCGTTGGCTTTTTCCGCGGCCTTGGCGGCCCAGCGTGCGGCGCGGTTCTTGAGCAGGCCGCTCGATCCACCGAAGGAAAACGCGGACTTCAACACCCAGCCCCAGCCCGGGGTATCGATGACGAAACGCTCGGCCGTGATCGCATCGGTCTGCTCGTCGCCGTCCCAGGGCCAGATGCGGACGTTCTTCGCGCCGATGTCGCCGTTCCAGTCGACATAGGTGCGATCGAAGCTGGCCCAGCCGACCAGATTGAGCGATTGCATCGCATCCGATGCCACGCCGCGAATGCGGACATAGCCGAAGGCCAGGACGATGACCAGCAACAGGATGCCTTTGGCCCACCAGGGCCAGCCTTCGGAACGTCGTGCCATGTCTGCTCCATTGCGCTGCAGGATGCGTCGTCGAACGCGACCCGGCAGGGCTCGGCGTCGAGACGGCGGTGATGCGACAGAATGTTAACGCAGAACGGTCGGTACTCGATGAGGCCGGGCGCGTACCCGCCACCAGATCGGCCATCCCGCCGCGATCATGACGCCGCCCCAGAGCAAGGCCTCGCGCCCGGTGCCGATCAGGGCAAACAGGCTGTAGGCCAGTGCGCAGGCGGCGATGACGAGTCCGGTGACCGTGCGGCTGCGCCACCGGCGGGCGACGACCAGCGCGCTGGCACTCGCCGCGGCATAGGGCAGCAACGAGGTGGCGGTCGACAGCAGGATCGAGAACTCGAACAGTTTCACCAGGCTGCGACTGTAGTTGGCGCCGATCAACACGCTGCCGAGCACGGTGCCGACCAGCAGCATGGTGCGCGGTGTGCCGCGGCTGTCGCGAGCACCGAAGGACGCCGGGAACAGCCCGGCCCGAGCGGCTTGCGCGGGAAGTTCGCCCATCAGCATGACCCAGCCATTCAGTGCACCGTAGGTGGCGACTGTGGCGGTGATCGCGAGCAGCATGCCGGCCGGCGCCCCGAACAAGTGTGAAGCGGCCTCGACCATCGGCGCCGGCGACTGCGCCAGTTGTTCGCGCGGCAGCACGCCCAGGACGACGGTGCAGGCCAGCATCGTCAGCAGGCCCGCGATCAGGGTCCCGACGAGGGTGGCGCGCGCGACGTTCCGCTTCGGATCCTTGATCGCCGCGCTGGGAATGGTGGCTGCCTCGAGCCCGAGGAAAGCCCACAACGTGATGGCGGCGCCACTCCAGGCGATCTCGAACAGGTCGCCGCCGGCGGGCACGAACGGCTGGAAATTCGCGACATCGACGTAGGTCACCGCAACGAAGGCGAACAGGGCGATCGGAATCAGCTTCAACGCCGTCAGCGCCACTTGCGCGCGCGATGATTCGCGGACGCCGATGAGGTTGGTCAGGGTCGCGAGCCACAGGGCGGACAGTGCCACCGTCGCCGACAGGACCCGCGATGCCGCGACGTCGGGAACGAGCGCGCTGACACCGCCGGCAAACGCCACCGCAAGCGCCGCATTGCCGGTCCAGATGCAGATCCAGTTGCTCCAGGCGACGAAGAAACCGGCGCTGTCGCCGAACGCCACGCGCGTGTAGGCGAAGCTGCCACCGGGCAACGGGTCTTCGCGTGCCCACTGCGCATAAACCAGTGCGAGCAACATGGCCCCGCACAGGCTGATGCCCCAGCCGAGCAGGCTGGCGGCACCGAACGGCGCGAGACTGGCCGGAAGCAGGAACACCCCGGAACCGATCATGCTGCCGACGACCAGCGCGACCGCCGACCAGAAGCCCATCACCCGGTTCGTGGCGGTGTCCGGCATCAGACGACGCCTGCCTCACGATAGGCCGCTCGCAGTTGCTCCTGGAAATGGAACAGCGCGTTTTCGCGCTTCGGATTGAGTCGGCCCGGTTCGTACCGGCCGCAGGTCAGTGCCCGCTGGACGCGCTCGCAGATCTCGGCATCTTCGGCCTGGACCGCGTCGCTGAAGCGCTGGTCCTGCTCGCGGCGAGCGATGGCTTCCGGTGATGCGCCGGGCGGATAAAAGAAGTCGAAGTCGACGCGGCATCGATCGATCGCGACGGGGAGGATGCGATTGGTCTGCAACCGGTCCGGCAGGATGTTCAGCATCAGGTTGGGCCAGATGTAGAAATACAGCGCGATGCCGTCGCCGTAGAAATTGTCGACGCCTTCCATGGGGCTGTACTGCAGTGAATGCCAGCGGTCGGTCTCGGTCACGTAGCTGCGATAGTCGAGCAGCTTGTTCAACTCGGGGTGCACGTGCGGCACGTGGTAGCCCTCGAGATAGTTGTCGGCGTACACCTTCCAGTTGCAGGGAACGGGGTAGGACACCTTCTTTTCGAACTGGTAGTGCGAAAAATCGCGGTCGCCGAGGTGCCTTTCGGTACCGGCCAGGAGTTCGGACAGGGGCATCGCGGCATCCAGTGCCGCGAACACCAGGCCGCGCCACACCTCGACCGCGACCGGCGCCAGGCGAATCGCACCGACGTCGAAGTCCGCGGCGTCCTGCATTTCGGTCGCCGCCTTCAGTACGCCGTCGAGCCCGTAGGTCCAGCCGTGGTATCGGCAACGCAAGGCCTTCGCGCCACGACCGTCGCAGGTCGCGATCGGGCCGGCGCGATGCCGACAGACGTTGATGAATCCGCGCAGTTCACCGTCGCTGCCACGCACGATCAGGACCGGGACGTCGGCGATCTCGGTGACGACATGATCGCCCGGGCCGGACAGTTGCGACACGCCGGCGACGAGTTGCCAATGCCGCGCGAATATGTGCGTGCGCTCGACGACGGCGAGATTCGAGTCACCGTAAAAGCGTGCGGCCAGCGCGGTGCTGGCCGCGAGACGCTGCGGGGCGAGGTCGGTGCGGTCCGTCATGCGACCGGTCGACGGGCCATTGCATCGAGGCGCGAATCGAGGATGTCCGGCGTGAAACCGAGCCCGGCGGTGATCTGCTCGAGGAATTCGCGCTCGCGCGGACGCACGCGGCCGTCGGAACCAGCGAGGTTCAACAGCGTTTCATATAGCTTTCCAACTTCCGGCGAACCGGCCGGATGCACCGACAGGAAGCGCTCCAGTTCCACCGCGATGTCGATTTGCCGGGCCTTGCCGCGGTTCATGGCATCGACGGCGATCTTGCGCGCCGAGAGCGACAAGCTCATGTCGTCCATCAGATTGTTCAGGAACGTCGCCTCGTCGTCGGTCACGATGCTGTCGGCACGCGCGAGATAGCCGAGCAATCCAAAGACGACCTGCAGCGTCACCTGCCTGTCCTCGTCGATTTTGCCGCTCGAGAAAATCTCGCCGAGCGCCAGTTTGATGTCTTTCAACAAGCTGCTTGCCATGGAAACCTCCGCGCTGTCGGGATACCGATGGTGCGCTGAATCGCGGATTCCGGGAAGGGGGCCGGGCGGGACACCGGGGCAGTCGAATCGTGAACCGCGAGACCGGTTTTTTCACGAACGGGCCACACGGCCGGAATTTTCTGTTAGGGTGTCCCCGCTGAGTTTGTTCGGGTGTTTCTTCAGAGCATCCGCCCAGCGGCCGCTTCGCCTAGTCTGATCCATGATCTGCGTGACGAATCGCCCTCGGTTTTGGGCATTTCCAGCAAGTCGGTGATCCTTTTGATCGCCTGGTCTAAATAATTGATTGGAGTTTTCGCAATGTCAGCAGATCGTCAGGTTGGTACCGTCAAGTGGTTCAACGAAGCCAAGGGCTTCGGCTTCATCGCCCGCGACAGCGGCCCGGACGTGTTCGTTCATTTTCGCGCCATCCAGGGCACGGGTTTCAAGACCCTGCAGGAAGGCCAGAAGGTGAGCTTCAAGGTCGTGCAGGGCCAGAAGGGCCTGCAGGCCGATCAGGTCACGCCGGTCTGATCCCAACCCCAACGGGTTGAATCAAGAAACACCGGGAGCGATCCCGGTGTTTTTTTTTGCATCAAATTCGCCTTTGGCGTCATTGCGCGTCGAACAGGGCCGCGATCGCAGTCTCGATCCGGGCATCGAATTCGGCGCGCGCAAAGACGCCCGTCCCCGGCAGCGCCAGCCATCGGCGCCACAGCGTCATCGCCTCGTCCGCCGGCTTCGGCGCCGATGTCCCGCCCAGCTTCTCGGCCAGTCGCGCCAATTGGTGCGCTCGGCGCTGTTCCCGCCATGCGTCGGGGGATGGCAGTCCGGCCGCGAACTCGGCACGAATCGCGAGGTCAGCGAGGCCGTCGAGGTCCTGCATGGCCGTGCGCAAGCTCGCGCAGATCAAAGGATCCGCTTGCGCCGCGCGTGCGGTCGCGAGTCGCGTCGCCAATTCGTTTCCGACGACGTGTTCGTTCAATGCCGCGAGATCGCGTTCGGCTTCCAACGGATCGCGGCCAACGACGATGCGCTGCTCGATCAGCCCCAATTGCGTAGCCTGTTCGCGGAGCTGGAGGCGCTGCGCGCGCACGTGCGCCGCCCGCAACCCGGCGACGCGGCGGTCGATGCGCGCCTGGATGCGTTCGAAGGCGAGGTCGTCGTCGCGTCCGCGCGCTTCCAGGGCATGGAAGCGCTGGCGCAGGTCGTTGGCCTGATGCCGCAGGGCGTCGGCGCCGAGATCGGCGTCGGCCAGCGCTTCGAAGGTTTCGAGCACTTGCGCGAGTGCCTGTTGCTGGGCACTGCGTTCATCGCGGACGCGCTGGCTGGCGTCGCGGTCACGTTCGAACACCGGGTCGATCAAGGCGCGCAGTTCGTTCCATTGCGCGTCTTCGGTCTTGCGCTGCCCACGCGGCAGCGCCTTCCATTGCGGCATCGCGGATTTCGCGATGTTCACTTGCTCGTGCGCATCGGCATTCGCGAGTTGGCGGCGCAATTGCGCAAGCAACTTCTGCTTGGATTCGCTGGCGCCTTCGTTGAACGCACCGATGCGGGCGTGCACGTCGTCGGCAAGGCGCTTGCGGCGCGCGCCGGCATCGCGGCGGTCACTCCCGACCAGATCCGCGACCTCGGCGCCGGCCTCGTTCAACTTGCTGCGCCACGCCAGCAGTTCCGGCAACGGCAGTTCGGCATTTCCAAGCGCGGACTCGGCGCTGTCGAGGAGTTCGGCAACAGCTCGCCCCTTTTCGCTGCGCAGTTCCTTGCGCTTTTCCAGGTAGGGTCGGGCGGGTGCGACCGATTGATGGATCAATGCGCGAAAGCGGCGCGCCAAGCCATCGTTCGCCTCGGCCTGAGCCTCGCCGACCATCAAGCGCTCCCATTCGCCCTGCAGTTCGCGCACGCGCGTGATCAACGCGTCCGGGTGCAGGCCGCTGCCGATCAGTGCCTCGGCGCCATCACACAAACGCTTCTTCTGGTCGCGCAACGACCATTGTTGCCAGTGCTCGAGCCGGGCGAATTGCGTTTCCAGTTCGGCAAGACGCTTGGCGTCTTCCCACTGCGCCTTGGGCCATTCCTGATCGATCTGCTGCAGTTCCACGCGTGCGGCGCGCGCATCGAGGAACTTGCCGGCATCCAGTGCCGCGGCGTAAGTCGCGATCGCGGTGTGGACGCGATCGCGCCATTGGCGGCGTTGCGCCTGTTCGGCTTCGCGCAAGGCAGCCGCTTGCGCCTTGGCCTCGGCGATCGCGGGGTCTGCGGGCGCGGGCGTGACCTCGGTGATCGCGATCGTGGCAGGCGGATCGATCGATTCGATGGTTGCTTCCGCTGCAGGTTCGGGTGGAGCGACAGCCTTCGGCGGCGGATCGAGCATGTGCTTCAGCGTGTCGGCCAGGCCGCGGAATCGTCGCGCGATCGGCGCATCGGAGGCGATCGGCAAGCGGTTCCAGTCGACTTCGATTTGCGCCAGGCGTTCCGGCGCATCCGTGCCCCGCGCGCGCAGCAGGGCATCGAGCAGCGTGCAGAGTTCGTGGGCACGCGAGTCGATCGCGCTGGTGTCATCCGACGCGAGCAACAGAGCCTGCAGGCGCTCGCGCGCCAAACGCGACAGCTGCTTGTCGGTCTTGCGCGCGCGTTCGGCGATGCGTTCCAGTTGCCCCGCATCGTCGATGCGATCGAGCAGGGTCAGGCGCAATTGCGGATCCGGGTCCTTGACGCATCGGTCAGCGAGGAAGGGCAGGCGGCGGACGCGTTCCAGCGCACACGCGCGCAGGTCGGTCTCGATCGCGTCCGTCGCGATCAACTCCAGCAACGCGGCGTTGTCGAGCACGCGCACGATGCGCACGCGCGACTCGAGCGCGACTTTCGGGTCGAGCAACAGATGGCGCAACCGCGCGCCTGCCGCGTCGCGCACCTCGGGCGACAGGTCGAGCCGGGCACGGTCACCGAGCAATGACAGGTCGTCGATGCGCTTGACTGCGGCCAGGCGCACCTTGGCGTCGGCGTCATGCCTGGCAATGTCGGGCAGGCGTTCGAGCAGCGACGCATCGGCCTGGCTCGCGACCGCACGGGCGCGCTTGTCGACATCGGCACTTTCCCAGGCCGGACGGGAGAACATCGAAAACAGTTTCATCGGGGCATCCTTGGCGGGCCTGCAGTCGTGCGGCGCAGACGCATTCGTCCTTCAAGCCTAGCGGCGCGGCCGCCACAGGGCCAGACCGATTCATCCGCGCGCGCTGCGGCTATGCTGCGCGCCCCGAATTCGACCCCGATGGCCATGGACCTAGCGCAACGATTCGCCGGCATCGATCGCCTGTATGGCCGTGGCGCCTCGGCGCGCCTGCAGGGCAGCCATGTCGCCGTGATCGGCGTCGGCGGCGTCGGTTCCTGGGTCGCCGAGGCGCTGGCGCGCAGCGGCGTCGGCGCGCTGACCCTGTTCGATGCGGATGAAGTCTGCGTGTCGAACACGAACCGGCAATTGCATGCGCTGGACGGCGAGTTCGGCAAGCTCAAGGTCGAGGCGCTGCGCGAACGACTGCAGCGGATTTCGCCGGGGCTGAAGATCCATGCGGAAGCGGCGTTCGTGACGCCGGCGACCCTGGCCGAACAAGTCGCTCGTGGCTACGCCCTGGTGCTGGATTGCTGCGATGCCTTCCGCGTCAAGGTGGAATTGATCGCGTTCTGCCGGCGCCGCAAGATTCCGCTGATCGTTTCGGGTTCGGCCGGCGGGCGCATCGATCCGACGAAGATCACCGTGCGCGATCTGTCGAAAACCGAGCACGACGCGATGCTCGCGCTGATCCGCAAGAAGTTGCGCGAGGAATTCAACTTTCCGCGCGGACCCAAGCGCTATTTCGGGGTGCAGGCGGTGTATTCGCTCGAGAACGTGCGCTATCCGCAGGCGGACGGCTCGGTCTGCGGCGTGCGGCCGCAAGCGGGCGAGGCCGGCAAGCTCGATTGCGGCGGCGGACTGGGCGCGGCGATGCACGTCACCGCCGGGTTCGCGATGGCGATGGTGGCGCGTGCGCTCGATCGGTTGCTCGCAGACCAGTCTCAGGCGGTCGATCCGGCCTGATCGAGTCGAAACAGGCGAATGGCGTTCGCGGTCGTCCGGGCAGCGACCTCGGCGATGTCCTCGCCGCGCAGGTCCGCGATCACCCCTGCCACTTCGACGATCGTGGCGGGCTCGTTGCGCGCGCCACGCGCGCTGGCGTTGGGCTGGTCGGGGGCATCCGATTCGAGCAGCAAGTGCGCGATCGGCATCGTCGCGACGATGCCGCGCAATCGTTGCGCACGGTCATAGGTCACCGGTCCGCCGATGCCGAGATGGAAGCCGAGGTCGAACAGCTGCCGGGCCTGTTCGGCGCTGCCGCTGAAACTGTGCACGACACCGCGCAAGCCACCGATGCGACGCAGGCGCTGGATCACTTCCTCGACCGCGCGTCGCGCATGCAGGATCAGTGGCAGGTCGAGTTCCCGGGCCAGGCGCAACTGGGCGTCGAACAGCAGGCGCTGGCGCTGCGGATCGAGTCCGGTGACGTAGAAGTCGAGACCGCATTCGCCGATCGCGACCGCTCCTTCGCGAACGATCGTGTCGCGGACGGCGTCGATGTCGTCGTCGACGTGTCGATCCAGGTACATCGGGTGCAGGCCATAAGCCGCAAACCGGTCGTCACGTCCGCGGCAAAGCTCGGCAAGCGCAGGAAAGGTCGATGCCGACACCGCGGGAATGACTTGCGCGACCACGCCCGCCGCAACCGCCCGTGCACACACGGCGTCGCGATCGGCGTCGAACTCGGGTGCGTCGAGGTGACAGTGGCTATCGATCAGGCGCATGCGTGACTGGTGGTGGCGATGGGCGCGGTTCGCGGCGCTTCCATGCCGACAGCAGCAGGGTCATCGCGCCCAGCAACAACTCATCGACGAACGGGATGAAGTCGGGAATCAGCAGGTCGATGACGAAAATCGCGGCCGTGATCAGGAACAGGCTGCGGAATTGCAGTCGCGAGAGGAAGGCAAGGACGAAGGCAGGCATGCGGAACTCCACGACTAGGCGGATGCGGCGGAATATCGCATGCTCGGGCCATGTGCAGGCTGAAAGCGATCCTGGTGTGGATGTTGTTCACGGTACCGGCAAGCGAGGTTCCGGCGCAGACCCGCGTCTTTCGCTGTCAGGACGTGAACGGGCAATGGGTGTTCCAGGGGCGCCCGTGTGGCGACGGGCTGACCTCGCCGGATGCGCCGATGGCGCGTGCGTTGCGCAGTGGCTCGGGCCGGGATTCATCGCCGGTGCCATCGCGCTGCGACAGCCCGCCCCTGCGCTTCGCCTTTGCCGATCCGGCGGTCGATGGCGCCGAGTTCGGGCTGGTGCTGAGTCGCGATGCCGGCGGCTACCAGATCGTGCTGAATCTGGGTGGCGTGATCGAACGTGACGACGGCCCGGTGCCGGCGCAATTCAGCGGTCGCCTGGGTGCGCAGGGCCTGCGTTTCGACCAAGGGGTGCTTTGGGCGCCCGACTTCCGGCGCGGCGACAAGCAACTCGGCTTCGGTTACGCGCGTTCGACGATGCTGCTCGACCTGGCGGCGAAGTCGGTGAGCCTCGACGCCGAAGTCGAGCCGCGTGGCTATGCGCAATCGTTGCTGTCGGCACCGATGGCCGCCAGCGCGCTGGCGGCGCTGCGCTCGGACATGCTGCGCTGCCACTTGCTGCGCGAACGCGCGCGCAAGGCCTCAGAGGCGGAACGCGAACAGCAGGCCGGACAGGCCGGCGCCAACGCCGAGGCACAGCACCAGCAATGAAATGCCGCGCAGGCGCGCGGCGACCATCAGGGCCGGTTCTCCGGCGCAGGGTTCGGACACCCCAGACGGCAACGCAGCGATGCCGTCCGGCGGGTATCGGCGCTGGGATTCGGTCTGCGCCGCGAGCTGATCGAGGCGTTTGGCCAGCAACACCGCGACGATGAAGGCGATGGCGGCGGTGCCGAGTAGGATCCAGCGCAACTGCGCGAAGAAGCCGGGCAGGTCCTGTTCCGCGCTCGCGCCGAGTCGTGCGATGTAGGTCGCTGCCGCGGCCAGCAGCACAGCGGCGGCGACCACGGTCATCAGGGTGGGAAGGTCGAGCTTGGCCTTGGACATTGCTGCGCTCTCGCTGACGTGACCGTCGGAGTATCGCAGAATGTGGCACTGATCCAAGATCTCCGAGCCGATCCGATGCCGCCCCCAGCCGACCAGCGCGTTTCCACGTATTACCAAGCCAGCGCTGGCGCGGTGTCCGGCCATGACCCGATCGATCGCGATGCGTCGGCGCGAACGATCGTCGTCGGCGCCGGATACGCCGGGCTTGCGACCGCGCGCGGCTTGATCGATCGCGGCGATGCCGATGTTCTCGTGGTCGAGGCCGAGCAGGTCGGATTCGGCGCTTCGGGCCGCAATGGCGGATTCGTCTTTGGCGGCTACTCGTTGGGCGAAAGCAGCCTGTTGCGACAACTCGGGGACGAGGCCGCGCAACGTGTCTACGGGCGATCGATCGCCGCGGTGAACCTGATCCGGCGTCGCTTGCGCGACCATGCCATCGACTGCGACGCCGTCGATGAGGGCGTGCTCTGGGCGAACTGGTTCCGTGATCCGACCGTCCTTCAGCATCGTGCCGCTGTGCTAAAGCGAAGCTTCGGGACCGAGTGGGACTGGATCGACGGCGCATCCTTGCGTCGCATGCTCGACTCGCCGCGCTACAGCGCCGCCCTGTTCGAACGCAACGCGCTGCACCTGCATCCGCTCAAATATGCGCGAGGACTTGCGCGCGCCGTCGTCGATGACGGTGGCCGCGTCGCCGAACGCACGCGCATCGTCGAACTGCAGCGGCAGACCCATGGCTGGCGACTGCGTACCGGCGCGGGTCATGCCCTGCGCTGCGAGCGCGTGGTGCTCTGCTGTGGCGGCTATCTGGCCGGGCTGCACGCGGCGATCGACCGCTCGATCCTGCCGATCGCCACCTATGTCGTGGCCACTGCGCCCTTGGGCGATCGCTTGAACGCGCTGTTCCCGGGCACGCGCGCCGCCGTCTACGATTCTCGCTTCGCCTTCGACTACTACCGGCCGCTGGCGGACACGCGGCTGCTCTGGGGCGGACGGATCTCGATCCGCGACCGTTCGCCGAACCAGGTTTCTGCGCTCCTGCAGCGCGATATCGCGAAGGTGTTCCCGCAACTGGGCGCGGTACCGATCGACTACGCCTGGAGCGGCCTGATGAGTTACGCCCGGCACGAGATGCCGCAGATCGGCGAACTCGAACCTGGGCTCTGGTTCGCGCAGGCGTTTGGCGGCCACGGCGTTGCGACCACGACGGCGGCGGGCGAATTGCTCGCCGATGCATTGTGCGGCGATCGTCATGGACTTTCGGACTACCGGTCCTACGGGCTGCCGTGGGCAGGCAAGCCGTTCGGATTCATCGCCGCACAGGCGACTTACGCATGGTTCCAGGCCCGGGACGCGGTGAAGGATTGGCGCGAATCAGCGCGCTGAGGGCACTGCGGTCATCTGTCGATCCAGCAACTGCTCGACCCAGACCGACAGTCGGCGCATCGGATCGACGGCATCGCGGGGCGTGTAACGCAGTTCATGGCGGATCTCGATCGGATCGAGTTCGAGCTGCGCCCGATCCAGCGGCAGCGTCGGCAATTGCGGGTCGGGTGTCATCAAGTAGCAGCGCAGCGCGTGTTCGCGCATCTGCGACCAGGTTGGCGTTTCGCCGGTCACGTAGCGATCGAACAGGTCGCGCCAATGCCAATTGGTATCGCTGTGCCTTGCCGCCGGCCCTTGCAGCAGGCGATTGCCGAACCAGGCCAGCACGATTTTCGCGATGAATTGTTCGATCGAACGGAAAGGCAGGTGCGCCAGCGTCAGCCCCGGAACGGTCGGCGGGACGGTCAGCGGCAACCATTCGCCGTCGACGCGGTCGAGCAGCGCGTGGTTGCCATGGCTGATCGCTTCGTCGCGTTCGACGAATGCGCGCCCGAGCACCAGTTTGGTCATCGGTGGCACGTCGGCGCGCGCCGCCAGGCGAATGCGCGCGAACGGATGCGTGGCGGCGGGAGGCGCGTCCTCGGGGACGAAGTTGCGCCAGGGCAACGAGGCGTGCCCGCCGCCGGCGATGCCGTCGAGTCGCGAAGCGAGGATGTCGCGAGACGGTGCGACGATGAACTCATCGGCGTCGAGCGCGAAGACATGGTCGGCTTGATGGCGATTGAACGCCTGACGGGCCAGTTCGCCGATGCGATCACCCTGGCGGAACGCGATCGCGGTGTCGCGCATCAGGTCGATCGGCAGTCCCTCGGCGCGCAGGGCATCCAGGATCGCGACGGTGGCGTCGCTGCTCTGGTGATCGATGATCAACAGTCGATCGAGCAGTCCGAGGTTGTGGCGAACGAAGGCCTCGATGATGTCGGCCTCGTTCTTGACCATGGCGACGCCGACCAGCTTCATCGGCGTCGCTCCGCGCTGCGCGTCGGCATGCGTCAGACGCGTTCGAAGATGCCGGCGGCGCCCATGCCGGTGCCGATGCACATCGTGACCATGCCGTACTTCTGCTGGCGGCGCTTCAGGCCATGCAACAGCGTGGCGACACGGATCGCGCCGGTCGCGCCAAGCGGATGGCCGAGCGCGATCGCGCCGCCCAACGGATTGATCTTGCCCGGATCGAGGCCGAGGTCCTGGATCACCGCCAGCGCCTGGGCCGCGAAGGCCTCGTTGAGTTCGATCCAGTCCAGATCCTGCATCGATATGCCGGCCTGGGCGCAGGCCTTCGGGATCGCTGCCTTGGGGCCGATGCCCATGATTTCGGGCGGTACGCCGGCCACCGCGAACGAGACGAAACGGGCGAGCGGCGTCAGGTTGAATTCCTTGATCGCCTTTTCGCTGGCGAGCAGCACCGCGCCGGCGCCATCCGACATCTGCGAGCTGTTGCCGGCGGTCACCGAACCACCGGCGCGGAACACCGTCTTGAGGCCGCCGAGGGCTTCCAGCGTGGTGTCGGCGCGCGGGCCTTCATCGTGCTTGATGGACTTGCGCACGATGCGCACGTCGCGCTTGTCGAGATCAGGCAGACGATCGTCGATCTCATAGGGCAGGATTTCGGTGAATTCACCGGCCGCGATCGCCGCAGCGGCTTTCTGGTGACTGGCGAGCGCGAACTGGTCCTGCGCATCGCGCGTGACTTTCCATTGCTCGGCGACTTTTTCGGCGGTGATGCCCATGCCGTAGGCAATGGCGATGTTCTCGTTCTGGTAGACCGCCGGATTCATCGCGATCTTGTGGCCCATCATCGGGATCATGCTCATCGACTCGGTGCCGGCACCGATCATCAGGTCGGCCTCGCCGAGGCGGATGCGATCGGCCGCCAGCGCCACGGCTTGCACGCCCGAGGAACAGAAGCGGTTGATGGTCATCGCGCCGATCGTGTTCGGCAGACCGGCGAGCAGCATGCCGATGCGCGCGACGTTCATGCCTTGCTCGGCTTCCGGCATCGCGCAGCCGACGATGATGTCGTCGATGCGCGAGCGGTCGAGTTGCGGCAGCGGATCGAGAATGCCGCGCAGGCTGTGCGCGAGCAGGTCATCCGGTCGGGTGTTCTTGAACACGCCGCGCGGCGCCTTGCCGACCGGCGTGCGGTTCGCGGCGACGATGTAGCAATCCTGGACTTGCTTGGACATGGGATTCTCCGAATGCCTGATCAGTTGCGCAGCGGCTTGCCGGTCTTGAGCGTGTGCAGGATGCGTTCCTGCGTCTTCGGCATCTGCGCCAACGCGACGAAATGCTTGCGTTCGAGGTCGAGCAGCCACTGCTCATCGACCGCGGAGCCGCGCTCGATCTCGCCGCCGCAGAGCGTGTCGGCGATGCGACGACCGATTTCGGCATCGTGTTCGGAAATGAAGCGGCCTTCGAGCATGTTGACGAGCATCATGCGCAGCGACGCGGTGCCGGTGTCGC
Organism: Patescibacteria group bacterium; assembly: GCA_035562895.1. Lineage (GTDB taxonomy): Bacteria > Pseudomonadota > Gammaproteobacteria > Xanthomonadales > Ahniellaceae > JADKHK01. The sequence goes on along the minus strand of DATMVT010000118.1, from coordinate 6,728 downwards.
CGGCGACCGGGATCGCACGCGCCGGCAACGGCGGGCGGTAGCCGGACTCGGCCAACGCCCGTGCTTCGTTCTTGGCGACGTACAGCAGTTCATGGCTGTTGAACACGATCACGTCCGAGGCGCGCAGCAGGCCGAGCTCCTTGGCTTCGAGCGCGGAGCCCGAGACCGTCGCCATCGCCACCGCCTGGAACGCCTTCTGCAGGAACGGGAACAGGTCGCCGCCTTCGGCCTTTTGCGCGCAGCGCACGCTCAGTTCCTTGAGGCCGCCACCGGCCGGCAACAGGCCGACGCCGGCTTCGACCAGGCCGATGTAGCTCTCCAGCGCCGCGACCGTGCGCGCCGAATGCATCTGGAACTCGCAGCCACCGCCGAGCGCCATGCCGCGCACCGCGCAGACCACCGGCACCAGCGACTGCTTGATGCGCATCGAAGTCTGTTGGAAGCGGTCGATCATCGCTTCGAATTCGGCGAGCTTGCCGGCCTGCAGTGCGCCCATCGCGCCGGTCAGGTCGGCGCCGGCGCTGAAGGGCTCGCCGTGCTGCCAGATCACCAGTCCCTTGAAGCCGCGTTCGGCTTCGTCGACCGCGCGGTGGATGGCATCGAGCACGCCGCCGCTGACGGTGTTCATCTTGGTCTTGAAGCTCAGGATGGCGATGTCGTCGCCCTGGTGCCACATGCGCGCATCGGCGGTGTCGAACACCGTCGTGCCCGGATGCGGCAGTTCACCGAGCAGCGGATCCGGGAACAGTTGGCGCTGGTAGACCGCTGACTTGCTGCGCGAGCGATAGGTGTTGTCGCGCGGCGCGTACGAGCCATGCGAGGCATGCACGCCGGCACGCGTCGGATCGACCGCCCAGGCCGGCAGCGCTGCATTCGACATGGACTTGCCGGCATCGATGTCGGCCTGGATCCACTCGGCGATCTGCTTCCAGCCTGCGGCTTGCCAGGTCTCGAACGGACCTTGGGTCCAGCCGTAACCCCAGCGGATCGCGAAGTCGACATCACGGGCGTTGTCGGCGATCGCTTCGAGATGGAATGCGGTGTAGTGGAACAGGTCGCGGAAGCAGGCCCAGAGGAACTGTGCCTGCGGTTCCGACGAATTGCGCAGCGCCGACAGCTTTTCGGCCGGGTTCTTGATCTTCAGGATGGCTTCGACTTCGGGCACGATCTTGCCGGTCTGGGCGACGTACGCGCCCTGCGCCAGGTCGATCATCTGGATGTCCTTGCCGGCTTTCTTGAAGATGCCGGCGCCGGCCTTCTGGCCGAGCGCGCCTTTCTCGATCAACGCCTTCAGCCAGGTCGGCGCCGCGAAGTGCGGATGCCACGGATCGTCGGGCAGCGTATCGGCCATGGTCTTGATGACATGGGCCATGGTGTCGAGTCCGACGACATCGGCGGTGCGATAGGTCGCCGACTTCGGCCGCCCGATCGCCGGGCCGGTGAGGGCATCGACGACATCGAAACCGAGGCCGAACTTCTCGGTGTGGTACATCGTCGCCAGCATCGAGAACACGCCGATGCGATTGCCGATGAAGTTCGGCGTGTCCTTCGCGCGCACCACGCCCTTGCCGAGCGTCGTGGTCAGGAAGGATTCCAGTGCTTCGAGAATGGCCGGAGAGGTCGCGCGGATCGGAATCAACTCGACCAGGTGCATGTAGCGCGGCGGATTGAAGAAGTGCACGCCGCAGAAGCGCTCGTGGCGTTCCGCCGGCAGGCCTTCGGCGAGCTTGTGGATGGGCAGGCCCGAGGTGTTGCTGGCGATGACCGCGTCATCCTTCAGGTGCGGCAAGATTTTGCGATACAGATCGTGTTTCCAGTCCATGCGTTCGGCGATCGCTTCGATCACCAGGTCGCAATGGGCCAGCAGTGGCAGGTGCTGCTCGTAGTTTGCGGCGATGATTTCGCCGGACTTCGACTTGACCGCCAACGGCGTCGGGCTGAGCTTGCCGAGGTTGGCGATGGCCTTGTTGACGATCCCGTTCGGGTCGCCTTCCTTCGCGGGAAGGTCGAACAGCAGGACTTCGACTTGGGCATTGGCGAGGTGCGCGGCGATCTGCGCGCCCATCACGCCGGCGCCGAGCACGGCGGCCCGACGGATACGGAGCGTTGCGTCAGTCATGAGAGTTTCCGGTGGGGGAGGGAATCACGGTGCCCGCAGCCCGGCGGCTGCGAAGCGGACGAAATGTTCGGCGGCGGTGCGACGGTGCTGTTCGTCGCTGGTGCCGGCCGGCTTCTTGATCATGCCGAAGTCCGACATCGCATAGGTCAAGGCGCCGCTGACGAAGTCCAGGCGCCAGTACAGCGCATCCTTGGACAGGGTCGGCAACTGGGTGGCGATGACCTTGGCGAATTCCTTGAGCACGTGGCCGTAGTTGTCGGACACGAAGCGGCGCAGGCGCTGGTCATGTTCGGCAAAGGCGCGTGCCAGCAGGCGCACGAACGACGAACCGCCGCGATCCGAGGCCAGCGACAGCGCGGGTTGCACGAAAGCTTCGAGCACTGACTCGAGGGTGGGTTGGCGCGAGCTCCTGACCTTCTCGAGGGCCGCCATGCGTGCCGCCGTCAGATCGTCGAGGCGGCGCTTGAACAACTCGTTGATCAAGTTTTCCTTGGAGCCGAAGTGATAATTCACCGCCGCGAGATTGACGTTGGCGGCCGAGGTCACCTGGCGCAGCGATGCGCCGGCGAATCCGGATTTGGCGAACAGGTCTTCTGCCGCACTGAGGATGCGTTCTTTGGTCGAGAAGTGGGGGTTGATCACGATTTGGCCTGGACGACGGTGGGAACGCAGGGCCAGGAAGTCGCTTCGGGCGGCTCGCTCGAACGCTTCAAACAGGCGTTCGAAGGCTAGCGCCCGGGCGGGTTCTCGTCAAGATTGGAAGGCGCTTCTTGTGCGCGCGCCGCGAGGATGCGCGGCAGTCCGCTGAGCATGCTGACCGGCGCCGGCGTGCCGCCGCCAATGCGATAGCTGGCCAGCCCACCGGTTTGCCAGGCACGCGCCACCGGGCACGAATCGGCCAGGGCAAGGTTCAGGGTTTCGCCGATTCCCGGAGCGCCGATCGCTCGAGACAGGGTGGCGATGCGTTCGAGTCGTTCGCGATCGACGAGGTCGGACCGGCCCGAAAACCGGATCTCGCCGCTCAGGTGCATGTCGATCTCGTTCGCCGCGACCAGCATCAGGATCTCGACATCGTGCATCGTGATCGCGCCGATCTCGTGCGCGGCCACGCGACCGACCTCCGCATCGCGCAACGTGTAGTCGCGGACCAGCCGTTCGACCGCGCTGCCGCGTCCTCCCAGCATGGATTCGATCTGGGCGATGGCCGCCATCGGTCCGTCCCTCAACGGCGGGCAATGGGTATAGGCGGCGTGCAGCAGTCCGGCGGCGACGACGTCGATGCGGAAACCGAAGCGCACGAGCACGCTGGCGGTGCCGATCAGATGGCAGAGGAAGGGGCGACCGCACGGCCGGTAGCCGGCGTTCATCACCAGTTGCGCGCGCGCGCAGGCATCGGACAGGGATTGCAGGTCGCCGCCGGAATAACCGTGACGCATGGCGAGATCGAGCAAGTCGGAGCGGGTCTGCGCAAGCTCGTGTTTCTGCATCGGCGCGCGTTGCTCGTCTTGCCGGTGCCGGCCCGGGCGAAGCGGGTCGATCCGTGCGACGTGGCGATCGAGAAAGCTGCGGACACCGGCGAACGAACGCGCGTCGTCGATCACGCCCCACTTGTGCGCGAATGCGGCGATGCTCGCTTCGCCTTCGGCCATGTCCCAGCGCGATCGCAGGATTTGCAGGTCGTCGACCGTGAACGGCGCGAATGCGAGATAGGTGACGCGGGACGAGGGCTCGAACCAGATCTCGGCACCCTGGGCGCGCACGCCCAGCGCGATGTCGATGTGCTCGTGCACGCAACGGATCGCCGGGTCGAGCAATTCGCCGCCTTGGAGCAACTCGCGCCGAACCAGCATGCAATGGAACTCGGCGAAATCGCAGCGGCGACGCGCCAGCTTCTCGGCCTCGGGATCGGCATTGATCAGGAAATGCGATTCGTCGAGCACGCGTCCGCCGGGCACTTGCTGCTCGACGATGCGACCGCCGGCCATGTGGATCTTCGGCCTCGCCACGCCGTCGCCCCATAGGTACAACGGGCCGACGATGCCGGCTCCGGTTTCTTCGGCGCAATGGACCAAAGCATCGAGCCAGCCGGGTTCCACGATGACGTCGTTGTCGATGAAAACGACGTAGTCGCCGTCCAGCGCCGGGACGATGCGGCGGCGCGCGGCCTGCGGCCACAACAGCTCGTCGAACACGTGCCATTCGATGTCGCCACGAGCCGCGCGTTCGGCCAGACCGGCGCGGATCGCCGGCGGCGATTGCACGTCGAGATAGTGGAACCGGAAGGACGGCGGCGTGTGCGCGAAGACCTGGTCGATGGCGCGCAACGTCAAGGAGTGGCGCTCGCGCGCCGTCATCACGATGTCGATGCGCGCCATGGTTGCGTCAGCCGCTGCGGTGCTTCGCCAGCCGCAACCAGGTGTCGACGACCGTATCCGGGTTCAGCGACACCGATTCGATGCCTTGATCCATCAGCCATTCGGCGAGGTCCGGGTGGTCGCTCGGGCCCTGGCCGCAGATGCCGATGTACTTGCCACGGTCCCGGCAGGCCTTGATCGCCATCGACAACAGTGCCTTGACCGCGTCGTCGCGTTCGTCGAACAGGTCGGCGATCAGGGCCGAGTCGCGATCGAGGCCGAGCGTGAGCTGGGTCAGGTCGTTCGAACCGATCGAGAAGCCGTCGAAGTGGTCGAGGAACTGGTTCGCCAGCAGGGCGTTCGAGGGCACCTCGCACATCATGATCAGTTTCAGCCCGTCCTTGCCGCGTTCGAGGCCGTTCTTGGCCAGCACCTCGACCACGCGTCGCGCCTCGCTGACGGTGCGCACGAACGGAATCATTACCCAGGCGTTGCCGAGGCCCATCTCTTCGCGCACCTTCTTCATCGCGCGACATTCGAGCGCAAAGCAGTCGGCAAAGTCGGCGGAAACGTAACGGCTGGCGCCACGGAATCCGATCATCGGGTTCTCTTCGTGCGGCTCGTAACGCTTGCCGCCGATCAGGTTGGCGTATTCGTTCGACTTGAAGTCGGACAGGCGCACGATCACCGGGTTCGGTGCGAAGGCCGCAGTCAAGGTCGCGATGCCTTCGGCGAGGCGGTCGACGTAGAACTGCACGGGATCGGCGTAACCGGCCATGCGCGCGTCGATCAGCTTCTTCGTCGCCGCATCTTGCTGCGCATAGTTCAACAACGCTTTCGGATGCACGCCGATGTGACTGTTGATGATCATTTCCAGGCGCGCCAGGCCGACGCCGGCATTCGGCAACTGCGCGAAGTCGAAGGCGCGCTCCGGGTTGGCGACATTCATCATGATCTTGAGCGGCGCTGGCGGCATCTGTTCGAGATCGGCGGTGATTCGTTCGAAGGCCAGCTGGCCTTCGTAGATGAAGCCGGTGTCGCCCTCGGCGCAGGACACGGTCACATCATGGCCGTCCGGGATCGCGTCGAGTGCATTGCCGCATCCGACCACCGCCGGCACGCCCAGTTCGCGCGCGATGATCGCGGCGTGGCAGGTGCGGCCGCCGCGATTGGTCACGATCGCCGATGCGCGCTTCATGATCGGCTCCCAATCCGGGTCGGTCATGTCCGCCACCAGCACATCCCCCGGCTGCAGCTTGTTCATTTCCTTGATCGAGTGGATCACGCGCGCCTTGCCGGCCCCGATCTTGTGGCCGATCGATCGACCCTCGCACAGCAGCGGTCCCTTGCCGCTGAGGTGGAAACGCTCGAGTTGCGTGGCGCGGCCGCGCGACTTCACCGTTTCCGGGCGTGCCTGGACGACATAGAGCTTGCCGGTGATGCCGTCCTTCGCCCATTCGATGTCCATCGGGCGGTCGTAGTGCTGTTCGATGACCAGCGCCTGCCTGGACAGCTCGTGGACATCGGCGTCGCTGATCGAGAAGCGGTTCTGCAACTCGACCGGTGTGGCTTCGGTGCGCACGCGTTCGCCGGCCTGGCTCGAATAGACCATGCGGATCTGCTTCGAACCGAGTTGGCGCCGCAAGATGGCGGGGCGGCCATTGCGCAGGGACGGCTTGTAGACGTAGAACTCGTCCGGATTGACGGCGCCCTGGACCACGGTTTCGCCGAGCCCGTAACTCGAGGTCACGAACACCGCATCGCGGAAGCCGGACTCGGTGTCGAGCGTGAACAGCACGCCGGCGGCACCGATATCGGAACGCACCATCAACTGCACGCCGGCAGAAAGGAACACGTCCTCGTGCTTGAAGCCGTGGTGCACGCGATAGGCGATGGCACGGTCGTTGTAGAGCGATGCGAAGACTTCCTTGACCCGATGCAACACATCCTCGATGCCGACGACGTTCAGGAAGGTCTCCTGCTGCCCGGCGAACGACGCGTCGGGCAAGTCTTCGGCCGTCGCCGAGGAACGCACGGCGACGCTGACTTGCACGCCACCGTTGTCGGCGCAAAGCGTCGCATAGGCCTCGCGGACAGCCGCATCGAGACGCGGCGTGAGCGCGGTGTCGATGACCCAGCGACGGATCTCGTCGCCGGCGCGGGCGAGCGCGTCGACGTCTTCGATGTCGAGCGTTGCCAGCTTGGCGAAGATGCGCGCCTTGAGCCCGCTCTGGTCGATGAACTCGCGGAACGCG
>DATMVT010000117.1:0-17321 GCA_035562895.1 Patescibacteria group bacterium | reverse complement strand
ATCTCCGCGATCTTGCCCTGATGCAGCACCATGCCGCCGACCAACTGGACATCGTAATGGCGCATGCCGAGGACACGCTTCGAGGCTTCGCGCATGACCGCAAAGGCTTCGGGCAGCAAGGCGTCCAGGGTTTCGCCCTTGTCGATGCGCGCCTTGAATTCCGGCGTCTTGGCCTGGAGTTCGGCGTCGCTCAGCGACTGCATTTTCGGCTCGAGCGCGTTGATCTGCAGCTTGATCTTTTCGTAGCCCTTGAGCAGGCGTTCGTTACGACTGCCGAAGAGGCGGGTCAGGATCTGATTGAACATGGTCTCAACGCGTTTAGGTATGGAATCCGGAAACGAGAAGGCCGCCCGGGCAGGCGGCCCCACAGAATCTTCACGTTTGGGGTCGGTCGCGGCGATTACAAGCGCGCTCAGCCCGGCTGGCGCACGAACTCGTTCGGATTGACGACGCGACCGTCGCGCCAGACCTCGAAGTGTACATGCGTTCCGGTCGATCGACCGGTTGAACCGACCCTGCCGACGACATCGCCATCGCGCACCGGATCGCCGACCACGACCAGATTCTTCGAATTGTGCGCGTAGCGGGTGACGTAGCCATTGCCGTGGTCGATCTCGATGGTGTTGCCATAACCCGGCTTCACGCCCGAGAACGACACCACGCCGGAACCGACGGCGAGGATGTCGGTGCCGTAGTCGCCGTCGAAGTCGATGCCGGCATGGAAGTCTGGGGCGCCGGTCAGCGGGTCGGAACGGTAACCGTAGCGCGACGACACGTAACCCGAACGCACCGGCGTACCGGAGGGCATCAGGCTGTCGTCGAGTTCACGATCGGCGAGCAGCTCCTCGAGCACGCTGAGCTGCCGCGATTGCGATGCCAGCTGGCGTTCGAGACGGCCGAGCTCGGTTGAAATCTGCGCCGGCGCCGAGGTCATCATCAGACCGCCGTGCTCCGGACCGCCGAGATCGGGCGTGGATCCGAAGTTGAATTCGCCGTCGTCGAGCTTGCCGAGCTTGGCCAGTCGGCCGCCCAGCGCGTTCAGGCGTGTCGTTTCGGCTTGGATGCGGCCGAGTCGCAGGGCCAGCGCGCTCATGTCGCGGCTGACGACATCGTTCAAGCGCTCGACTTCATCTTGCTGCAGGGCCAGTTCATCGCGCGTGCCGGTGAGTTGGTCATGCAGGTGGCGCGGCCCGATGAAGGTGGCGCCGAACCAGGTCCCGACCGCGAACAAACCGAACACGACGACCCCGGCCATCATGCCGATCGCGGTGCGCACGCGCTTGTCGGACAGACTGAAGACGCGGGTACCGGCATCGGGTTTTGCGACAATGATGATGTTCATTCGTTTAACCTGTCGGTATGGCCAAGCCCCCGGATTCGAGTCGCAACGCCCTCGTCCATGCCGTCGACGCATCGCGTCAGGCAAGGTCGCCCTCGTTGCACTCGCTGATCGAGCGCGCCGCACTCCTGCGACAACTCGACTCCCGGTTGCGTCGCCAGCTTTCCGAACCCTGGGCGACGTGGTTTTGCGTCGCCAACGTGCGCTCGGATGCGCTGGTGCTGGTCACCGGCCAGCCTGCGGTGGCAGCCCGATTGCGGATGGAACAGTCGCGATTGCTCGCGCTTGCCGCCGCACTCTGGCCTGACCCACTGACCCAGCTGGTGGTGAAAACGGTGCCGGAGTTCTCCGTTCCATCGGAGACACCCGCGAAACCGCTTTCCCCGGCCGCTGCAAAGCACCTTGGTGCCGCAGCGGCCGCGACGACCGATCCCGAACTGCGGGAACTGTTGTCGCGTTTGGCATCCCTTGCCGTTGGATGATTCCAACGCCGATTCTCCGGCGTGCCGCCCGAGGCGGCCTTGATTCAAATCTGTTTTCGGAAACTCAGATCGCCTGCGCCGGATGCGCGTAGGAAATCGGTGCATCCGCCGAATCGGTGAACGTGATTTCTTCCCACGCCTTGCTGTCCGCCACCAGGGTGCGCAGCAGCAGGTTGTTCAGCTGGTGACCGGACTTGTATCCGTAGAACGCGCCGATCAGGCTGTGGCCGAGCAGGTACAGGTCCCCGATCGCGTCGAGGATCTTGTGTTTCACGAACTCGTCCTCGTAGCGCAAGCCGTCCTCGTTGAGCACGCGGTAGTCGTCCAGCACGACCGCGTTGTCCATGCTGCCGCCCAAGACGAGATTGCGCTCGCGCAGCATCTCGATGTCGCGCATGAAGCCGAAGGTGCGGGCGCGGCTGACTTCCTTCACGAACGACGTGGTCGAGAAGTCGATTTCGGCCGAGGAGGTCTTGCGGGTGAAGATCGGATGGTCGAAATCGATCGTGAAGCCGACCTTGAAGCCGTCGAACGGATCGAACCGGGCCCACTTGTCGCCATCGCGGACCGTGACGGATTTCTTGATGCGGATGAAGCGCTTGGCGACATTCTGCTCTTCGATGCCGGCGGACTGCAGCAGGAACACGAAGGGTCCGGCGCTGCCATCCATGATCGGCACTTCGGAGGCACTGACATCGACATAGGCGTTGTCGATGCCGAGGCCGGCCATGGCAGACAGCAGATGTTCGACCGTCGAGATGCGCACGCCGTCACGCAGGAGCGTGGTCGACATCGCGGTGGCACCCACGTTTTCGGCACAGGCCTTGATCTCGACCGGCTCGGCGAGATCGACGCGACGAAAGACGATGCCGGCATCCGGTGCCGCGGGACGCAAGGTCAGATAGACCTTTTGACCGGTATGAATACCGACGCCCGTTGCGCGGATGACGTTCTTGAGGGTGCGTTGCTTGATCATGCGTAAGATTGCCTCGTCCGAGGGACGACATATTTCGGCAACCTTAGCACGCCGATTTCGGCCCTTGGAACCGGGCCGCCAGCGAAAAGACACGAGTTTGTTGCGTTTTCGCAACAAAACACCGCCACGGACGGGACACGGAGCCACCCGGTTGCGGCGACAACCGGGGGCGGAGGCAGGATCCCGTCTGCGGCGGTGCGACCCGCCGCCGCCGTGGCGTCAGTCCGCCTGTCGGCGCAGGAAGGCCGGGATGTCGAGGTAGTCGTCCACCGGAGCCCGCACCGGCTCGGCAAGCGCCGCCGAATTCGCGACGGCTGCAGTCGCCGCCCCGCGTCCACCCATGCCGGCAACCATGCGCGCCTGCTGCGGGAAGTCGTCGATCGGGCGCGAGCGCCCCCCGATCAGGGACACGCGCGGTTCCTTGATCGGTGCCGCCGGGATGGTCATGCGGGCAGGCTGGACGCGGTTCAGACCAGTCGCGACCACGGTGACCCGGATCTCGTCGCGCATCTCGGCGTCGAGCACGGTGCCCATGACCACGGTCGCATCCTCGGCCGCGAACTCGGAGATGGTGCGCCCGATCTCGTCGAACTCGTGCATGGTCAAGTCCATGCCGGCGGTGACATTGACCAGGATCCCGCAGGCGCCCGACAGGTTGATGTCCTCGAGCAGCTTGTTGTTGACCGCGAACTCGGCCGCGGCGGTGGCGCGATCGTCACCGCGGGCGACACCGGTACCCATCATCGCCATGCCCATTTCCGACATGACCGTGCGCACGTCGGCGAAGTCGACATTGATCAGGCCCGGACGGGTGATCAGGTCGGCGATGCCCTGCACGGCCCCCAGCAACACGTCATTGGCCGACTTGAACGCGGTCAGCAGCGAGGTCTCGCGACCGAGCACGGACAGCAGCTTCTCGTTCGGAATGGTGATCAGCGAGTCGACGTACTGGGACAGGGCATCGATGCCGGCAAGCGCGATTTGCTGGCGCTTGCGGCCCTCGAACGGGAAGGGCTTGGTCACGACCGCGACGGTCAGGATGCCCATTTCCTTCGCCAGTTGCGCGACCACGGGCGCCGCACCGGTGCCGGTGCCGCCACCCATGCCGCAGGTGATGAAGACCATGTCGGCACCGGTCAGGATTTCGCGCATGCGTTCGCGATCTTCCATCGCCGCCTGCTTGCCGACTTCCGGATTGGCGCCGGCACCGAGTCCCTTGGTGACGTTGCCGCCGAGCTGGATCGTGGTCTTGGCCGGACAATTGCGGAGCGCCTGCGCATCGGTATTGGCGCAGATGAACTCCACGCCCTCGACGCCGGCATTGACCATGTGCGCGACCGCGTTGCCGCCGCCGCCGCCCACGCCGATGACCTTGATGACTGCGTTTGGTGCTGGTGTTTCGACGAATTCGAACATTTCCCTACCTCCAGTGTGCTGCTTCTTTGTTATGACCGGATCGCCGTCCGGCTCCGTTTCCGCGTCTTGCGGAATCCCTGCATCGACGCGCGAGGCGCATCGACATCCAATTTCAGAACTCTCCCGACACCCACTTGCGCAATCGTTCCCAGAGCGAGCCGACGGCTTCGCCGGCCGGGCTCTGGTGGGTGCGCAACGACGGATGCTTGCTGCCCGCGAGCAGCAAGCCGACCCCGGTCGCATGCACCGGGTTGTTGATGACATCGCCCAAGCCGGACACGTACTGCGGCACGCCGACGCGCACCGGCATGTGGAACAGCTCCTCGGCGAGTTCGACGATGCCTTCCATCTTCGCGCCGCCGCCGGTGAGCACGATGCCGGCGGCCACCAGTTCCTCGAGACCCGAGCGACGCAGCTCCGCCTGCACCATCTCGAAGATTTCCTCGTAGCGCTTCTGCACCACGTCGGCGAGCAACTGGCGCTGCAAACGCCGTGGTGCTCGATCACCGACCATCGCGACTTCGATCGTTTCCTCCGGCCGCGCCAGCTGCGCCAGCGCGCAGGCGTACTTGACCTTGATCTCTTCCGCGAACGGCGTCGGCGTGCGGAACGCGAACGCGATGTCGTTCGTCACCTGGTCGCCGGCGATGCCGAGCGAGGCGGTGTGGCGCATCGCGCCCTGCGTGTAGACCGCGATGTCGGTGGTGCCGGCGCCGATGTCGACGAGACAGACACCGAGGTCGCGTTCGTCCTGGGTCAGCACCGATTGCGCCGAGGCCAATTGCGAGGGAATCAGGTCATCGACCTTGAGGCCCGCGCGCGACACGCACTTGCTGATGTTCTGCGCCGCCGACTGCGCGCCGGTGATGACGTGCACGCGCGCCTCGAGGCGCACGCCGATCATGCCGACCGGGTGACGGATGCCTTCCTGCTCGTCGAGCACGTATTCCTGCGCCTGCACGTGCAGGATGCGCTGATCGGCGGGGATCGCGACCGCGCGCGCGGCGTCGAGCACGCGCTCGACGTCGTCGTCCATCACTTCCTGGTTGCGGATCGCGACCACGCCCTGCGAGTTCAGCGAGCGGATGTGGCTGCCGGCGATCGACGCGAACACCGAACGGATCTCGCAGCCGGCCATCAATTCGGCTTCCTCGATGGCGCGCTGGATCGCCTGCACGGTCGATTCGATGTCGACGACGACACCGCGCTTCAGGCCCTTGGAGGCGGCCGTGCCGATGCCAATGACCTCGACGCCGTCGTCCGGCGAATACTCGCCGACGATCGCCGAGACCTTGGCCGTGCCAATGTCGAGGCCGACGAGCAGCGCCTTGTCAGACTTGCGGTTCATGCAGGTTCCTCGATTCGGTGGACGGCGCTTCGGGCGCCGCCGGTTCGGGTTCGATGGCGCGCCAGACCACGGCGAATCCGTTGGCAAATCGCAAGTCGGCACGCGCGATTCGGCCGCGCTCTGCCGCGGACAGTCGGGCCATCGCAGCGACGAAACGATCCAGCCGCAGCGCCGTCTGTTCGCGGCCGAGCACCAGTTCGGCACCGTCGGCGGCGAACATCGACCAGGCGCCGCGCTCGTCCATGCGCGTCGCCCGGAGGTCGATCCCGATTCCGGCCAGTTGCCGATGCGAGGTGCGATGCAGGGCCCAGACTTCGCCGGCGCGTGCATCCGGTCCGGCAAGCCGCGGCAGATCCAGCGACACCCGGGCGAACTCCGCGGCGAACACTTCGCCACGCTGGCTCAGCAGTCGATCCTCGCCCCAGAACGCGATCGGCACGCGCTCCTCGACGCGCACGTCGATGCGGTCCGGCCAATGCTTGCGCACTTCGGCACGTTCGACCCAGGGCAGGGCTTCGACGGCGAGCTTCAACGCATCAAGCTCGACCGCGAAGAAGCCGGCGCGCACGCGCGGCGCCACCACCGCGCGCACGGCAGCCTCGTCGACCTGCTCGAAGCGGCCCTGCACCACCAAGCGACGAATCGGCCAGCGTTCGTCGGCGAGCCAGCCATTCAACGCGGCCACGATCGGCGTCGCGACCAGCGCGAGCGCGATCATCCATGCGGCCATGCGGGCGAGGCGCGGATTCATCCGATGCCACCTCCGAACGACGTCTCCAGAATGCGCCAGCACAGCGTCGGATAGTCGATGCCGACTTGCGCCGCGGCCTTCGGCACCAACGAGCGCTCGGTCATCCCCGGTGCGGTATTCACTTCCAGCAAGTACGGTCGACCGGCGCGATCGCGCATGTAGTCGATGCGACCCCAGCCCGAGCAGCCGATCGCATCGAAGGCGATCAGTGCCAGCCGCGCCATCTCCGCCTCCGACTCACCTTCGGCGCCCGGGCAGATGTATTGCGTGTCGCCGGTCACGTACTTCGCGGCGTAGTCGTAGAAGCCCTTCGCCGGCACGATGCGGATCGAGGGCAACACCTGGCGCCCGAGGATGCTGACGGTGAGCTCATCGCCCTCGATGAATTGTTCAACGAGGATGTCGCCATCATGGCGGCGTGCGGCATCGATCCCGACCTCGAGTTCGGCCAGCGTGAACGCGCGCGCGATGCCGACCGTCGATCCTTCGTGCGACGGCTTGACGATCAGCGGCAGGCCGAGCTCGTCGACGATCGACTGCGCCGAGCGCGGATGCAGCGCGTCGATGACCGCGTACTTCGCGGTGGGCAGGCCGAGCGTCTGCCACACCTGCTTGGTGCGGATCTTGTCCATGCCGAGCGCCGACCCGAGCACGCCCGAGCCGGTATACGGCACGCCGAGCGCTTCGAGCGCGCCCTGCAGCACGCCATCTTCACCACCACGGCCATGCAGGATGTTGAACACGCGCGCGTAGTGGCCGGCGCGCAGTGCATCGAGCAGCGCCGGAATGCCGTCGACCGGATGCGCGTCGATGCCGTTCGACCGCAGGGCGCTCAAGACGCCGGCACCGGAGCGCAGCGACACCTCGCGCTCGGCGGAGTTTCCGCCCATCACGACGGCGACGCGTCCGAAGGCGCGGGGATCGGTGATCGTCATGCCTTGCCTTCCTTCAGGTGTCCACGTGTGCCGACTTCCTGCGCGACCACGCCGATGTCGCCGGCACCGGCCATCAGCACGAAATCGCGGTCGCGCAGCAATGGCGCCAGTGCGCCGGGCAGATCGCGCGCGCCCTTCACCAGCACCGGATCGATGCGGCCGCGCGCACGCACGGCACGCGCCAGCGATTTGCCGTCGGCGCCGGCGATCGGTGCTTCGCCGGCCGGATAGACTTCGGTCAGCACCAGCACATCGACCGTCGACAGCACTTCCGCGAATTCGTCGAGCAGGTCGCGCGTGCGCGTGTAGCGATGCGGCTGGAACGCCATCACCAACCGGCGATCCGGCCAACCGCCGCGCGCCGCTTCGATGATCGCCGCGAGTTCGCGCGGATGGTGGCCGTAGTCGTCGACCACCAGCGCCTTGCCGTCGGCGACGTCGAGTTCTCCGTGCAAGTGGAAACGTCGACCGACGCCGCGGAACTTCGCCAGCGCGCGCACGATGGCGTCATCCTCGACGCCGAGTTCCCAGCCGATCGCGGCCGCGGCCAGTGCGTTCAACACGTTGTGCCTGCCGGACAGCGCCAATTCGACGGCGACCGGCGCGCTGCGCTCGGGCAGCCACAGGTCGAACTTCATGCGGCCGCCGCCGGCACGGATGTTGGTCGCGCGCACATCGGCCTCGGGATGCTCGCCGTAGCGCATCACGTTGCGCGGCGTCTCGGCGGCGAGCGCCGCGACTTCCGGGTCGTCCAGGCACAACACCGCGAGCCCGTAGAACGGCAGCCGATGCAGGAAGTCGGCAAAGGCCTTCTTCACGCGGTTGAAGTCGCCGCCATAGTTCTCGAGATGGTCGGCGTCGATGTTGGTGATGACGGCGAGCATCGGGCTCAGCAGCAGGAACGAGCCATCGGACTCGTCGGCTTCGGCCACCAGGTACTTGCCGCTGCCGAGGCGCGCATTGGTGCCTGCGGAATTGAGCATGCCGCCGATCACGAAGGTCGGATCGAGCCCGCCTTCGGCCAGCACGCTCGCGATCAGGCTCGTGGTCGTGGTCTTGCCATGCGTGCCGGCCACCGCGATGCCCTGACGGAAGCGCATCAACTCGCCGAGCATCTCCGCACGCGGCACCACCGGGATGCGTCGTGCCTTCGCGGCCAGCAATTCCGGGTTGTCGGACTTGATGGCACCCGAGACCACCATCGCATCGGCATCGCCGAGGTGTTCGGTCGCGTGTCCGCGCTCGACACGGATGCCCATCGCGGCGAGACGGCGCGTCGTCGCGTTGTCGCCGAGGTCGGAGCCGCTGACTTCGAAACCGAGGTTGTGCAGCACTTCGGCGATGCCGCACATGCCGGTGCCGCCGATGCCGACGAAATGCACGCGTCGGTACACCTGCATCAGGTCCGGACGTGTTCCGATGCGTCGCAAGGTCATGCCGCCACCTCCAGGCACTGTTGCGCGACGACGCGATCCGCATCCGGCTTGGCCAGTGCGCGCGCGGCCTCGGCCATCGCCAGGCATCGCGACGGGTCGGTCATCAGGGTGCGGATGCGCGACGCAAGATCGGTGGCGTCGAGTTGTGATTCCGGCACGAGTTGCGCCGCACCGGCCTCGACCAGCACGCGCGCGTTCGCGGTCTGGTGGTCGTCGACGGC
This sequence comes from Patescibacteria group bacterium, assembly GCA_035562895.1. Taxonomy (GTDB): domain Bacteria; phylum Pseudomonadota; class Gammaproteobacteria; order Xanthomonadales; family Ahniellaceae; genus JADKHK01. Next base: position 8,417 of record DATMVT010000117.1, on the reverse strand, counting down.
ATGCGGGAACGGGATCAGGATCGCGCCGACGCCGGCGGCGCAGAGCTCGGCCAGGGTCAGCGCGCCGGCGCGCGCGATCACCAGATCGGCCTCGCCATACGCTGACGCCATGTCATCGATGAAGGCTTCGACGCGGGCCTCGACCTGCGCTTCGGCATAGGCCGCGCGCGCTTCGTCGAGCATGCGTGTCCCGCACTGGTGGCGCAACGTGATGTCGAGGTCGCGCAGCTGTGCGAAGGCCTGCGGCAGCACGCGATTGAGCGCACGCGCCCCCTGCGAGCCGCCCAGCACCAGAACGCGCAGTCCGGCGCGATCGGCGAATCGCTCTCGCGGCGGCGGCAGTGCCGAGATTTCGCTGCGCACCGGATTGCCGACCCAGAGGCCGTTTGGCAATGCGTTCGCGAACCCGCACAGCACGCGCCGTGCAAACTTCGACAACACTTTGTTGGTCAATCCGGGCAATCGGTTCTGTTCATGCACGAGCAGCGGTCGGCGCGTCAGCCAGGCCGCCAGCCCGCCCGGACCGGCCGCATAGCCGCCAAAACTGATGACCGCTCGGGGCTGGTGGCGCCGCAACACGGCCATCGCATCGACGACGGCGCGGAGCAGTCGCCATGGTGCCGCCACCAACGCGAGCGCGCCCTTGCCACGCAGCGCGCTGACGCGCAGCGCTTCCAGCCTGAGACCGGCCTTAGGCACCAGCTGGTTTTCAAGACCATGCGTTGATCCGAGCCAGACGACCGGCACCGACTGCGCCAGCAAGGCGCGCGCAACCGCGAGCCCCGGGAAGATGTGACCACCGGTCCCCCCGGCCATGATCAGCACCGGACGCTCAGCGCTCATCGCGCACCCCCGCATCCGGCGTGACCGCACTCACCGCTTCGTGGCGCGTCAACTCGTAGCTCACGCGCAGCGCGACACCGACCGCCGCGCAGGTCATCAGCAGGCTTGAGCCCCCCGAAGAGATCAGCGGCAAGGTCAGGCCCTTGGTCGGCAGCAGACCGAGATTCACGCCGATCGACACCGTCGCCTGCACCGACAGCCAGACCGCGATGCCGTAGGCGAGATAGGCGGCGAATCCGAGACCGCATTGCTCGGCGCGGCGACCGACGAGGAACATCCGGCCACACAGCACGACGAACAGCGCGACGACCAGGCAAACCCCGAACAGGCCGAGTTCTTCGCCGATCACCGCGAGGATGAAGTCGGTATGCGCCTCGGGCAGGTAGAACAGCTTCTGGATCGATCCGCCGAGGCCGACCCCGAACCACTCGCCGCGGCCGATGGCGATCAGGGCCTGGGTCAACTGGAAGCCGTCGTTGAACGGATCCTTCCACGGGTCGAGGAACGAGGTCAGGCGCTTGACGCGATACGACTCGCTGAACGCCGCCCAGGCCATGACCGGCATGGTCATCGCCGCCAGGCCGAACAGGTCGCGTGCACGCGCGCCGCCGAGCCAGATCATGCCGAGCACGATCGCGAGAATGAGTGTCGCGGAACCGAAGTCCGGCTGCTGCAACAGCAGCCCGACGACGATCGCCGCGACCCCGAGCGGCTTCATCGTGCCCTTGAAGGCGTGCTGCACTTCGCCGCGAAAGCGCACGAGGTAGCTCGCCAGCCAGATGATCACGAACAGCTTCACCGCTTCGACCGCCTGGAAGTTGGAGATTCCGAGTCGCAGCCAGCGCTTCGCACCATTCACGCGCACGCCGATGCCGGGCAGGAACACGGCCACCAGCAGCAGCACCGCGAGCAGCAGGAACAGGCGCGCATGGCGTTCGATCCAGGCCAGCGGCGTCAGCGCGAAACCGACCGCGAGGACCGCACCCATGGCCAGGAAGATCAGGTGCTTGATCAGGTAGTAGTAGGGCGTGCCGCCCTCGCTCTCCGAGATCGCGATCGAACTCGACGCGACCATGACCACGCCGAACAGCGCGAGCACCAGGGCCGCCGAAAACATCCAGCGGTCGTACCGACCCGGGATGTCGTCGCGGCGAAGCGCCTGCAGGGGCATGGTCAGGAAGCGCATGCTCAGCGCACCTTCAAGGTCGCGAGACCGAGCAGGACGAGCACCACCGAGATGATCCAGAAGCGCACGATCACGCGCGGCTCCGGCCAGCCCTTGAGCTCGAAGTGGTGGTGGATCGGCGCCATCCGGAACACCCGCTTGCCGGTCAGCTTGAACGACGCCACCTGGATCATCACCGACAGGGTCTCGATGACGAACACGCCGCCCATCAGCACCAACACCAGTTCCTGGCGCGTGATGATGGCGACCGCACCGAGCGCGGCACCGACCGAGAGCGCGCCGACATCGCCCATGAACACCTGCGCGGGATAGGTGTTGAACCACAGGAAGCCGAGTCCGGCGCCGCCAAGCGCGGCGCAGAAGATCGCGATTTCTCCGGCACCCGGAATCGAGGCGATGCCGAGATAGTTCGCGAACACGCTGTGACCGGCGACGTAGGCGAACACGCCCAGTCCGGCAGAGACGAGCACGGTCGGCATGATCGCCAGACCGTCGAGGCCATCGGTCAAGTTCACGGCATTGGAGAAACCGACGATCCAGAAGTAGGCGACGATGACGAAGCCGATCCCCATCGGCCAGGCGAAGTCCTTCAGGATCGGCAGGTACAGCGTCGTCGCCGCCGGCACGTCGGCGGTCCAGTACAGCCACAAGGCGGCGATCAGCCCGAACAGCGACTGCAGCGCGTACTTGTAGCGCGCGATCAGGCCGCGACTGTCCTTCAGCACCAGCTTCTTGTAGTCGTCGATGAAACCGATCAGGCCGAAGCTGAGCAGCACGAACAGCAGGACCCAGATGTAGCGATTGCGCAGATCGGCCCACAGCAGGGTCGCGGCGGCGACCGCGAACAGGATCAGCGTCCCGCCCATCGTCGGCGTGCCGGCCTTCGAGAAATGCGATTGCGGGCCATCGTCGCGGATGGTCTGCCCGACTTTGTAGGCAGCCAGCTTGCGGATCATCGGCGGACCGATCAGCAGCGACACCGCCAGCGCCGTGATCGCCGCGAGAATGGCGCGCAACGTGAGGTAGCCGAACAGATTGAAGCCGCTGAAGTGCGGTTTCAGCCACTGGAACAACTCAAGCAGCATGGCTGTCTCCCGATTCGGTGTCCGCGACGATCGCGCGCACGACGCGGTCCATCGCCGACGAGCGCGACCCCTTGATCAATGCCGTCACGCCCGGCGCCAAGTCGGCGCGCAAGGCATCGACGAGGTCTTGCTGACGCTCGAAATGGCGTGCGGTCGCGCCGAAACCGGCGCCAGCATGGCGCGACAGTTCGCCGGTGGCGTAGAGACACTCGATGCCGCGCTCGCGGGCATAGGCACCGATGCCGCGATGCAGTTCGGCCGCGTCCGCACCGAGTTCCTTCATGTCGCCGATGACCAGCCATCGTGGCGCCGGTTGCGCGCACAGGGTGTCGATCGCGGCTCGCATCGAGGCCGGATTGGCGTTGTAGCTGTCATCGATCAGGGTCGCGCCGTTCGCGAGCGACGTGCGTACCAGACGGCCGCGGACGGCGCCCGTCGATGCCAGTCCGAGCCGCACATGCTCGAGCGATGCACCCGCTGCCAACGCGAGTGCCGTGGCCGCGAGCGCATTCAGGGCATTGTGGCGTCCCGGCAAGGCCAGGCTCACGCTGAAGCTTCCGGCCTTGGTGTCGATCCCGAGACGCTGCGACGACGCATCGTCGTCAAGGATCCGGCCACGCACGTCGGCGTCGCGATCGAGCGCGAACGAGATCTGCGCGCGCTTGCCGGCAAGGCTGCGGAAATAGTCGGCAAAGTCGTCTTCGGCGTTGATCACGGCCACGCCGTCGGAAGGCAGCGCCGCGTAGATCGCGCCCTTGGTTTCAGCGACACCACGGACGTTGCCCATCCGCTCCAGATGCGCGGCGCCGACATTGTTGACGACCGCGATCTGCGGCGCGGCAATGCGTGCGAGGTAGGCGATGTCACCCGGCTTGCCGGCACCCATTTCGCAGACCGCGTGGTCCGCCTGCGCGTCGAGTGCGCACAACGACAACGGCAGGCCGATTTCGTTGTTGAGGTTGCCCGGATTGACATGGCAGCGACCGGCGCGCGACAGGATCGAATGCGTCAGTGACTTCAACGTGGTCTTGCCGTTCGAACCGGTGATGCCGACGACCTGCGCACGGCAGCGCGCGCGCCAGACTCGGGCGGTCTCGCCGAGCGCGCGCTCGGCATGGTCAACCACCAGCTGCGGCAACCTGGCATCGATCGGGTGCTCGACGACGGCAGCCGCCGCGCCGCGCTCGGCCACCGCGGCGACGTAGTCGTGGCCATCGACCCGTTCGCCGCGCAGCGCAACGAACAATTGCCCGGCTTCGATCGTGCGCGAATCGGCACCGACGCCGGCAAACGAACGCTCGTCGCCGAGCAGACGCGCGCCGATCGACGCCGAAAGCTCGGCGAGCGACATGCGGATCATGCGGCCTCCTTCAACACCGCGGCCGCGATCTGGAGATCGTCGAACGGATGCTGGACGCCATCGATCTCCTGGTAGGGCTCGTGACCCTTTCCTGCGATCAGCACGACGTCGTTGGCGGCCGCGATGCCGATCGCGCGGGCGATGGCGCGAGCGCGGTCGCGCTCGACCTGGACGGCCTCGGGTCGTGCAAATCCGGCGCGGATGTCGGCGACGATGGCATCGCCGTCTTCGCAGCGCGGATTGTCGTCGGTGACGAACACGACATCGGCCTTCTGTTCGGCCATTGCCGCCATCTGCGGCCGCTTCCCGGCATCGCGTTCGCCGCCGCATCCGAACACCACGATCAGGCGCGCCTCGGCGTGCTCGCGCAGCGTCGACAACGCCTTGTCGAGCGCGTCCGGCGTGTGCGCATAGTCGACGATGACCAGCGGCTGACGGCCATTGCCGCCCAGGCGGCTCATGCGCCCCGGCACCGGATCGAGCGCGGCAAGTGCTTGCGCGATGTGTGCGCCGGTCCAGCCGCGCGCATGCAGCACGCCGGCGACACCGAGCAAATTCGAGACGTTGAAGCGCCCGATCAATCGTGTCGCCACCGCGTGCCGCTCGGCTTCGATCCAGAGCGTGAAGCGCAGGCCGGTGGCATCGGCGCGCACGTCGCTGGCGTGGATCTCGACGTCCTGGCGCTGCAGACCGGTGCGGATCACGCGCACGCCTGCACGCACCTGTGCGGCCAGGCGCGCGCCGAAGTCGTCGTCGACGTTGATGACCGCGACCTGCAACGTCGACCACGCGAACAGTCGCGCCTTGGTCGCGCCGTAGGCGTCCATGCTGCCATGGAAGTCGAGGTGGTCGCGCGTGAGGTTGGTGAACACCGCGACGTCGAACTCGATGCCGTCGACGCGTCCCTGCGCGAGCGCATGCGAGGTCACTTCCATCGCCACGGTCAACGCACCCTCGGCGCGCATCCGTGCAATCGCGCGATGGACGGCGATCACGTCCGGCGTCGTGCGTTCGCCGGCCTCGAGCCGCCCGTGCAGCCCGATGCCCAGCGTGCCGATGGTGCCGCTCGACTCACCCGCCTCGGTCAGTGCCTGCGCCAACATCTGCACGCTCGAGGTCTTGCCATTGGTGCCGGTGACGCCGATCACGGACGGGCGGCCGCCCTGCGTTCCGTAGAAGCGCGCCGCGATGCCGCCCAGCCGTGCGCGCAAGTCGTTGATCACCACCACCGGCACATCAAGCTGCACGATGTCCGGCAGCGGCGATTCCGCGAGCACGATCGCCGCACCGCGCGCGACCGCTTCGGCGGCAAATTCGATGCCGTGTCGCTGCGTGCCACGCAGGGCGATGAACGCGGCACCGCTGCCGATCGACTTCGAGTCCATCGACAGTTCGGCGATCTCGCGATCGAGGCGTGGATCGATCTCGATGTGGTCGCGCAACAGGGCGGACAGGCGCAAGCTCATGGCATCACGCCCTCGGCGAATTGCGCCGGCGTCGGCACGTGCTCGGCCAGCAACTGCGGCTGCAGGTGGTCGGGCGGCACGTTCAGCAGGCGCATCGCGTCGTCCATGACCGCACCGAACACCGGCGCCGCGACGAGCCCACCGTAGTAGGCGCCGCCACGTGGGTCATTGACCACGACCACCGCCGCGAGACGCGGGTGGCTGACCGGAATCACGCCACCGAACACGCTCACGTAGCGACCTTCGTAGCCGCCGGCGACGGCGCGACGGGCGGTGCCGGTCTTGCCGGCGACGCGATAGTTCGGCACCGCCGCCTTGGTCGCGCTGCCACCCGGCCCGGTCACCGTCTCCAGCATCGCCAGCAGCGACTGCGAGATCTCCGGGTCGAGCAAGGTGCGCGGCTCGGCCATCGGCGCCATGGCCAGGAATCGCGGCGCACGCAATCGGCCCTGGTCGGCCAGCGCGGCATAGGCACGCGTGAGTTGCAGTGCGTTCACCGACAGGCCGTAGCCATAGGACAGCGTCGCTTTCTCGACCTGCCCCCAACCACCCGGGTCCGGCAAGGTGCCGATCGATTCACCGGGGAACCCGCTGTCCGTCGACTGCCCGAAGCCGAAGCGGTGGAAGACGTCGTACAGATGATCGTTGTCGAGTTCCAGCGCGATCTTGGTCGCGGCGACATTGCTCGACTTCATCAGCAGGCCGCCGAGGTCGAGCTGCCCGAAATTGCGGATGTCGCGCACCAGGTGGTTACGCACCTGCAGCGTGCCCGGATAGGTGTCGATGATCGTGTCCGCCCGGAACTTGCCGCTCTCCAGACCCGCCGCGACGGTGAACGCCTTCATCACCGACCCCGGTTCGAACAGGTCGGTGACGGCGCGATTGCGGCGCGCTGCGATATCGCCGTTGTTGCGCGCATTCGGATTGAACGACGGATAGTTCACCATCGCCAGCACGTCGCCGCTCGGAATGTCGAGGATCACCATCGACCCGCTCGATGCCGAATGCTCGAACATCGCCGCCTTGAGTTCGCGATAGGCGAGGTACTGGATGCGACGGTCGAGCGTGAGTTTCAGCGTCTGGCCCGGCAAGGCCGCGCGCACTTCCTCGACGTTCTCGACGATTTCGCCGCGGCGGTTCTTGATCACCCGCTTGACGCCGGGCGTGGCCACCAACAGCGCGTCGTAGGCGAGCTCCAGGCCTTCCTGGCCAGCGTCATCGACATCGGTGACGCCGAGCACGTGCGCGAACACTTCTCCGCCCGGATAGAAGCGACGGTATTCGCGCTGACCATGCACCCCGGGGATCTTCAGCGCCAGCACACGCTCGGCCTGGTCGGGCGGCTGGTGCCGCGCGAGGTACATGAATTCGCGCGACTTGCGTTCGCGGATGCGTGCACCGAGCACGGTCGCGTCGAGCTTCATCGCCTGCGCCAGACGCGCGACGCGAGTCGGGTCTTCGAGCAGGGTTTCCGGATGCAGCCACAGCGAGACCATCGGCGTCGAGATCGCCAGCGGCTCGCCATTGCGGTCGGTGATGGTGCCGCGCGAGGCCGGCACTTCGATGTCGCGCAGGAAGCGCGCGTCGCCCTGGTCCTGGTAGAACTCGCGCTTCATCACCTGCATCTGGAATGCCCGCGCGACCAGCGCGAAAGCGCACAGGCCGAGCGCCACCAGCACCACGGTCAGGCGCAGGCGCGGCATCACGGTGGCCGGGCGGACGTTACGCATCGAGGCCTCCCTCGATCCGGATCGCAGACAGCAGCAGGCTCACGCGTCCCGATTCCCGGTACGCGCGACGATCCGCGCCCGTCGCGAACGACGGGCCACGGCGGCACTCCGGCAGTCGACCGACCTGCCGGGTGTTGGCGTGAGTCTTCATCCCCCTCACAGCCACAGCTTCCTCAGTTTCTGATCACCACGGTTTCCGCAGGTCCTGGAAACACCATGCCCAGTTGCCCGCGGGCGATCTGCTCGAGTCGATTTGTGTCGGTCCAGGTCGCCTGCTCGAGCTGCAGTCGCCCAAACTCCGTATTCAATTCGTCGCGTTCGTTCTCGAGCTTCGAGAGCTCGATGAACGCGTGCCGGGCTTGCTGCCGGGCACCCACGACACTGATGCCGCTGGCCACGCAAGCCGCCAGCAACATCGCCACCACCACGGAGCGCGTCCTCATCGCACCCGCTCCGCCACCCGCAACACCGCGCTGCGAGCGCGCGGATTCACGGCCAACTCCGCGTCGCCCGCGGTCACGGACTTGCCGATCACGCGGAAACGCAACGCCGCTTCCGGTGCGGGCGGCAAGCCGCGTCGCACCGGCATTCGTTCGGCATCGCCGCGCATGAAGCGCTTGACGATGCGGTCCTCGAGCGAATGGAAGCTGATCACCGCCAGCCGGCCACCCGCCTTCAATGTCTGCGCCGCGCCTTCCAGCCCGGCTTCGATGTCGTCCAGTTCCCGGTTCACCGAGATGCGCAGCG
>DATMVT010000116.1:0-9684 GCA_035562895.1 Patescibacteria group bacterium | reverse complement strand
GTTGGAGTGGTTGCGCATCGAGGGCGGGCGGGCCGGCTTCGTGCAGCGCGAGCAGCGACCGGCGGCCGCGGTGCTGGACAAGGCGGCGCGCATCGCGGTGCTGGTGCCGGCCGAGGACGTGCTCAGCATCGGGCTCGACTTGCCGGCGCGCAAACCCGAAGCCGCGCGCAAGGCCGCGGCGTTCGCGGCCGAGGAGCAGGTGGCCGCGCCGATCGAGACCGTGCAGGTGGCGCTGGGCGACGCCGCGAATGATGGTCGCTGGGCCTGCGCGGTGATCGCGCGGCCGAAACTGGCGGCGATCCAGTCGGACCTGGCGCAACGCGGCATCGTCGCCGATGCCGTGCATGCCGATGCCGCCTGCCTGGTCGAGGGCCGTGCATTGCGCAGCGAGGATCGGGTGCTCGCGCGACTGGATCGCGAGCGCGCGGTCGCCATCGACGCGACGCTGTGGCCGCGCATGGCCCGCGCGGCCGATCTCGCCGCGCCGGAATCGATCGATGACTTGTTGCCGGAGCTGGCGCGCGGCCTGTCGCTGGCGGCGCCGGTGAATCTGCTGCAGGGCGACTACGCCGGCGCTCATCGCGGCGCCGGGGCGCTGCGCTGGTGGCGCTGGGCGGCGGTGCTGGCCTTGGCGGCCGTCTTCGCGCAGACGCTGTGGATGCAACTCGACGCCTGGCGTCTGCAATCGCGGCTCGATGCGCTGAACGCGGCCATGGTGCAGGTCTATCGTGAACGCTTCCCGCAGGCGCAGCGCGTGCCGAATCCGCGCCTGATGCTGGACAACGCGCTGAAGCAGGCCGGTGCCGGCGGCGAGGCCGGAGACAGCGGCCTGTCCCTGCTCGCCCGTGCGGCGCCGGTGCTCGGCAACCAGACGAACGCCCAGCTGAGCGGCGCCGAGTATCGCGGCGGCAGTCTCGAACTGCGCATCGATGCGCCGGACATCGGCGCGCTCGATGCCTTGCGCGAAAGCCTGGCGAGTTCGTTGGGGGTCGCGGTGACGCTCGAAAGCGCCACCGCCGACCAGGGCCGCGTCGATGGTCGCCTGCGCATCGGCGGTGCACGATGAAGGCCTGGTGGTCGGCCCTGTCCGAACGCGACCGACGCATGCTGTCGATCGGCGGCCTCATCGTCGCGGCCCTGCTGTTCTGGGCGCTGTGGTTCGATCCGCTGCTGCAATCGCGGCGCAATCTCGCCGACAGCGTCAAGCAGGCCGAGGCCGACCTCGTCTACATGCAGGCGGCCTCGCAACGGCTGGCGGCGCTGCAGTCGTCCGGCACCGCGTCGGTGTTCGATCGCGGTGGCCGTTCCCTGCTGGCGTTGGCCGATGCCAGCGCGCGCGAAGCGCAACTCGCGAACGTGCTCAAACGCATCGAGCCGGTGTCGGCCGGGCGCGTGTCGGTGTGGCTGGAAGCGGCACCGTTCGACGCGATGGCGGGCTGGCTGGAGCGGCTGCAGAACAATTACGGCATCCGTGCCGAGGAATTCTCCCTTTCACGCGCGGCCGGGCCGGGTCAGGTCGACGCGCGCATCGTGCTGGTCGATCCAGCCGCCTAGAGGTCGATGATGAAGAAGTTGCTGGGCTGGATGCTGGCCCTGATCGTGTTGGTCGTGCTGTTCGTGGTCATCGTCGCGGCGACCTTGCCCGCAGCCACGGCCTATCGCTATGCCGAGCCGAAGCTGCAGCCGCTGCGCCTGCAGGGCATCGAGGGCAGCCTGTGGGCCGGGCGCGCCACGCAGGTGAGCGTATACGCCTTGCCGCTCGGCGAATTGCGCTGGACCTTGGAGCCGAGCGCCGCCCTGCGCCTGCATGCCCGCGGTGAAGCGGGATTGATCGGGCGCGATCTGAATGCGTCGACGCAGTTCGATGCCGGACGCGAGCACATCTCGTTGCGGCAGGCCGATGCCCGCATTCCGGCCAGCGTCCTGGCGCCGGCGCTCGACATCCCCTCGCTGGTGCTGCTCGGCGATCTGAACCTGAAGCTGGCGTCGCTGGAATTGCACAACGGCCTGGTCCAGGCCGCCGAAGGCGTGCTGGTCTGGCGCAACGCCGGGGTCAGCGGCGCGGCCGAGGCGCGGTTTTCCGATCTCACCGTGAGCTTTTCCACGCCGCGTGACGGCGTGATCGAGGGCCTCGTGCGCGACGGCGGCGGCACGCTCGCGGCCGATGGCCGCATCCTGATCGAACGCGAACGCTTCAGTGCCGAGATCAAGCTCGGCGTGCGTGGCGACGACCCGCAGCTGGCCGAAGCCCTGCTCTACGTCGGCGAACGCACGCCCGACGGCGCTTCGTTGCTGCGCGTCGAAGGCACGCTGCGGAGACTGTTCTGATGACCGCGCCCACGCCGCAATTCCTCGAAGCCGCATTGGCGGTGGCGCTGAAGGCCGCCGATGCCGCCGAAGTCGTGGTCGCGCGCCACTATCGCGCGCGCTTCGAGGTCGAGATCAAGGCCGATGCCTCGCCGGTCACGATCGCGGATCGCGAGGCCGAGCTGGCCATCCTCGGTGTGCTGCGCGCCGCCTATCCGGACCATGCCGTGTACGGCGAGGAATACGGCCGCAGCGGCGACAGCGACTTCCTGTGGCTGGTCGATCCGATCGATGGCACCAAGGCCTTCGTGCGCGGCTATCCGGTGTTCTCGACCCAGATCGCGCTGATGCATCGCGGCGCACTGGTGCTCGGCGTGTCCAGCGCCGGCCAGTTCGGCGAACGCGCCTGGGCGCGGCTGGGCGGCGGCGCCTTCGTGAACGGCGAGCGCGTGCGGATCGGCCCGGCCGCGACGCTCGCGGATGCGCAGTTGTCGCTCGGCAACGTCAAGACCCTGGCCGCCGATGCGCGCCGCTGGCTGGCGCTGGCGGAGTTGGTGCGTGGCGCCAACCGCACCCGCGGCTACGGCGATTTCCTGCACTACCACTACCTGGCGCGGGGCGCGGTCGATGCGGTCATCGAGTCGGACGTGAATATCCTCGACATCGCCGCGCTCGCGGTGATCGTGCGCGAGGCCGGCGCCGTCTTCAGCGAGCTCGATGGCGCAGCGCTGACGCTCGACACGCGCAGCGTGCTCGCCGCAGTGCCGGCCCTGCATGACGAATTGCGGACGCGTCTGGCCTGAGCCTGGACTCGACGTCGCGCCCGCTAGAATGCGCGGATGAAGAAGCTTCCGATCATCCATGACCGCCGCCTGCTCGGCGAAGGCACGCGCTTCCCGGTCGAGCAGATCGATCTCGAATTCAGCAACGGCGAAAGGCGCACCTACGAGCGCCTGCCCGGCTCCGGTCGCGGCGCGGTGATCATCGTGCCGATGCGTGATCCCGAGACCGTGCTGCTGATCCGCGAGTACGTCTGCGGCCTGCATGCCTACGAACTCGGCCTGCCGAAAGGGCGGCTGGAGCGCGGCGAGGACGTGCTCGAAGGCGCGAACCGCGAATTGAAGGAGGAAGTGGGGGTCGGCGCGCGCCAGCTCAGCATCCTGCGCACGCTCTCGCTGGCGCCGACCTACATGGCCCACGTCACCCATGTCGTGCTCGCTGAAGACCTGTATCCGGAAAAGCTCGAAGGTGACGAACCCGAAGCGCTCGAAGTCGTGCCTTGGCGACTCGATCGCTTGCACGAACTGGTGCAGCGCGAGGACGTGACCGAAGGCCGCTCGATCGCCGCGCTGTTCATGGCGCGCGAAGTGTTGGCGCGACGCGGGAGCGGCGCATGACGCCGGCGTTGTCCGAATGGCTGCCCGCATTGCGCGCGCTCGCGAAGGATGCGGCCGCCGCGATCATGGCCGTGTACGAGCAGGACTTCGACGTCACGCGCAAGGAAGATCGCTCGCCGCTGACTGCGGCCGATCTCGCTTCGCACCGCCTTCTCGTCGACGGCCTGCGCGCGTTGACGCCGGACATCCCGGTGCTGTCCGAGGAATGCGCCGATCTCGATGTCAGCGTGCGCCGCGGCTGGTCGCGCTACTGGTGCGTCGACCCGCTCGACGGCACGCGCGAATTCGTCAAGCGCAACGGCGAGTTCTGCATCTGCATCGCGTTGATCGACGACGGCGCGCCGGTGATCGGCCTCGTCCACGCGCCGGTGACCGGGCGCTGTCACTATGCCGCGCGCGGGCTGGGCGCGTTCGTGGCCGAGGCCGATGGTTCGACGCGCACGATTCAGGCCGCGGTCCCGGGCGCGGCGTGGCGCGTCGCCGGCAGTCGCTCGCATGGCGATGCGCGCAGCGATTCGGTGCTGGCGAAACTCGGGCCGAACGAACATCGTCCGATGGGTTCGGCACTGAAGTTCGGCTTGATCGCCGAAGCGGCGGCTGATCTGTACTTGCGCTTCGGTCCGACCAGCGAATGGGATACCGCGGCCGGGCAATGCATCGTCGAGGAAGCCGGCGGTGCCGTGCTCGACTTGCACGGCGCGCCGCTGCGCTACAACCGGCGCGACAGCATCCTCAATCCCGACTTCGTCGCCTTCGGTGCGCTCGATCCCGGGCAACGCGCGCAGGTGTTCGGAGCGTTGGCATGAGCACGACGCCGATCGAGCGACTGCGCGCGATCATGGCGAAGTTGCGTGACCCGAAGGGCGGTTGCCCGTGGGACGTGCAGCAGGATTTCGCGTCGGTGGCGCCGTACACGATCGAAGAGGCTTACGAGGTCGCCGACGCCATCGATCGCGGCGATCGTGCCGATCTGCGCGAGGAACTGGGGGATCTGCTGCTCCAGGTCGTCTTCCACGCCAGGATGGCCGAAGAGGAGGGCAGTTTCGCGTTCGATGACGTGGTCGAGGGCATCTGCGACAAGATGGTCCGGCGCCACCCGCACGTGTTCGGCGATGCCGTCGTCGAGGATGCGGCGGCGCAGACGCGCGCCTGGGAGGAACACAAGCGTCGCGAGAAGGAAGGGCGAGCGGATCAAAGCGCTCTCGCAGGTGTCGCCGCCGGCCTGCCGGAATGGATGCGGGCGCTGAAGTTGCAGAAGCGCGCGGCCGCGGTCGGTTTCGAGTGGCCGGACGTGCAGCCGGTGCTCGACAAGTTGCACGAGGAAGTCGAGGAAGTGCGCGCGGAATTCGCGCAGGGTGCGGACCCGCAGCGGCTGCTCGATGAGGTCGGCGACGTGTTGTTCGTCGCGGTCAATCTGGCGCGCCACGCCGGTGTCGATCCGTCGGCGGCGCTGCGTCATGCCAATGCCAAGTTCGAGCGGCGCTTCCGCGCGATGGAAGACATGGCGGCCGATCGGCACCGGACGACGCTGTCGGCGCTCGATCTGGCAACGCAGTCGCGGTTCTGGGATGACGCCAAGCGCGATGAATCGACTCGCTGAACGTCGCGTAACAGGCGCCCGCGCCGTGACCGGCAAAACGAAATTCGAACGACGGCACGACTACACTGCGGCCTCATGCGCCGTGCATTGCCACGGATCAGGCAGGACAGGGTGCACAGACACCCGAAGCTGTTCGCAAATTCGGAGTGAGAAATGTTCAAACGAATGATGCTCTGGGCCGCGCTGGCCTCGATGACGAGCGGGGTGTTCGCGGCGCAGACCACGTCGCTCGACCGGCCTTACCCGGAGCGCACGACGGCGTTGCCGGCATCGCTCAAGTCGGTCCCGATCGGACTGGCCAAGGCGGTGCTGGCGGACATCAACGAGAGTGCCAAGCTGGTCGCCAACGACCCGGCTGCACAGGATCATCTCGGCTACAGCGTCGCCATCGACGGCAATACCGCCATCGTCGGTGCGTACCAGAAAGACGGTGCCAATCTCGACGCCGGTGCGGCCTACATCTACTTGCGCAGCGGCGCGACCTGGGCGCAGCAGCAGAAGCTGGCGCCGGCCGCGCTGTCGGAGTCGGCTTCGTTCGGCCGCGCCGTGGCCATCGTCGGCGAGACCGTGGCGGTCGGTGCACCGAGCGACGACAACACGCTGGCCGGTGCCGGTGCGGTCTACGTGTTCACGCGTTCCGGCGTGACCTGGACCCAGCAGGCGAAGCTGGCGGGAAGCGAAACCAGTGGCAGTGACCGATTCGGCTGGTCGCTGACGATGGCCGGCAACACGCTGGCAGTCGGTTCGCCGCTGGATGACGTGGGCAGCACGTTCAACGCCGGTACGGTCTACGTGTTCACCGGTTCCGGTGCGACCTGGACCGAGCAGGGACGATTGTCGGCGTCCGACCGGCTCGAAGATGATCAGTTCGGCGCCGCAGTCGCGGTGTCCGGCGACACGCTCGCGATCGGTGCCGAAGGCGTCGAGGGCAATGTCGACAATGCCGGTGCCGCCTATGTGTTCACGCGCACCGCCGGGGTCTGGTCGCAGCGCTTGCGATTGACGGCCGCAGCCAGTGGCGATCTGACGACGGACCGCTGGTTCGGTCGTTCGGTGGCGCTCGACGCCGGCACCTTGGTCGTCGGCGAGCCCGGGCGTCTGACCAGCACCGGTGCCGCCTACGTCTACACCGGCAGTGGTGCGACTTGGACGCTGCAGCAGGCGTTGACGGCGTCCGATGCCGCGTCCGGCGATGCGTTCGGCCACAGCGTCGCGGTGCGCGGCGACCTCGCCCTGGTCGGCGCTTACGACGAAGAGTCGGTGTCGAGTCCGTTGAATCGCGGCTCGATCTACGTGTTCCGTCGCAGTGCCGGCGTGTGGACCCAGCCCGACAAGTTCCTCGCCAGCGACCCCTCTTCCGGCGCTCGTTTCGGCTTCGGTGTGGCCTTGTCCCCCGGCGCCGCGATCGTCGGCGCGCCGAACAACGCGAATGGCGCGATCAACGAGGCCGGGGCGGCCTACGTGTTCCACCTCGGCACGCCGACGACGACGTTCCAGATCCTCAATCCGGTGCCGACCACGTTCGGCGGCACGCTCGGGCTGAGCGCGCAGGTTTCCGGCGGAACGCCGACCGGCAATGTCGAATTCCGCAACGGCCTGATCGTGCTTGCGACGGTGCCGCTGAATGGAAGCGGCGTGGCGGCGACGACGATCGTCCCGAATGCCGGCAGCTATTCCGTCATCGCCCATTACCTCGGTGACGGCACCCATCTGCCGAGCAGTTCCTCGGCGACCGCGTTCACGGTCGGCAAGGCCGCGACGTCGCTGAGCCTCGGCAGCAACAATTCGCCGAGCATCTATGGCCAGGACGTCACGTTCACGGCGAACGTCAGCACTGCCGCACCGGGCGCGAGTCCGGTGACCGGCAGTGTCGAGTTCCGCGATGACGGCGCCTTGCTGGCGACGGTGGCGCTGTCGGGAGGGACGGCGGCGCTGACGATCGACACCCTGGCGCACGACAACGGCACCGCGCATCCGATCACGGCGGTGTTCATCGCGAACGCGAATTTCGACGGCAGCACCGACACGGCGCTCGATCATGTCGTGAACAAGGCGACACCGACCCTGGGTCTCGCATCGAGTCCGAATCCGTCGCTGTTCGGCGAAAACGTGACCATCACCGCGACCCTGTCCGGCGGCCTCAATCCTGGCGGCAGCATCACCCTGCTGGATGACGGCACGCCCTTCGCGGCTCCGACCCTGGCCGGCGGCGTTGCCACGCACGTCACCAGCACGCTGGCCCTGGGCGTGAACAACCTCACGGCGTTCTACGGCGGCGACGCCAACCACAACTCGGCCCTGACCGCAGCGGCTCACGTCCACGACGTCCTGCCGGCGGCGGATTTCTCGGTCACCAAGTCGAACGGCACGAACTTCGTGCAATCCGGACTGGACACCACTTACACGATCGTGGTGACCAATCCGGTCGGCGGCGCCGATGCCGATGGCTTGCTCGTCAACGACACGCTGAACCCTGCGCAGTTCGACGTGGCGAACGCCGACTGGAGTTGCGCCCCTGCCGGCATCTGCGCACCCGAAAGCGGCACCGGCAACATCGTCGACCTGCCGCTCGACCTGCCCGCCGGCAGCAGCGTGACGATCACCCTGACGGTGCCGGTGCTGGCCACGGCCGAGTCCGGCGTGTCGAACACGGTGACTTTGACGCCGCCCGTCGACGTCGGCGACCCGGACGAGGGCAACAACACCGCCACCGACACGGACGGATCAGGTTTGTTCGGCGACGGTTTCGAGCAAGGTCCGTTGAACTGACCGGTTCGATCAGCGCGCCTTCGCGAGTTTTTCGTCGATGCGGGCGCGCAGTTCCGCGATCGTCTGTTCCGGGTGCGCGACGCGCTCGGCGTGCCGCAGGCGGCGTTGCGCGAATTCGCGCAGCTTAGGCTGCTCGGTGCGCGTGAGCAGGTCTTGGTACATCGCGACGATCGCGGTCTCGTCGCCCTGCCGGCGATAGACCATTTCCAGGCGACGAAAGTCGATCGCGACCGCAAGTTCGGGATGCGCGCGGGCGGCGCGCGCGAGACGTGCCTTGGCCATCGGGCCGCTTTGCATCCGGTGCGGGTCGTCGCCGCGAGGCGCGTGTGCGGCCACCGGCAGCAGCCAGGCGCTGCCGAGCGCGAGCGCGGCTCCGAGCATCAGGGATTTGAACGAGATCGTCATGGCGGACTCCGGTGATTGCGCACGGTCTGTGCGTATTCACCACAACGCCGTCGCCGACGCCGCGTTGACGATGACTTGCGACACATCGCGAATCGCGCAAGGCTAGCGACCATGGACGCCACCCAGCGCTACGCCAGCTTTTCCGAGTTCTATCCGTTCTATCTCGGCGAACATTCGAATCGCGTCTGCCGCCGCCTGCATGTCATCGGCAGCACGCTCGTCATCGCGATCGTCGTGGCGGTCGTCGCCCGTGTCCTGTCGCCTTGGGCGCTGTTGGCGCTGCCGGTGGTCGGCTATGGTTTCGCCTGGGTCGGGCACTTCTTCTTCGAGAAGAATCGCCCGGCCACGTTTCGTTATCCCTTCTACAGTTTCGCCGGCGACTGGGTGATGTTCCGCGACGTCCTCATCGGCCGCATTCCCTTCTGACCGGAGTCCTCATGCCCTGGGTTGTCCTTGTCGCCGTGCTTGCCTTGCTGCAGTTTTCCGCTTTCGGCGCTCTGGTCGGGCGCGCGCGCGGCCAGTTCGGCGTGAACGCCCCCGCCACGACCGGGCACGAGGTGTTCGAGCGCTACTACCGCGTCCACTACAACACGATGGAGCAGATCGTCGTGCTCCTGCCGGCCTTGTTCCTGTCGGCAAACTACGGCTTCGGCGCCGACTGGATCTCGGCGGCGTTGGGCGCGGTCTATCTGGTCGGACGCCAGTTGTACCTGCACAGCTACGTGCGCGACCCGAAATCGCGCGGCCTCGGCTTCGGCCTGACGATCCTTCCCGCCGCGATCCTGCTGCTCAACGCGGGCGCCGGCGCCGTGATGTCGCTGCGCTGAGCGACGGGCTCAGCGCGCGAACACGAAGGCCGCGCCGGTCGCGATCAGCGCAAAGCCGACGAGGTGGTTCCAGCGCAGCGGTTCGTCGAGGAACCAGACCGCGAACACGACGAACACGCTCAGCGAAACGACTTCCTGGATGGTCTTCAGTTGCGCCGCCGAATACACGGCATGGCCATAGCGGTTTGCCGGCACCTGCAGGACGTATTCGAAGAAGGCGATGCCCCAGCTCGCCAGGATCACGATCCACAGCGGATGCGCCTTGTATTTCAGATGTCCGTACCAGGCGAACGTCATGAACACGTTCGAGGCAATCAGCAACGCGATCGGCGTCCAGTGCGGATTCATCGCGAACGCTTCAGGCGTTGTCGCCTTCGAG
>DATMVT010000115.1:0-2405 GCA_035562895.1 Patescibacteria group bacterium | reverse complement strand
CGACTTCGGCTGGCGGCTCGTCGGTGATCAGCGCGAATGAGTCGAGGCTGGGTCACCAGATGATCGCGCAGTGCGTCAGACGTGCCGGCGTGAATTCGATGGGCAACGATGGCGAAATACTTCGACTCGTCGTTCTCTGAGGCCACGGCATGCAGATAGGGACTCGCGGCCAAGGCGACGTGACGACCACTGCTGAGCTGGGGCATGTCCGATGATTCCTCGATGATCCAGCCGCACTGCTTGCCTCGCATTGTCATGCCGTGCAATCGCAGCGCTCGAGACTTGCCTGAGCGGCTCCGGCTAAGATCGGCAACGCTTGGATCAGGGCGCCTTCAATGCCCTCTCACGAACTGCTGAAGACTGGAATGGACGCCGCCCAACTCAAGTCGAAGCTCGAACCGCTGCTGCACGTCGAACCCGAAAGCTTTCGCATTCGCGTGCATCGGGCGATCAGCTGGCTGGCGCGATCGGAGCAATCGAAGGACGATCCGGACGTGCGCTTCGTGCTGCTGTGGATCGCGTTCAACGCCGCCTATGCCCGCGCGTTCGGTCACGAGCAGAGCGAGCGCGACCTAGTACGTCAGTTCTTCGAGAAGCTGCTGTCGATCGATGGCGGCAAGCGCATCCACCTGTTGCTGTTCCAGCGCTACACCGGTCCGATCCGCACGCTCGTCGACAACCGCTACCTGTTCGAACCGTTCTGGCGCGCGGTCCGAGATCACGACAGTTCAGGACGCTGGGAGGTCGCGTTCAATGACGCCAAGAAGGCGGCGATGTTCGCGGCGACCGGCAACGATACGCTCAAGCTGGTCGGCATCGTCATGGATCGGCTCTACGTGCTGCGCAACCAGCTCGTGCATGGCGGCGCGACTCATGCCAGCAAGGTCAATCGCCAACAGGTCGCAGATGGCGTCGCCCTCCTCGGCGATATCGTGCCGCTGGTCATCGACCTCATGCTCGACGGCCATCACCTCGACTTCGGCGACATTGAATACCCGGTCATTCCGGGCTGATCGAACAGGAGACGGGGATGTTCCGAGTGTTCGAACGACTTCCGAAAGGCCGCATCGGTGCGGCCCTGGTTCTTGGCGTGATGGTGCTCGGTGCCTGGGCATGGCTCGGCGGCGATCGTGAGAAGTCGACCGAACTGGCGACCGTCACCCAAGGCGACGTGACCCTGACCGTGCCCGGCCGAGCGCGATTCGTGCCGCGCGTGTCGACGGTACTGGCCTCGCAGGAGGCCGGCACGCTGCAGCGGTTGATGAAACGCGCCGGCGACACGGTCGCGGCAGGCGACGCCGTGGCGCTGGTCGCGAGCCCCGCGCTGCAGGCGGAACTTGCGCGCGCCAAGCGTGAACGCGATACCGCCTTGGCCGAGTACGAGACGCGCATTGCCCAGATCGTGGCCGACGACGGCAAGGTGCGCATCGAACAGTCGCGGGCCCGTCATGCCGAGCGCGTCGCCGAGATCCAGTTTCGCGCCGAGGAATCGCTGTTCAAGCGCGGCGTCAGCGGCGAGATCGCGGTCGAGAAGGCGAAGGCCGAGTACGCGCAAAAGGTTGCCGAACGAGAATTTTCGGACACGCAACTTTCGGAACGCACGCGCATCAGCGCCGCAGAGCACACCGCTGCGCTGCGCAAGCGCGAGATCGCCGAAGCGGCGGCGGCCGACGCGGCGGCCAAGGTCGACGCCCTGACGATCAAGGCCGGCTCGGCCGGCGTGCTCGGCTCGATGAAACTGAAGGAAGGCGCCGCCGTCGCGGCCGGTGCGGAGATCACCACGATCAATACACCCGAACTCGCGATCGAGATCGACGTGGCCGAGGCGGCCGTCGTGGATGTCGCCGTCGGACAGCCTGTGCGCGTGACCTCGCGCGGCTTCTCGATCGACGCCCGCATCGCGAGCATGGAGGCGATGGCCGAGAACGGCCTGGTCATCGTGCGCGCCGAAGCCTCGAGCGCGATCCCCAACACCATCCGCGCCAACACCTCCGCCGAGGCCCGCATCGTCACCGGCGAACTGGCCAAGGCACTGACCGTGCAGCGCCCGCCGGGCGCAATGCCGCGCACTTCTGGCACCGCCTACCGCGTCGAGCGCGATGGTGCCTTGGCCAAACGCGTCCGCGTCGAGTTCGGGCCGCTGGCGGGCGATCGCATCGTCGTGACGCGCGGCCTCGCCGTTGGAGATCGCATCGCGCTGGTCGAGAGCTTCCGGCCGACGGTGGACCTGTGAGCGCAGCGGCGCTGATCGAGACGGTCGGATTGCGCAAGAGCTATCGCATGGGCGATGTCGAGACCTTGGCCGTGGCCGGCGTCGACCTGTCGGTCAAGACCGGCGATTACATCGTGCTCACCGGCCCCTCGGGCTGCGGCAAGTCGACGCTGATGTCCCTGCTCGGCCTGAT
>DATMVT010000114.1:0-2276 GCA_035562895.1 Patescibacteria group bacterium | reverse complement strand
CCATCCGGGGCCACGAGATCGACCTTCAGGTCGCCCTGGTAGGTGTGCACGATCGCGACCGTGACCGACGCCGTGCTCGGCGCATTGCCGCTGCGACCGCTGACCGTGATCGGCGAATCCACCGTGGTGTTGTCGCGGATCGGGTAGTCGGCGGTGTTGCTGTAGGTCTGCGTGGTCGGCGGCGGTGGCGGCGTGCCGGTGCTGTAGCTGCCGGTCAGGCTCAAGCCCGCGAACGCCGAATAGGCCTTCAACCGCACGTAGTAGGTACCGGCCTGCGCCGTCGCGATGTTGCAGGTTTCATTGTTGCCGCTCTGGTACGGACGACAGTCGTAGCTGCTGTCGGTCGGGGCCGATCCGAACTTCACGTACATGTCGGCATCGCCGGTGCCGCCGGCGGCCACGAACTTCAGTCCGGTCGCGCCGGCGGGCACGTTCATCACGTAGCTGACGGTGCCGCCGGCGGCCGCCGACAGGTTGTTCACCGGCACGCCGTTGCTCAAGATCAGGGCCGTTCCCGAGGACACGGTGACGGCACTCGACTTCGTGTGGGTGGCGCCGGCGTTGTCGGTGACGGTCAGCGCGACGGTGTAAGTGCCGGCCGCCGCGTAGGTCTTGCTCGGACTCGTCAGCGTGCTCGTGCTGCCGTCGCCGAAGTTCCAGCTTCTCGATGCGATGCTGCCGTCCGCGTCGCTGGAACTGTCGGTGAAACTCACGCTCAGGCCGGACGCCGTGAACGCGAAGTTCGCGACTGGCGCCTGGTTCGCCGGGGTACCACCGCCGGTGGTCTTGCCGAGTTCGCCGAGAAAGGCCAGGGCCAGCTTGGCGAACTTGACGCTGTTCGCGGCCGAGTTGCCCATGTTCGCGAGCGTGTCGTTCGGTCCATGGATGTTCGGGTTGTAGCCGCTGCTGCTGCCGCCTTCGAACATCATCGCCGACGGATACCCGGCGCTGGTCCAGGATGCGTGGTCGGAACAGCCGTAGCCGCAGGTGTAGGTGCCACGCGTCAGTCCGGTCGGCGCGAGATAGGTATCGAACAAGCCGGTGAGGAAATTCTTCATCTCCGTGTTCGAATAGTCGGTGACGAGCTTCATGTCGGCGACCGAGCCGGACTTGTAGTTGGTCATGTCGAGCTGGAGCATGCCGACCACGTTCTTTCCGGAAGTCTTGAACGACTGCGCGATCGCGTTCGAGCCGCGCAGGCCGACTTCTTCCGCGGCATAGGCCATGAACTTGACGGTCCGCTTCGGCTTCCAGCCGCTGGCGAGCGCGATGCGGATCACTTCGGTCAGGGTCGCGACCCCGGACGCATCGTCATCCGCACCCGGTGCGACCTGGGTGTTGCTGCCGCCTCCGCTGGTGTTGATCGAATCCAGATGCGCGCCGAGCACGACGATTTCGCCGGGCAGTTCGTTGCCGTTGACGGTCAGGATCACCGAGGGCTGCGTCGAGCAGGTGCTGCAAGTCGACAATTCGGTGCTGACGTCGCTGCGCGTACCGGCCAGCGTCTGCCAGCGCGAGCGGATCCATTCCGCCGAACTCTTGCCGGTGGTGCTGGTGTAGTAGCGATTGGCATGGCCGGACAGGTTGGTGATGGTGCTGCGGACATTGGCCTCGTTGGCCTGTGGCAGCCACGGATTGACGGTCGCACCGTTGTCGATGGTGTAGCTGACCAGCTTGGCGCGGGTGGCCTGGCCCGTCGCGTCGCCGCGCACGAAGGCCTCGGCCTCGTCGCGCGACTTGAACGCGAAGAAGCCGCCGCAACGATTGCGCTGCTCGTGGATGACGCGGCTGATCTCGTCGACTTGCCAAGCCTTGATCTCGGCCAGCACCAGCGGCGTGCCGATGCTGTCGCGCAGGCCGATGCCCTTGCCATTGCCGACGATCGACTGCAGGTTGGACTGGTAGATCTCGGCCGAAGTGACGATGTAGACCGGTGCGAACGGATCGGCGTCGGCGGGCGGTTGCGGGTCGCGCGCGGCGCGCACATCGGCGACGGCCATCGAGGCCAGAATCAGGGCGCAAGCCAGCGCCCGCGGGTGCAGCAGGTTCATCGGAATCTCCTGGAAGGTTGCCAAAAAAAACCCCGGCCGAAGCCGGGGTTTCCTTGTCGTGAAATCAGCGCATCGCTGCGTGATTACATCGTGATCGACCAGCTGTTGATGTAGCCGGTGTCACCTGCGGCATTGTCGTTCACGCGCAGTTTCCAGGTGCCGTTCAACAGTTCCGAGGACAGGTTCAGCGTCATCGTCTTGTTGATGTTGTCGGTGCCCGAACCG
>DATMVT010000113.1:0-2798 GCA_035562895.1 Patescibacteria group bacterium | reverse complement strand
GAACTTGGGCTTGCTCATGTTGCCTCCACGAAGTTGTTGGCCGACCGAAAGCCGACGCTGTGCGGCGGATACTCGGCACGACGCCTAGAATAATCACACTATGCAGCGCCGTCGCGCCGCCGGCGTCAGCGGCGCTTGCGTTCGTGGATCGCGCGATCGAGATCGTCGAGCGCATGGCGCAGTCGCGCAGTGACATCGGTGCGCCGCGGCCGTCGGCCAAGTCCGTCCATCAGATTGCGTTCGGGATCGTCGATCACGTCGCGGCGCAAGGTGATGCCGTGACGAGCAAAGATCGGCGCGACCTGGTCGTAGCGGCTGGCGAGGTCGTCGAGCGTGGCGCGGTAGGCATGCTCGGCCACGCGTTGCCGCATCGTGTAGCTGAAGGGATTCGTGAAGAACATTTCGACGTCGTCGGGACTGGGCTCGAACACCAGCAAGTCGGAACGCTCGTACTGCTTCTGGTATTTGTCGAGACCCACCTGCATGCGCGACTTCAGCACGGTGCGGAAGGTCTGCGACAACACTGCCGGAAGCCCGCCATCGGCCAGGCTCTCCGGGACCTTGCGATGGTTGGCCATGGCGAGTGCAGCGTCGAACGGCACCAGCGGGTTGATGCCCAGCACCAGTTCCGCGCCGGCTTCGAGCGCGACCGAGGCGTGCAGGGTGCGGCGCAAGGCACCGTCGACGTAAAACTTGCCGTCGATCTCGACCGG
Organism: Patescibacteria group bacterium; assembly: GCA_035562895.1. Classification (GTDB taxonomy): domain Bacteria; phylum Pseudomonadota; class Gammaproteobacteria; order Xanthomonadales; family Ahniellaceae; genus JADKHK01. Next base: position 2,085 of record DATMVT010000113.1, on the reverse strand, counting down.
CGGATAAAGACCGGGCAAGGCCGCACTGGCCTGGATCGCCCGCGAGATCGGAATGTGATCGAGACCGGGGCTGCCGAAACGCACGGTGGCACCGGTATCCAGTTCGACCCCGATCACGTAGAGCTTGCGCGACAGCTTGCGGAAATCGTTGGTGCGGCCGTGCGATTCAAACAGCTTGCGCAGGAAATGTTCGATCTCGTTGTTGTCGAACAGTCCGGTCGGGATCAGCGCGCCCAGCCGACCGAACACGTCGGTGAAGTTGGTTTCCAGCGGGTGCGTCGCGAGGTCGCCGAGCCAGCCGAGCAGCGTGCGCGGGATCGCCGCGAGGCGCTTGGCGTACTCCGAAACTGCGGGGCGCAGGAAAATCTCGGGCCGGAACCGCTCCTGGTCGGTGACCTCGGTGAGGAAGATGCGGCACATTTCCGCCGTGTCGAGGCGGTTGGCCAGCCCCGATGCCAGGAAGGCGCCCGAGCTGACACCGACATAGACGTCGAAATCGTTCATGTCGAGTCCGTCCAGGGCCTCGTCCATGGCACGCAGCGCACCGAGCTCGTACATGCCGCCGATCGGACCGCCGCCGGCGATCGCCAAACCGATCCGTGGCTGACTGCGCTTGCGAACCGGCTTCATCGAGGGTTGAACAATCAGCATTCCGAATCCATCTTCCGCAGGGCAACCGGCTGATTCTAGCCGAGAGCACGCGACGCTCGCCGCTGCCGACGACCATCGTTCACAGGATCAGGGGAATACGCCACATGACCGACATCGCCGATCGCCTGCACGGCTTGCTGCGGAACTTGCATGACGCCCGCCATCCCGAGCGCGAGCCGCGCAACCGCTTGCCGCAGCTGTCACGACTGCGCCGTTGGCAAAGCGCTCGATTGGGCCGCAGCTTCGGGACGTTGCGCGACCATCCTCGCTATGGCGATGCCGCCGAATTCTTCTTGAGCGACCTGTACAGCGCCGAGGATGTCAGCTGGCGCGACCGCGACCTCGCGCGCGTGCTGCCGACGATGTTGCGTTGGCTGCCCAACGGCGTGCTCGGTTCGCTGGCCGACGCGCTCGAACTCGATCTGATCTCGGTGCGCTGCGATCTCGCGATGGCGGAGCATCTGCCAAAGGGCGAGATCGATGTCGCGAGCTACGCCCAGGCCTACCGGAAGTGCGCCGACCCGGAACTGCGACTCCGGCAGATCGGCCTGATCGACAATGTCGGACGCGAACTGGAATCGATCGTGCGCAAGCCCTTCGTGCTCGGCGTGCTCAAGCTCGCGCGCGGCCCGGCGCGTGGCGCGGGTTTCGGCGAGCTGCAGGGCTTTCTCGAACGCGGATTCAGCGCGTTCCGCTCGATGGGCCCCGCCGACGAGTTTCTGGCCACGATCACCGAGGGCGAAAAGCATGCGATGCAGCGCCTCCTGGCAGCGCATCCGGATCCGTTCGGCTTCGATCTGAAAGCCTGAGGCTCAGCCGAATTCTTCGTCCAGGTAGCGTTCGATCTCGTCCTCGACCGAGCTCTTTATCACCATCAACAGGAATCCCAGCGTGGCTTCCACCTTGACGCTGCCCTTGCCCAGCGCGATGTGGCCTTCGACGCCGGGCCGGGAGAAGTGCAGGGTATCGCCTTCCCATTCGTGGCCTACCGAAAATTTCTTGGCCATGCCCTTCGCGACGCGGTCGATCGAGGCGCGCGCTTCGGTCATGGACTTCTTGTGTTTTCGGGAAATCGAGATCGTCGCCATGCGGGGCCCTGTCGAAAGTCGCTGGTGTCGGTGAGGTGCTGCGCTAAGATCATGCCAGAAGCCCATGATCCCGGGAGCAAACCTGATGCGACGATGTGTGGTCCTGTGTCTGCTCCTGATGTCGCTTCCGACGCTGGCAGCGGACTTGTCCGGGACATTGCGGTTGTTCGCGAACGGCAAGCCCTTGCGCGAATCCGAGGCCACCGAGGCGATCATCTACTACCGCCCGAAGACGCCGGTGCTCGCCAAGGCGCTTGCCGAGCCCGCCGTCATGACGACGCGACGCAAGCAGTTCGTGCCGCGGGTGCTGGCGGTGACGGCCGGGAGCGCCGTGCGTTTCCCGAAT
>DATMVT010000112.1:0-10126 GCA_035562895.1 Patescibacteria group bacterium | reverse complement strand
GACATAGGACGCGAGCATGGTGTCGTGGCGATAGCCGCGCATGACGATGCCGTGATTCGCCAGCACATGCATGTCGTACTTGCCGTGCTGGCCGATCTTCGTGATCGCGTCGTCTTCGAGCAACGGCCGGATCGCGGCGAGCGCGGCATCGCGGTCGAGCTGTTCCGGCACGCCCGGATAGCGATGCGCCAGCGGCACATAGGCGGCCTCGCCTGATTCCACCGCGAACGACAGGCCGACGATTTCGGCTTGATGCGCGTCGAGGCTGCTGGTCTCGGTATCGAACGCGAAGCGCCCTGCGGCACGCAGTCTCGACAGCCAGGTGGCGTACGTCGCCCGGTCGCGGATGCAGGTGTAGCGACCCTTGGCCGCCAGCGCAGGATCGGGCGCGTCATCGGGTTGCGACGTTGCCGCCACCGCGGCCGGCTTCGCGATCCGCGACGACGGCGCGCGATCCACCGCTGCAACGCCGTTGGCCTCGAGGTCCTGCAATGCGGCACGAAAGCCGTAGCGCGCATACAAGGCACGCAAGGCCTCGACGTCGGGAGCGGCACGCACCAGATCCTGCGGCGCACGATCGAGCGCCACGTCGAGCTTCACGGTCGCCAGCTCCTGCGACAGCGGCAGACGCGGCATCGCGGCGCGCAGGTTCTCGCCGATCTTGCCGCCGACATCGCCCGCATGCGCCATCACGCCGGCCAGCGAGCCGTATTCGCCGAGCCACTTCGCGGCGGTCTTCTCGCCGCACTTGTCGACACCGGGAATGTTGTCGACCTTGTCGCCCATCAGCGCCAGGTAATCGACGATCTGGTCCGGACGCACGCCGAACTTGGCGACCACGCCGCTCGGATCGAGGCGCGAATTCGTCATCGTGTTGACCAGCGTGACCTTGTCGCTCACGAGCTGGGCCAGGTCCTTGTCCCCGGTCGAGACGACCACGTCGATGCCGGCCGCTTCGGCCTGTTTGGACAAGGTACCGATGACGTCGTCGGCCTCGACGTCCGGCACGCGCAGCAGCGGTACGCCAAGCGCCTGCACGATCTGCATCAGCGGTTCGATCTGCGCGCGCAGGTCGTCGGGCATCGGCGGTCGGTTCGCCTTGTACTCGGGGAAGCGCGCGTGACGGAAGTTCTTGCCGCCGGCATCCATCACGAAGGCGAGGTACTCGGGCTTCTGCGCCAGATGCTGGCGCAGCATGTTGACGACGCCGAACAAGGCGCCGGTCGGCTCGCCCTGGGCATTCGTCAGTGGCGGCAAGGCGTGAAAGGCGCGGAACAGATAGGCCGAGCCGTCGATCAGGATCAATTTGCTCATGCCGACATCTTAGTCGCTGGCGCCAGCACTTGGACGCGCCCGACGGCGGTGCCAAGCTCTGGCTCGCACAGTCGTCTTCCGAGGTGTCCGGATGAAGCGCAGGCAGGCACGACGGAGCTGGATCGTCGGCATCGCACTGGCGATGTTCACGCTCGCTGCGCAGGCGCAGCTGGTGTTCAAGAACAGTTTCGAGACCGGCGAAGCCGTCGTTCCTCCGCACTGGGTCGCGGGCTACTACGTCGGCTACGAGCGCGACCTGTATCCGGTCGCCGACATCCAGTTCGACGCCATCACCCACCTGATGGTCGGGCGCGCGATTCCCGTGGCCGATGGCACGCTGCTGACGCATTTCGACATCGATGCCGTCAACGGCCCGATCTGGGCGCATGCCGCGGTCGATGCCGCGCATGCAGCGCAGCGCAAGGCGGTGCTGATGGTCGGCGGCGCCGGCGAGATCAATGGCTGGCGTGGTGCCGCGAGCGATGCCCATCGCGCGACTTTCGTCGCCAGCCTGCTGGGCGTCGTCGATGCCTACGGGTTCGACGGACTCGATCTGGACTGGGAGCCGATCGAAGCCGATGACCACGCGCCGCTGATCGCGCTCGCTCAGGCCCTGCGCGCGGCACGCCCGAACCTGCTGCTGACGATCCCGGTCGGGCCGGTCAATGCCAATTTTTCCGATCCCGCCGACGAGACGGCGTTGTTCACAGCGCTGTCGCCGCTGCTCGATCAGTTCAACTTGATGAGCTACGGCATGGGCTTCGACTACCCGGGCTGGCACAGCTGGTTCAGTTCGCCGCTCGACGGCCATGCCGGCAATACCCCGACCTCGGTCGCGCACAGCATCGGCTACTACCGCGCGACCGGCATTCCAGCCGCGAAGCTCGGCGTCGGCATCGGGTTCTACGGCACCTGTTACCAGCGCATCAGCCAGCCGCGCGTGGCGCTGCAGGGCGGCGACATCGTCGCCAGCGACGGCGCGATGAGTTATCGCAACATTGCCGGCACCTACCTGCCGGCGATGACCCGCCAGTACGACGCGATCGCGAACGCACCCTGGCTGGGCTCGGCGCAGGGACAGGGGCCGCAAGCTTGCACCTACGTCAGCTACGAAGATGCCCAATCGATCGCCGCGAAGGGTGCCTGGGTGCAGGCGCAAGGTCTCGGCGGGACCATCATCTGGACGATCAGCCAGGGCCATGTGCCGAGCCTGCCGGCGGGCGATCGCGACCCGCTGCTCGACGCCGTGCGCGATGCCTTTCTCGGGACGGTCGCGCCGCCGCCGGAACCGGTCGCGACCCTGCAGGTCGAGCACGATGTCAGTGTCGATGGCATGAACAGCGACCGGTTCAGCTGGCGTGACAGCGCGAACCAGCCGCGCGTCGCCGTGCTCGCACACAACACCGGGCAATTCGGGCCGAGCGGCACGCGCGGCGGCGAGCTGCGTGAATTCCGCTATCAGGTCGGCGGCATTCCCCGCGTCGTGCGCGCGATGACGAACGGCTTCGGCGGATTCGGCTACGTGGTATCGCATCCGGGCGGCGACGTGAACCAGTGCACCGGCGGTGGCGATTCTTCCTCACTCGGTCACTTCGCCACCGGCAGCTTCACGCGCGTGTTCGAAGGACGTCACCACGCCCTGTTCCGCTTCACGCAGAATTACCCGCGCTATTGCACGATCGACGCGCCGGCGACGCAATTCAACCTGCCGGTGACGATCGAGTGGCTGTTCGCGACCGGTCGCGACGCGCTGCTGTGGTCGGTGACCTACGAGATTCCGCCCGCGGCCACCAACCGCCTGCGTGACGATGCACGCGGCCCCTACGGCGAGATGATGATCGACGGCGCGGCCAGTGCCGCGGCACGCAGCTTCATCGCCGGCGTCGGCTGGGGCGACCATTACAAGTTCACCACCACCACGGCACCGGTCACGCTGGCCAGCGAGTGGACCTGGAACCAGGCCAACACGATTCCCTACGTCAAACTGTGGACGACAGCGGTCGATGCGACCATGGGCACGGTGGCGACGCGACCGATCACGCAGCAGGATGCCGGCGGCTACTGGGGCATCTCCGACTGGAACAAGACCAGCGCCACGGCGAATACCGGCTGCGTCGGCCAGTACAACATGCCCTGCGACTACAACTGGCCCTACCAGTCGGTGAATTACGAGCTCTATGGCGGCGCGACCCAGAACGCGCGCCTCGCCTGGGGCACGAACTTCGGCTTCCTCGGCCAGAGCCAATACAAGATCAACGGCAGCAACGAATACGGCGGCCCGTTTCCCGACGCCTATGCGCCGGGCGTGCCGAAGAAAAGCTATTCGACGCACATCGTGTTCGGCCGACACAGCGATGCCGTCGTGGAAGCGCAGGTGTCGGCGGTCGAGGCGCTGCAGCAGATGACCCTGACCGCCGCCGTCGGCAGCGTCGTGACGCAAGGCGCTGCCGGAGTCGGCGATGCTACACCGACGACTTACACGCCCGCCGGCCATGACCACGTGCGCGGGGCACTCACGTTGACGGCGGCCGCCAATCAACTGGACGCCAACATCGGCATCGCACCCGGTTTCAATCTGGCGCGACCGCTGATCATCGTGCGCGGCTATGGCGCCGGTGCCGATCCGCAGAGCGTGCGCCTGGGCGACAGCACGCTCGTCGCCGATGCCGATTATTTCCTGTCGCGCCGCGCTGCTGCGCAGGAACTGTGGATCACGCTCAATCGCACGCTGGTCGGGTCCGTCAATCGCCTGCGTATCGATCCTTGATGGTCAATCGCCGACACGGTTGCGGCCGGCGGCCTTGGCCCGGTAGAGGGCCTGGTCGGCGGCGTCGATCAGCAGCGCCGGCTCGTGCGTGGCCGCAGGCACCATCACCGCGACGCCGACACTGACCGTGACCACGTTGGATACCGCCGAGCGCGGATGCGGCAACGCTTCGAGTTCCACGCGCGCGCGCAAAGACTCGGCCAGTGCATGCACATGGGTCTGCGCCGGTTCGGCCACGAGCACCGAGAACTCTTCGCCGCCGTAGCGCGCCACCAGCGCGCCGGCGGCACTGGCTTCGGCCTCCAGCGCCTGCGCCACGCGTTTCAGGCAATCGTCCCCGGCCAGATGGCCGACGGCGTCGTTGTATTCCTTGAAGTGATCGATGTCGATCAGGATCAACGCGATGCTGCGACCTTCGCGCGTCGCGCGCGACCAGGCATCGATCAGGCTGCCATCGAACAGGCGCCGATTGGCGACGCCGGTCAGGCCATCGCTTTCCGACAGCTTGCGCAGCAGGGCATTGCCGTCTTCGAGACGCCGCGTCGCCTCGAGCAGTTCCGCGTTGACGCGCGCCAGTTCCTCGTTGCGCTGTTCGACCTCGCGCTGCATCCGCGACGCACGCACCTGGTTCTCGACGCGCGCAATCACTTCCTCGAGCTGGAACGGCTTGCCGATGTAGTCGGTGCCGCCGGCGCCGAATGCCTGGACCTTGTCGATCACGCCATTCAGCGCCGACAGGAAGATCACCGGCACCGATTGCGTCGCCGGATCGGCCTTGAGCTGGCGGCAGACTTCGTAGCCATCCATGCCCGGCATCGCGATGTCGAGCATCACCAGATCGGGGACATCGGCACGCGCTGCGGCGAGGGCGCGCGTGCCATTGTTCGCGATCCGGCAGCGATAGCCGTGGCTGCCGAGGATGGCCACCAGCAACTCGATGTTGGCCGGGTTGTCATCGACCACCAGGATGTCCGCGCGCGGGCGTGGTGCGGACGCGGCCACTGCTTGCATCGACTCGGTTCCGGAACAGGGTTTGATCGATCGAGCCTAGCACGCAGGGCGTCCAGACCGGACCGCCTGCGGGCTATGATCGGGGCTCCCAAACGACGGGTTGCGCATGGGTTGTCGACCGATTGTCCGCCTGCTGCTGGTGCTGTCGCTGTTGTGGCTGACGCCGCTGGCCGCGATCGCGCAGGGCGCCGCTCGCGGTGAGGCCGGACTGCCCTTCCTGCGCAATTACACCCCGCGCGACTACGCCGCCCACGGCCAGAACTGGGCGCTCGTGCAGGATGCCCGCGGCGTGATCTATGCCGGCAACAATGACGGCGTCCTCGAATTCGATGGCGCGCGCTGGCGCCTGATCCGCACCGAACGTCGCACCGTCGTGCGCTCGCTCGCGGTGGCCGCGGATGGCCGCATCTATGTCGGCGCACTGGGCGAGATCGGCGTGCTCGAACCCGACGCCCGGGGCGAACTGCGCTACGTCTCGCTGCTCGACCGGCTCCCCGAGGCGGAGCGCACGTTCGACGACGTGCACCACATCTTCGTGCGCGGCGAGGACATCTATTTCGCGACCTACGCACGGCTGATCCGGATGCGCGGCGAGACGATCCGCAGCTGGACGCCGAAGGTCGCCTTCCATCGCGCGTTCATGGCGCGCGATCGCCTGTTCATCCGCGAGCGTGGACGCGGCCTGATGGAACTGGTCGACGACGAGCTGCGCCTCGTTCCGGGCAGCGAACCGATGGCCGAGGCGCGCGTCGACGCGGTGTTGCCGTGGGCGCAGCGCGACCTGCTGGTCGGCAGTCGCGACAGCGGCCTGCATGTGCTCGGTTCGAACGGCCTGCAGCCGCTCGCGAGCGATGCGAACGAGGTCTTGCGCCGCGACATGCTTTACAGCGGCACGCAACTCGGAGATGGCCGCTATGCGCTGGGCACATTCCAGGGCGGCGTCTATTTTCTCAGTCGCGAAGGCCAACTGGTCGGACGCCTGGGCAAGCCGCATGGGCTGCAGGACGACACCGTGCTCGCGACGCTGGTCGATCGACAAGGCGGCTTGTGGCTCGGACTCGATCGCGGCCTGAGCCGTGTCGAGACCGCCTTGCCGCTGACACGCTTCGACGAACGCAGCGGTCTGGCCGGCGGCGTACTGGCGCTGCACCGGCATCGCGGCCAGCTCCATGCCGGTACGACGCAAGGTGTGTTCCGGCTGCAGCCGGGGCCCGGTGCACGCTTCGCGCCGATCACCGGAATGCGCGGCCAGACCTACGCGTTCCTGTCGATCGGCGATGCCCTGCTCGCCGGCAACAACGACGGCACCTTCCTGATCCGCGAGGACACCGCCACACAGCTGCAGCAGGGCGTGACCGGCACGACCACGGCGCTGCTCGCTTCCGTCGTCGTGCCCGGGCGCGTCTACGTCGGACTTTGGGACGGGCTCGCGGTCTTGCGTCAGGAGGGTGATCGCTGGATCGACGAAGGTCGCATTGGCGGGATCGACCTGACCGTCAGTTCGATGTTCGAGCAGGCCGACGGTCGACTCTGGATCGGCACCTGGAACCATGGCGTCGCGCGCATCACGCTCGCGTCCGGCACGGACGGGCGCCTTGCGGTGGCCACCCTGGAACGTTACGGCGAAAGCGATGGCCTGCCGCAATTGCACGACAATTTCGTGCAGGCCGATGACGGCGCACCGTTGTTTTCGACGCACCGCGGGCTGATGCGCTTCGACGCGAAGACGCGGCGCTTCGTACCCGATCCACGCTTCGCCACGCTGTTCGGATCATCCACACGCTGGGTGGTCTACGGCGTCGGCGCCGCCGGTCCGGGACAGTTGTGGATGCAGACCGTGGACGAAACCAGCGGCCAAAAGGAAGCCGGACTTGCTCGGCAGACCGCTGCGGGAATGGTCTGGGAGCCCCAGGCACTGGCGACGATTTCCGGTGGCTGGATCGACAAGATCTTCGTCGACGCCGACGAGGGTGTCGCCTGGTTCGGCGGCGCCGATGGCCTGTTCCGTCTCGATGCGCTGCATCCGCCGCCGCCGACGGGCACGTTCAAGACCCTGGTACGCCAGGTGTCTTCGGGCGGGCCGTCACCCGTCCTGTTCGCGGGCAGCGGCACGGCCCTGCCGAGCGACGTGCCGTTCGCGGCCGGGACCTTGCGCGTCGAGTTTTCGGCCGCGTACTTCGACAGTGGCGACGGCCTGCGCTACCAGACGCGGCTGGCCGGCAATGACCCCGACTGGTCGCCCTGGAGCGGCGAGAGCTTCCGCGAATACACCAACCTGCACGAGGGGCGGTATGTCCTGCATGTGCGCGCGCGCAGCCGCGACGGCATCACCGGCGACGAGGCCACCTACGTCTTCCGCGTGCTGCCGCCGTGGTATCGCACGCCTTGGGCCTACCTCGCATACCTGATCGCCGCCGCGTTGCTGGTGCAGGCCTTGCTGCGCTGGCGACTGGCGCGCATCCGCAGCGAGAAGCTGGCGCTGGAGCACGTCGTCGCGCTGCGCACCGCCGAGTTGCGCGACAAGAACACCCAGCTGGATCACGCCCGCTGTCGCGCCGACGAGGAGCGCCAGGCCGCGGAACTCAGTCGTGCGCGCGCCGAAGAGGCGAATCGCGCCAAGACCGTGTTCCTCGCGAACATGAGCCACGAGTTGCGAACACCGCTGAACGCCGTGCTCGGATTCGCGCAGCTGATGGATCGACAGCCGCAGCGCTCAAGCGAAGACCGCCGCCACCTCGCGACCATCCTGCGCAGCGGTGAGCACCTGCTCGACCTGATCAACGACGTGCTGTCGCTGTCGCGCATCGAGGCCGGCGTGCTGGCGCTCGATGTGTCGGCGTTCGACCTGCGCGCATTGATCGGCAATGTCTGCGAGCTGATGCGCGAGCGCGCCGAAGGCAAGGACCTGTGGTTGCGCACGGAATTGGGACCTCTTCCAAAGGTCGTGAACGGCGATGCGCGCAAGCTGAGCCAGATCCTGCTGAACCTGCTCGGCAACGCGGTGAAGTTCACCGCACGCGGCGGGGTCACGCTGGATGCGCGCTGGCACGAGGGTCGCGCGACGTTCGAGGTCGCGGACACCGGGCCCGGCATCGCCGCGCACGAGTTCGACCATCTGTTCGAACCCTTCGTGCAGACCGAGACCGGTCGCGCCGCGAAGGAAGGCACCGGTCTCGGCCTTGCCCTGTCGCGCGACATGGCGCGACTGATGGGGGGCGACATCGTCGCGCGCAGCGAAGTCGGCCGTGGCGCGGTGTTCACGTTCAGCATCAGCTTGCCGGAGAGCGCCGATGGCGTGGTTTCGAACGAGCGCGGGGACCGGCGTCGGGTGCAATCGCTGGCGCCGGGCCAGACACCGCCACGCATCCTCGTGGTCGATGACATCGACGACAACCGCACCCTGCTCTGCGGCTTGCTGGAGGCGGTCGGATTCGAAGTGCGCCAGGCCGCCAGCGGCGAGGAAGCACTGGTCGCATGGCGCGACTGGAAGCCGCACCTGATCTGGCTCGACAAGCGCATGCCGGGCATGGACGGCACCGAGGCCGCGCGTCGCATCCGCGACGAGGAACGCCGTCTCGGCCGCGAGCGCGTGGTCATCCTGGCGCTGTCGGCCAGCGCGCTCGAGCACCAACGCACCGAAATCCTCGCCAGCGGCTGTGACGACTTCCTGTCCAAGCCGTTCCGCGAAGGCATGATCTTCGCGAAGATGGCCGAGTTCCTGGGCGTGCAGTACGTCCACGAAGATGACGGCACGACCCCGTCTCTCGCGGCATCCTCCGGCGCACCCGCGGCGTCGCGGCTGGCGCGATTGCCTGCGGACTGGCAGGCATCGATGCAACGCGCCCTCGCCGCCGGCGACCTGCAGCAGGCGATGGATCGCATCGCCGAGCTGGACGCGACGGACGCCGAACTGGCGGCCGAGCTGCGAACCTTGCTCGGCAGCTATCGACTCGACGAACTTGACGCCCTGCTGGCCACGGCTGCAGCATCGACCACCGCCGCTCCATAGGGTCACGCGCCATGCGCACACGTCTTTGCCTCGTTGCACTCGCCCTCGTCTTCGCGTCGCCGCTGATGGCGGCCGATCCGACCCCTGACCCGACGCCCGATCCGCCGACCAAGGTCGCGGATGCACCGCAGCCGAAGGATCCGCCCTTGCCCGACAAGGTGCAGCCGCCCGAGGAAGCGCTGCCGACGGTCTCGATCCGCAACGTCAAGGGCGCGCGCATCGAGGAATACCGGCAAGGCAATCGCCTCTACATGATCCGCGTCGTGCCCGAGCGCGGCATTCCGTATACCTACCTCGACACCGACGGCAACGGTCGGCTCGAGTACGACGGCGAAGACGGACCGGTGCGACCGGTCTACTTCAAGATCTACGAGTGGGACTGACGTGTCGCGGCACGAGAGCACGGTGACGATCCGCCGCGCGAATTCGATCGGCGCGCTGAAGGCGGCGTTTCCGGTGATGCAGGAACTGCGCAAGCACCTCGACCTCGATGCCTTTCTCGCCGCGGTCGCGGTGCAACGCAAGGAAGGCTACGAGATCGCGGCCTTGTGGGACGGCGACCAGGTCCGCGCCGTGGCCGGCTACCGGATCATGCACATGCTCGTCGTCGGCCGCGTGCTTTACGTCGATGACCTCGTGACCACCAACGAGGTCCGCGACAAGGGCTACGGCAAGCTCTTGTTCGCCTGGCTGTATCGCGAAGCCAAGCGCCTCGGCTGCGAGCGCATCGACCTCGACTCCGGCGTGCATCGCCATGCCGCCCACGGGTTCTACCTCGGCCAGCGCATGGCGATCACCGCGCATCACTTCTCGATCGACGTGGGCTGACGACGACGCCCCGATTGCACGGGGCGTCGTACGTCCAAGCCTGGGTCGGTTCGGGCTACATCGTGATCGACCAGCTGTTGATGTAGCCGGTGTCACCTGCGGCATTGTCGTTCACGCGCAGTTTCCAGGTGCCGTTCAACAGTTCCGAGGACAGGTTCAGCGTCATCGTCTTGTTGATGTTGTCGGTGCCCGAACCG
>DATMVT010000111.1:0-6353 GCA_035562895.1 Patescibacteria group bacterium | reverse complement strand
GGAGGAGGAGGAAGGACGGGCAAGACAGGCATGACCCCGGAACGAACCCGGACAGTTTCCGTAATCCGGCGCGTGATCGTGGGGCCATTCGTCAACTGGCCTTCGATCGTGATGCGCGCCCAATCGGTATCAGTACGCCCTGGAACGACATTGCTGCCGCGATAGTTGATCGAGAAGCGCGTCACATTGAGTTCCGGCGAGGACAATTGAATGTCCACGTTGGCACAACCCGGCGAGGCCGCGGCGGCCCGCCCGAGCGAAATCGCGCCAACCCCACCCGCCACCGTACGAGCGATCGTCCGGAAAGCACCGTTCTCGGCCTGATCGTACGAATATTGGACGCACTGACCGTCAGTCGTCTGGGCATCGCCGTCGTCGTTGCCGCTGGCCGCTGTGACCGTGAAGGCCTGGAACGGATTGGTCGGCTGCCAGTCCAGACTGTTTACCGCGCCATCACCATTGTCATCATCCCGCGCCTCACCCACGAAGGTGAGCGTGTCCTGGTTGTAGCGGGCGCGACGCAATTCACGCGCGACGATATCCGTCAGCGCCCGCAGTTCTTGCGTCAAACGCGTCGACTGCATGTTCTCAGAATTTGCACGCATGACGCTGACCATCAGCGCAATGGCAGAACCGACCACCAAGAGGCCGATCGCCATGGCGATCATCAATTCCAGCAGCGTGAAGCCCTGACTGATCTTGAGACGCTTGTTCATGGACATGCTCCGAATCCGAGAATGACTTCAGAGGCTGCGGTTCGACAGCTCCGTACATGACCAAGCGGGGTGATGCGCGTATCCAGTTGAAACCGGTTGGACGACGAGCGGAATCCGATGTCCTGGTTCGCCAAAGCAACCGTCGTCCCGAGTTTCGGATTGAACGTCACCGACGGAGCCACGGTCGTGACCGTCACGCCGTTGTAGGAGGCCGACGACACCGCACCGACGCTGCATGTTGCCGGTGCCGTGCAATCGCAGGCCACAGCCGCCGGGATACGATCACCCACGTTGGCCGGCGCCGCCGCAACGTTCGCGCCGACGCACCAAGCCGAAGCAGATCCACCGAAAGCAACAATCACCTGACGATCCTGACGGACGGCCTCTGCGCGAGCTGACGCAACCAGTGCGGACACGGTATCCACGGCGCCGCGAAGGCGTGACTTTTCGAAATAGTCGGCAAATCCGGGCACCGCGATTGCGGCGGCGATCCCCACAATGGCGATGACCACCATCAATTCGATGACCGTAACGCCCGATTGATTGGACTTTTTCATTGCCCCTCCTTCGTATACTTAAACTATCGGTATGCAGGCTGCCGCTTCAACTGGGCCGCGACAAGCGGAATCAGGCAAGCGACGGGTGGCAAAGCACAGGATCATGGCCAGCGGCTAGACTGATAGCATCCAGCAGCAGTGGCATTGGAGGAACCCATGAAGCGTTCGAACGGTTTCACGTTGATCGAATTGATGATTGCCGTGGCGATCGTCGCCATTCTCGCCGCAATTGCCTTGCCGAGCTATCAAGACTCGGTCCGCAAATCCCGGCGTGCGGACGCGATCCGGGTGATCGGCGAAATCCGCATGGCGCAAGAGCGCTGGCGCGCTGATCGCCCGACATACGGCACGCTCGCGGATGTCGGGAATCCTGGCGCAGCGAGCAGTCATTACGTCTATACGGTGACTGGCAATACGGCGACCGCCTATACGATCACGGCGACCGCGCAAGGCGGCCAAGCGAGCGACAAACAGGGCGCCATCAGCTGTACGCCGCTGAGCATCACTCAAGCCGGCACCAAGTCGCCAGCTGCTTGTTGGACGCAGTGACGCCGACTTACGCCACCACCCGATAACAAGGCTGGTAAGCCGCACCGCCCGGCAATTTCATGCGGTGCTGCTTGACGAAGGCAGCGAGCAGGCGGTCGAGCGCAGCCATGATCTCGGGTTCGCCGTTGATTTCAAACGGCCCGTGCGTTTCGATCGCCTGAATGCCCTCTTCCTTGACGTTGCCGGCGACGATGCCGGAGAACGCGCGGCGCAGTTCCGCGGCGAGCACGTGCGTGTCCTGGCCACGATGCAGCTCGAGTGCGGCCATCTGCGCGTGGGTCGGCTTGAACGGCTGCTGGAGCGCGTCGTCGATCTTCAGCGACCAGTTGAAGAAGAATGCGTCCTTCTCGGCGATGCGGTTGCGACGGACCTGCTCGACGCCGGCATTGACCACGGCCGCGACCTCGCTCGGGTCGTCGATGATGATGCGGTACTTGTCGGCGATCGTCGGACCCAGCGACAGTTTCAGAAAGGCATCGATCTGCTCGAAGTAGGCGGCCGACTCCTTCGGGCCGGTCAGGATCATCGGCAACGGGATGCTGGCATTCTCGGGGTGCGCGAGAATGCCGAGCAGATACAGGATTTCCTCGGCCGTGCCGACGCCGCCCGGGAAGATCACGATGGCGTGGGCGATGCGGACAAAGGCCTCGAGTCGCTTCTCGATGTCCGGCATGACCACCAGTTCGTTGACGATCGGGTTCGGCGACTCGGCGGCGATGATGCCCGGCTCGGTGATGCCGATGTAGCGGTTGGTGCGGCGACGCTGCTTGGCGTGACCGATCGTGGCGCCCTTCATCGGCCCCTTCATCGCGCCCGGGCCGCAGCCGGTGCAGATGTCGAGGCTGCGCAGGCCGAGTTGGTAGCCGACCTTCTTGGTGTATTCGTATTCGTCGCGCTTGATCGAGTGCCCGCCCCAGCACACCACCAGGTTCGGATCGAGGTGCGGACGCAGGATGCGCGCGTTGCGCAGGATCTCGAACACGGCATTGGTGATGCCGCTCGATTCTTCGAGGTTGAAGCGTCCTGACTGGATGTCGCTGGCGACGTAAGCGATGTCGCGGACGACGGCGAACAGAAGTTCGCTGATGCCACGGATGATCTCGCCTTCGACGAAGGCTTCGCCCGGTGCATTGATCAGTTCCAGCTTGATGCCACGGTCCTGCTGGTGCACCTGGATGTCGAAGTCCGGATAACGCTCGAGCAGGGCGCGCGGGTCGTCCGAGGTCGAGCCGCTGGACAGGACGGCGAGCGCACAGCGGCGCATCAACTGGTGCAGGCCGCCATGGCTGGCGTCACGCAGGCGGCCGACTTCCTGGCGCGACAGCATGTCCATGCCGCCCATCGGCGAAATGCGGGCATTCAAGGTAACGGGAGACATCGTTCGGGATTCCTCTGATCTGGGCGCGAAGGGCGCCGGACGACCGCTCAATGCGATTCGGTCATCAATTCCGCAGGCACGCCGCCTGCCACAAGTCGTGCGTCGAAACCTCGTTCGCACAGGAGATACGTGGCCGAAGCGCTACGCCGGCCGGAGTCGCAATACACCGCGCAGGGGCGCTGCACGTCAAGCTGCACCGCCAGTTCGCGCAGTCGCGCCAACGGCAGGCTGATCGCACCCGGCACATGGCCGCGCGCAAATTCTTCGGACAGTCGGACATCGACCAACTGGTGATCGACCGACACTTCCTCGATCGCCAACTGGGACAGCACCGGCGCCTTCAGCAGTCGCTCGAAATCGTGCCCATCGACTTTCATCACCGAGACTTCGGTCAGTGCCCGCACCGTGGCATTGCGCGGATTGCCGGAAAGCAACGCCTCTTCGCCAAAACCACGACCGACGCCCAGTTGCGAGACTTCGGTTTCGTTGACGCCATCGGCATCCTGCTGCACCACCTGCACCCGCCCCTCGGTGAGAATGAAGTAGCAATCGCCGCGATCACCCTGCTGGATGATCGTCTCGGCCGCGTTGAAGCGCGCCGACTGCATGCAGGCGAAGAGCTGCGCGATGTTGCCCGGCGGAATCCGGTGAAACGCCTGATTCTGGAGCAACGCGGTCATCCAGTCCTGATTGTCGTCGTCGCTCGTCGACTTGCCCGCCGCATGTTCGGTGACTTGCACGCCCCCGGTCTGCGACCAAGTCAGGATCAGGTCCATGTGCTCGCGATCGACGAGCAGCACCTGTGCCGTTTTCAGACAAGTCGCCGTGGCGGCACGACGAGGGCCGCTCGCGAGTGCGCTGCGCGCGTCCGGGGTATCGCCGCGAATCACGCGCGCCTGGCCACCGTCAAAGACCTCGACCTCTCCGGACACGAGGAAAGGCACGGTCTGCGCCGTCTCGCCACGTGAAAAGATGATCTGCCCGGGCTGGTAGACGCCGACCCGCGCATATTTCGCCAGCTCGGCGCGGTCGGTCGGCAGCAAGGCGCCGAGCGGGACGAAGTTCTTGAATAGACTGATGTTGACCATTCCGATGGTCAGTTCGCAATATGGTGCCGGGAAGGCGGGTACGGAGAATTCCTCAGATCGGCAGTCCGGTCAAGGCGCCCAAAAGGAAACGGCCCGCACAGGGCGGGCCGTTTCTTCATGCCGACGTGCGACCGCTTAGAACTTGTAACGGAAGCCGACCTGCACCGACCAGCGCGAGATGCCGCGGTCGTCGTAGACGCGGCTCGTGTCCGGCGAGTTGAAGCGGTAGACGTAACGACCCGTCGCCGCGTCGATGCCGCCGTATTCGACCACGCCCAAGCTGCCCGGGAATGCGACTTCCTGGATCTTGCCCCAGTCTTCGTTCAGCAGGTTGCCGACGTTCAGGATGTCCATCCAGACTTCGGCCTTGTTGTCGCCGAAGAAGCCCGGGAGCTCCTGCGAGACGCGCAGGTCGAACTGGTTGACGTCGCGGCCGCGATCGCCGTTGCGCTCGGCCACTTGGCCACGATGCGAGTTCAGGTAGTCGTTCGACTCGACGAAAGCCCAGAAACCGGCTTCTTCAGCGGCCGAACCGAACACCACGTCGCCGGGACCGGTCGGGATGTAGAGCAGGTCGTTGCCGGTACGATTGTCACCGTTGGCATCGTTGTCGAAGACGTAGCTGAACGGACGGCCCGAGCGGCTTTCACCGAAGACCGAGAACGTCGTGTCGAGATCTTCGAAGAACGAGTGCTTCCAGCTGATCGCCGCGGCGAAGCGATCGCGAATCTCGTAGGACGAGGTCGCGTTGACTTCTTCGTTCGGATTGAACGTGTTGGCATTGCCCCACTGCGAACCCGAGGTCGAACTGGTCAGCGCGCTGACTTCGTCGGCATTGGTGTAGGTGTAGGACGCCGTCCACGACCACGGGCTCTCGGAACCCATCGGCTTGGTGAACGACAACGTCGCCTGCTGCGAACCGCCCTTGTTGGTCGGACGCGCGATGATCGCGTCGTTGAACGAGCGGATGCGGTTCTGGCGACCCGAAGCACCGCCACTCGACGATCCGGACTGGTTCCAGTTCGCCGGGTTGTAACCCGCGTTGTTCCAGTACAGCGCACGGCCATCACGGCCGTAACGGGTCGGCGCACCGAGGTTGAGGTGCTGGTAGTAGATCGCTTCTTCGACCTGCAGCAGCACGACTTCCGCACCAGCAACCACGCCCCACCACGGCAACTCATGATCCACGGCGAGGTTGGCCTTCCAGGCCGACGGCTGGGCCAGGTCCGGATCGATGAAGTCGATCGACTGGGTGCCGCCGGTTCCCGGCGTGAACTGGCTCAATTGGTCTTCACGATCCGGATCGAAGCTGCGGATGCCCGTTCCGAAGAAGTAATCGGTGTAGGTCAAGCCGTTGTTCGAGTAAGGATTGGACATCCAGACGCTGGCTGCTGCGCCCTGGAACAGGCCGAAGCCGCCGCGCAACTGAGTCGCGCGTTCGCTGTTGAAGGTGTAGTTGAAGCCGACGCGCGGCGCCACGGTGCGGTTGCCGTCGATCGTTGCGCTGTTGTCGAACCCGAAGGCCGTCGACGCCGCCGCATTGTAGATCGGCTCTTCGCCAACGCTCGGGGTATCGACACGGAAACCGTAGTTGACCGTCAGGTTGTTGCTGAACGCCCACGAATCCTGCACGAAAAGACCGACATTGCGCAGGTTCCAGGTCGCGGCCATGTTGTCCGGATTGCCACCGACCGGCGCGAACAGCTGGTAACGGCTGGAAATGCCCTGTTCGTATAGGTCGAGGCTCTGGAACGTGTAAACGCCGTTGATGCGGCGACCGAACAGATTGTAGATCTCGTTGTCTTCGTAATCGGCACCGAACTTCACGGTGTGGTCGCCGAGGAACCAGTTACCGGCGAAGTAGCCGTTCCAGGTTTCGGTCTCGAGCACGTTGGCATGGGTGTTTTCTTCCACGCCCATGTTGATGAAGTTGTTGCCGACGCGAATGGAGATCGCCGGCAATTCCGCCGACGGCGTACGCACGGCGGCGTAGTCGCGGAAGGAGATCTTCGCTTCGGTCGAGAATGAATCGGTCCAGTCGCTGAACAACTGGGCGGTGTAGGTG
>DATMVT010000110.1:0-3705 GCA_035562895.1 Patescibacteria group bacterium | reverse complement strand
CCGACATCGCTGTTGCGCCATGCCTTGCGCCGGAACGGGTCGTAGTGCAGGCCTTCGAGCGTGCGCAGTTCGAAGCCGGCCTGGCGCAGCCCGGCGGCCAGTTCGCTCGGGCGGATGAACATCGCATGCCGATGGGTGCCTTTCGGCAACAACTTCAAGACATGCTCGGCCGCGACGATCGCGAGGGCGAAGCTGCGCGTGTTGCGGTTGATCGTGGACAGGAACATCTGCCCGCCCGGCTTCAGCAGCGTCGCGCAGGCCGCGAGAATGCGTTCCGGACGCTCGACGTGCTCGAGCATTTCCATGCAGCAGATGGCGTCGAAACTGCCTGGAAACTCCGCCGCGAGCTGCTCGGCATCGACGTGCCGGTAATGGGCCGACGAACCGGATTCGAGCGCATGCAGCCTGGCGATCTCGATCTGCTCGCCGGCCGCATCGATGCCGAGCACATCCGCGCCTTCAGCCGCGAGTGCTTCGGTCAGGATGCCGCCACCACAACCGAGATCGAGCACGCGCGTGCCCTTGAGTGCGATGCGTTCGCGCACGAAGGCGAGGCGTTGCGGATTGAGCTCATGCAGGGCCCGCGACGGCCCCTCCGGGTCCCACCAGCGATGCGCCTGTTCATTGAATTTCGCGATTTCGCGCGGATCTGCGGTCTGCATCTCAGTCCTTCCGGCGCATGCGTGCGCCCCAACTGCGGGCGGTCGCGGCCAATCGCTCGGTATCGAAGCCGGTCAGTCGCCCGCCGTCGAGCTTGCGTGCGCCACGCACCCAGACATCGCGCACGTCGCGACGATTGCCGGCGTACACGATCTGCGAAATCGGGTTGTACACCGGCAAGGTGTCGAATTCGTCGAGCGCGATCGTGGTCAGGTCCGCGTCCTTGCCGACTTCGATCGAACCGATGCGCTCGTCCCAACCCAGCGCTCGCGCGCCGCCCATCGTCGCCATGTGCAGGGTCGATGCGGCATCGAGCGCAGCTGCATCCTTCGCGACCGCCTTGGCCAGTTGTGCTGCGGTCTTCATCTCGCCGATCAGGTCGAGGTCGTTGTTGCTGGCGGCGCCATCGGTACCGAGCGCGATGTTCACGCCGGCGCGGCGCAGCACCTCGATCGGCGCGAACCCGCTGGCCAGCTTGAGGTTCGATTCCGGGCAATGCGCGATGCTGACGCCGGCTTCCGCGCAGGCCGCGATCTCGGCCTCGGTCAGCTGCGTCATGTGCACGGCGATCAGGTTCCGGTTCACGAGGCCGAGCCGCTTCAGGCGCGAGAACGGCCGCTCCTTGTGCTGGCGCAGCGCGTCCTCGACCTCGAATGCCGTCTCGTGCACATGCACGTGCACCGGAATGTCGAGCTGATCCGAATACATGCGGATCTTCTCGAAGCTCGCGTCCGACACCGTGTACGGCGCATGCGGCGCCCAGCAGGTGCGCAGCATCGACTCATGCTTGAGTTCGTCGGCGAGCGCCAGGCCCTTGTCGATGTATTCGTCGGCGTGGCTGGCCCAGGCCGAAGGGAACTCGATGACCGTGAGTCCCACGGCCGCGCGCAGACCAACGCGCTTCAAGGTCGCCGCGGCGACTTCCGGGAAGAAGTACATCTCGTTGACGCAGGTGACGCCGCCACGGATCAGCTCCGCTGCGGCGATCAAGGTGCCATCCGCCACCATCTCGGCCCCGACGAACTTCGCTTCGGTCGGCCAGATGTGGTCCTGCAGCCAGGACATCAGCGGCAGGTCGTCGGCGAGGCCGCGCATCAGCACCATGGCCGAATGGCAATGGCTGTTGACAAGGCCGGGAATCAGCGCATGACCCGGACGCGACACCGTCTCGCGCGGCGCATAACGAAGTCGGGCGTCGGCCCGGGGCAACACCGCGACGATGCGCCCGTGATCGACGGCGACGGCGTGATCGTCCAGGACCACGCCGTGCGGCTGCACCGGAATCACCCACTCGGCCTCGATCAGCAGGTCGACCGCGATCTTGTCCATGCGGGCTCCGGAGGACGCTTTACTTGACGCGCGAGACGTATTCGCCGGTGCGGGTGTCGCACTTCAGCACTTCGCCGTTCTGCACGAACAGCGGCACGCGCACGACCGCGCCGGTTTCGAGCTTGGCCGGCTTGCCGCCGCCGCCCGAAGTGTCGCCGCGCACGCCCGGATCGGTCTCGACGATCTGCAGTTCGACATAGGTCGGCGGCGTGACGACCAGCGGCGCGCCGTTCCACAGCGTGACCATGCACATCTCGTTGCCCTTCAGCCATTTCACCGCGTCGGTCATGGCCGATGCGTCGGCGCTGACCTGTTCATGACTGGTCGGGTCCATGAAGTGCCAGAACTCGCCGTCGCCGTACAGGTATTCCATGTCGGTATCGATCACGTCCGCGCCTTCCAGCGAATCGGTCGCCTTCATGGTCATTTCGACGACGCGGCCGGACTTGATGTTGCGGTACTTCACCCGGGTGAACACCTGGCCCTTGCCCGGCTTCACGTACTCGGTGGCGGTGATCACGCAGGGATAGCCGTCCACCATGATCTTCATGCCGTTCTTGACGTCGTTCATGCCATAGCTGGCCATGCAAAACTCCACTGCGAAGAGCCGCATCGGGAATGCGGCTAGAATGGGAAATCCCGAGAAATTCCGAAGATCCGGACGCGTGGCGCCCGGCGACAGGGCGCGCATGATACCGACAACCCCCCACTCCTTGCAGCCTCCAGGCTGGCAGCAACTCTGGCGCGAGGCCGTGACCGATCCGGCGGAGTTGCTGGACCTCGTCGGACTGTCGGTGCTGAAGCCCCGGCTGGCGACGACCGGGATGACCTTTCCGCTGCGGGTGCCGCGCGGTTTTGTCGCCCGCATGCGCCACGGCGATCCGCAGGACCCGCTGCTGCGCCAGGTGCTGCCGCTGGACGAGGAAGACCGGATCTTGCCGGGTTTCAGCATCGATGCCGTCGGCGATCTGGCCGCCCGGGAAGCGCCGGGGGTGTTGCACAAGTATCAGGGACGCGCGCTGCTGATCACCACCGGCAGTTGCGCCATCCACTGCCGTTACTGCTTCCGTCGCCATTTCCCCTATGGCGAAGAACTCGCGGCACGCGGTCATTGGCGCGAGGCCGTGGCCGCGATCGCTGCCGACCCGTCGATCCACGAAGTCCTTCTCAGCGGCGGCGATCCCTGGTCGCTGTCGACCTCGAAACTGGGCGAGCTGACCGACCAGCTGCGCGCGATTCCGCACCTGCGTCGACTGCGCATCCATACGCGCCTGCCGATCGTGTTGCCGGAGCGTGTCGACGCCGAACTGATGTCCTGGCTGCGCAGCCTGCCCTGGCCGGTGGCCGTGGTCGTGCACGCGAACCATGCCCGGGAACTCGATGCCGGGGTCGCCGCCGCCCTGTCGCGCCTGCGCGACGCCGGCACGACCCTGCTCAACCAGAGTGTGCTGCTCGCCGGCGTCAACGATGACATCGATGCCCTTGCGGATCTCGGCGAGTCCCTGTTCGCCGCGGGCGTGCTGCCCTACTACCTGCATGTGCTGGACCGCGTGCAGGGTGCAGCGCATTTCGAGGTCACCGAATTGCGCGCCCACGCGCTGCACGCGCGACTGCTGACGCGACTCCCGGGCTATCTGGTGCCGAAACTGGTCCGCGAAATCGCCGGGCAGCCCTCGAAAACCCCGGTGCGGTAAATCCCGTCAAGTCCGTCCGTCG
>DATMVT010000109.1:0-7655 GCA_035562895.1 Patescibacteria group bacterium | reverse complement strand
GACGCGCCCGCCCACGCGCACACGCCCGGCCGCGATCCAGCGTGCGGCTTCGCTGCGCGAACACAGCCCGCGCTTCGACAACACCCGAGCGAGTCCGTAGCGGGTCTTCATTCGAAGCCGTCGACGAACAGAGGTGGAACGATGTCGTTCGGCACGCAATCATAGGTTTCGACAATGGCCGCGCCGGTATCGAGGATTTCGAAATCAGCGAGTTCGACATCGGCCGCGCCGACCGTCTGGTCGAACACGCGCGTGCCCAGCGCGATATCTGGATCGCTCCATTTCGCGGTCGTAAAGCGATCACTCTCGCCAGTCAACGCGATGTTGCCGCCGTCGGCAAGGACGATGCCGTAGCGCTGCATCGTGCGCAGCAGGACTTGTGCAGCAGGTGAATAGTTCGTCATCGGGAAGTCAGCACGCAACCGAAGGCGTGAGCCATAGGGAATCGCCGTACTCGGGCCAACCGGGCCACCGGCATGCGCGGCCGGTCGAACGTATATCCGCGTGCGGTTGATGCTTCCAGGTGGCGCGTCGTCCAGCGAAGCCATGCGCGCATTCGGCAGGATGAAGCGGAGCGCGTGGCCGAGATGGCGATCGGCGGGATTCGTCTTCGCCATTGCCGCACGGATCTCGTCGGCATTGAACAGCAGCGGCGCGATCGGGAATCCGGCCGCATCGGCGCCGGTGCAGTGTTCGCCGCGCAACGTCGCCGGATACGAGGCATTCAGGTACCAGCGCACCAGACAGCGGGCGTCGATCTCGCTGCCACTTGCCACATTGGCTGAATAGACCTCGTGGAGGACGTCGCCTTGCACGACCAGCAGATGGCAGTCCTCGCTGCTGTTGTCGCACGTATAGCCGTCGCTCCACTCGATTGCGCCGCCTGCCGGCAAAGGCACGCCGGTTCCCAGTGGCTCGCAATCGGGTAGGTAGTACTCACTCGAAGGTGAATGAGCAACGACCGGCACGGTCGGCGTTCCAGGTGGTGCATGCAGCACGTGCATGCCGAGGTCGATCTGCATGCGCTCGAAGCCGAAATCTCCGCTGGCCGCGATCATCGTCGCCGAGTTCACGCGCACCGGAGCGGTACTGACATCCTGCTGGAACACCGAATTCGCGAACCGCGGCAGGACTTCAGCCTGGGCCGGAATCGACAGGGCGCACAGGCACGCCCACCACATGCTTCGTCGCATCATCGCCTCCGAACAGTGCTGCGCAAGTCTGGTCCAGCACGCACCATGCCACCGCGCACCGGTTCACGATTCAGGCGACGGGTCCGAGCATCGCCTCCGCCGCCTCGAATTCGCCGGGCTCCAGCAGCAGCACCAGACATCGCGGCTCGAGGTCGCGCACGGCCAGCGCGATGTCGCGCGCGACGATGCGGAAGTGACCGTCTTGCATGACGATCCCGAGATCGCCGGCATTGATCGCCGCGACCTGGGCCTCGGTGCAATAGACGCGCTTGATCTTGTCTTGGTGCTGGAAATGGCGCGGATGTTCGGCGTCGACCACGTTCAGTGCCTTGCCTTCGAGCAAGGCGGCCATCTGCACCTTGCGCTCGCGCTTTTCCCGGGCCTTGCGCTCGGCCTCGCGCTTCAAGGCTTCGGCTTCCTCCCGCTCCGCCTTTGCACGCAGTGCATACGCCTTGGCGAGATCGATTTCTTCCTGTGAGCGCGCGTCGGACCTGGCCGCATGCGGCGGCCGCGCGGGCGGCTTGCCATGGGTATGCGGCTTGCCGGGCGCATGCGTCTTTCCGTGCGCGGTGCGCGGCTTCGGCGGCTCGGGCTTTTTCGGCGCAAAGCCGAGCTTCATCAATTGTTCGCGGAGCGAATCGGTCATCGTCGTGGTGTCGGCTTCGGATCAGTAATGCGGCGGCGGCGGTTCTTCGGCCATGTCATGGCCAAGCGCGGCACGCAGCAGGGTGACTTCACGGCGCAACTGGCGCAGTTCGTCGGCAAAGTCGATCAACCGACGTTCATGGGTCGCGACTTGCGGATTGAGCGATGCAACGACATCGTCCTGGAACGCGAATCGCGTCTCCAGTTCGGCCAGTCGCTCGTTGATCTCGGCAAGTGTCGTGTTCATGGCGCGAAGTCTAGCGGAGCGCCGACTCGACCTGCGCCAGGGACGGGAAATGCATCGCCGCAATGCGCGCCGGATGGTGCGTGACCAGCGCCCACGATGCCGCCTCGCCGAGGATCTCGGCGGCAGCGATGCGGCCCGGCTCGATGCGCGGCGGCTGCCGGACCAGGTCATGCGCATTGCTGGCCAGCACCGTCACCCAGCCGCGCCGCAACAAGGCCCCCGCGGCATGCTGCGCGTAAGGCCCGCGACCGCCGGCCAAGGCATCGGCATCGACCTGCAACAGCAATCCTGCAGCAACGAGCGGCGCAAGGACGTCGATCTTGCCCTGGACCTCTCGAATGCGTTCGGGATGCGCCAGCATCGGTCGGATGCGGCGGGCGCGCATCCATTCGATGGCGGCCACGATGCCGGCCGGCAAGCGCGCATCGGAAAATTCGACCAAGACGACGTGATCGCCGTCCCAGCGCCCGAGCCAGGGCAGATCGCCGCTCTGGATCGCCTGATGGAGAAAGGCGTCGAAACGACATTCACCGGCGAGCGCGACATCCAGGTGCAGGCCACGATCGACCAGCGCCTCGCGCAGGCGGATCAGGCGCGACGACAGGCGAGCGATGCGTTCGGCATACGGCTTGCCGCGAAAATGCGGCGTCAGCACGGCATGGGTGATGCCGTGATGGGCGGCCTCGACGCACAGTTCGATCGCAGCGGACCACGAGGCCGGTCCGTTGTCGACGCCCGGCAGCGCATGCAGGTGCAGATCCACGAACGGCTTCAGCGGCGCGACGGGCATCGCGCCCACGGCTCGCATCGCTCGAAGGTTCCGCTCGCGCATGTCCTAGACCGAACCTCCGGCGAGCAAGCGGTCGAAGTAGGCAATCGTCGATCGCAAGCCGGCGTCGAGATCGACCTTCGGCTCCCAGCCGAGTTGATCGCGCGCGCGCGTGATGTCGGGTTGACGCTGCTTCGGATCGTCCGGCGGAAGCGGCCGGGCCTCGATGCGGGAAGACGAGCCGGTCAATGCGATCACCTTGTCCGCCAATTCGCGAATCGTGAACTCGCCCGGATTGCCCAGATTGATCGGGCCGGTGACCGACGCATCCGTCGCCATCAACCTGATGAAACCGTCGATCAGGTCATCGACGTAGCAGAACGAGCGCGTCTGCAATCCTTCTCCGTAAATCGTGATCGGCTCGTTCTTCAGCGCCTGCACGATGAAGTTCGAGACCACGCGGCCATCGTTCGGATGCATGCGCGGCCCGTAGGTGTTGAAAATGCGCGCGACCTTGATCCGCAACTGGTGCTGGCGGTGGTAGTCGAAGAACAGGGTTTCGGCGCAGCGCTTGCCTTCGTCATAGCAGGAGCGCGGCCCGATCGGATTCACGTGGCCCCAGTAGTCCTCGCGCTGGGGATGCTGTTCGGGATCGCCATACACCTCGCTGGTCGAAGCCTGGAAGATCGGCACATGCAGGCGCTTGGCGAGACCGAGCATGTTGATCGCGCCATGCACGCTGGTCTTGGTCGTCTGCACCGGGTCGTGCTGGTAATGGATCGGTGACGCCGGGCAAGCCAGGTTCCAGATCTCGTCGACTTCGACGAACAGCGGAAAGGTTACGTCGTGGCGCAGAAACTCGAAGCGCGGATGGCCGTGCAAGTGCGCGATGTTGCGTTTGGCGCCGGTGAACAGGTTGTCGGCGCAGACGACTTCGTGACCGTCGGCGAGCAGCCGATCGCACAGGTGCGAGCCGAGGAATCCGGCGCCGCCGGTGACGAGGACGCGTTTGGTCGATTCGTAGTTGCGCATGCGCTCAGACGACCTCGGGGTGCGACACGGAGCGGCCGCGACCGATGCCATAGTAGGCCAAGCCCGCGGCCTCGACCGACTTCGGATCGTAAATATTCCGGCCATCGAACACGACCGGCGACGACAGCAGCGCGCGCACGCGCTCGAAGTCCGGACTCCAGAATTCCTTCCACTCGGTCATGATCACCAGCGCGTCGGCGCCCTCCAGTGCCGCGAACGGTTCGTCGCAGATCGCGAGGTCGTCGCGCGCGCCGAAGAGATGCGCGGCTTCTTTGCCGGCTTCCGGATCGTAGGCGCGCACGTTCGCCCCGGCCGTCCACAATTGCGCGAGCAGCACCCGCGCAGGCGCCTCGCGCATGTCATCGGTGTTGGGCTTGAACGCCAGGCCCCAGATCGCGATGGTCTTGCCGCGCACGTCCTCGAAATGTTGCTGGATCAGTGCGAACACGCGGTGCTTCTGGGCGTCGTTCACGGCTTCGACGGCCTCGAGGATGCGCGGCGTGTAGCCATGCTGGCGAGCCGTGCGATCCAGCGCCTGCACGTCCTTCGGAAAGCAGGAGCCGCCATAGCCGGCGCCCGGGTATATGAACGAATAGCCGATGCGCGGATCGGAACCGATGCCATGGCGCACGTGCTCGATGTCGGCACCGACGCGCTCGGCGATGTTCGCCATTTCGTTCATGAAGCTGATCTTGGTCGCCAGCATCGCATTCGCGGCGTACTTGGTCAGCTCGGCCGAACGCACGTCCATCAGCACGATGCGTTCGTGGTTGCGGTTGAACGGCGCATACAGCACTTTCATGCGTTCGATGGCGTGCGCGCTGTCCGAGCCGATGACGATGCGGTCCGGGCGCATGCAGTCTTTCACGGCATCGCCTTCCTTCAGGAATTCGGGATTCGACAGGACATCGAAGTTGATCGAGGCGCCTCGTTTCGCCAACTCGCCAGTGATGGCGGCGCGCACGCGATCCGCGGTCCCGACCGGCACCGTCGACTTGTTGACGACGATGGCGGGCTTGTCGAGGTGCTGGCCGATGGTGCGCGCGACCGCGAGCACGTGCGAGAGGTCGGCACTGCCATCTTCTCCGGGCGGCGTGCCGACGGCAATGAAGATGATTTCGGCGCGACGGATCGCGGCGGCGGCGTCGGTGGTGAATTGCAGGCGACCGGACTTGTGGTTCGCATGCACCAGATCCTCGAGTCCCGGCTCGTAGATCGGGATGACGCCCTGGTTCAGGCCATCGACCTTGCGTGCGTCGATGTCGACGCAATGGATCTTGTTGCCGACTTCGGCAAGACAGGTGCCGGTGACCAGGCCGACGTAGCCGGTTCCGAAAATGGTGACATGCATGTCGATGATTCCAGCAGCGATGAGACAGACCGTGATGTTAGCGGGCGGGCATGACCGCGGCGAACGCACGATGCCGGATCGAAAAATGGAAACGCCGGCTTGCGCCGGCGTTCCATGACTGCGATTCGAATCGCGATCAGTTGACGATTTCGAGGAGCTCGACATCGAAGATCAGGGTCGAGTTCGGGCCGATCGGGCCCGGCGTGGCGCGATCGCCATAAGCCAGATTCGAGGGGATGAAGAACTTGTACTTCGAACCCACCGTCATCAGCTGCAGGCCCTCGGTCCAACCAGCGATGACGCCGTTCAACGGGAACTGCGCCGGCTCGCCACGATCGACCGAGCTGTCGAACTTGGTGCCATCGAGCAGCGTGCCAGTGTAATGCACCTTGACCGTCGATTCGGCCGTCGGCTTCTTGCCGGTGCCTTCCTTGACGACCGAATACTGCAGGCCCGAGGCCGTCGTCTTGACGCCCGGCTTGGCCTTGTTCGCAGCCAGGAACTTGTCGCCCTCGGCCTTGTTCTTGCCGGCCTGTTCGGCGGTCTTGGCCTGCTGCGCGGCCTGCAACTTGGTCATGAACGACTGACGCACGGCCTGCGACTCTTCGGCCGTCATCAGCGACTTGCCGCCGGCGAGCTGGGTCTTCATCGCATCGATGACGATGTTGATGTCGATCTCGTCCTTGATCTGGCCGACGCCGTTGGCCAGATCCATGCCGACCATGTAGCTGACCTTTTCCTTTTCGGTGGTCAACTTGTCGAGCGCACTCGCCGACAGCGGCAGGGCCAGACCGACCGCGACCGCGGCTGCGAGAGTGCTACGAAGGAACTGCTTCATTCTTGTGTGCTCCAGGTTGGAACCGGCAGGGCCGGGAAATTTACCGACAAAAAGGCCGCGTATTGTCATGGCGAGTCGGCCTGGACGCAAACGGGCGTGATTTGGAGCGATCGTGGCGGCCGGAGTTCCCGCAGCGTCCGGTCCGTTGCCGGCGATTCAACTACGCTGCCTGCACGCCGGCACGGCCAGACTTCGCGCAAAGGAGAATTTCATGGACTATCACGACGCACTCGCCAGCGCGCGCAGCGCCCATCCCGAAACACCGGATGAACCGACGATCGCCGCGGCACTGCAACGCTTCTCGGAGTTCTTCGGCCCGCTGACCGAACAGTCGGTGCGCAGCGGCATCCCCGCCGCCTATGCGCCGACCCTGTGGTTCAACGACACGCTGAAGACCGTCACCGAGCGTGCGCAACTCGAGCATTACATGACCGAAACTGCGCGCAATGTCGAACACTGCCGCGCCGTCATCGATACCTGGTCGCTGACCCGAGAGGGCGACGTGCTGGTGCGCTGGCACATGGTGATCCGCTTCAAGCGCTTCGCGCGCGGACGTGACACCGAATCGATGGGCATCAGCCTTCTGCGACTGGATCGCGAGGGGCGCATCGCTTTCCAGCAGGACTTCTGGAACGCCGCCGACGGCTTGTTCCAGCACGTGCCGGTGCTCGGCACGATGATTCGCGCGATCAAGCGACGCGTCTGAGCGAGTATCTGCAACGGACGCAAAAAAAGAGCCCGCTGGGGTCAGCAGCGGGCTTTGAGTTTCCCTGAAGCAGCACTACCGGCCGAAGAAGCCGGCAGAACAATCGGCCATTAACTCTCGCCGACGACCGACAACTTGACGGTGCAATGCACATCAGCGTGCAGAGCCACGTGGATGTCGAATTCGCCGGTGCGACGGATCGGGCCTTCCCCGAGGATCACTTCCGCCTTCGAAAGCGGGAAACCCGCGTTCGTGAAGGCTTCGGCGATGTCTCGCGGACCGACCGAGCCGTAGAGCTTGCCTTCCGTGCTGGCATTGGCGCGAATCGTGACTGCAGCGGCTTCGAGCTTGTCCTTGCGGGCCGTCGCGTCCGCCAACAGACTGTTGGCTTTGGCTTCGTACTCCGCACGGCGCTTCTCGAACTCCGCCACATTGGTCGCAGTGGCCGGAGCGGCCTTGCCCTGCGGGACCAAATAATTACGCCCGTAACCGGGCTTGACGCTGACCTTGTCGCCCAGGGCGCCGAGGTTCACAACTTTCTGCAAAAGAATCAGTTCCATGGCGATGCGCTCCTCAGTGGTTGTCGCAGTACGGCAGCAGCGCGAGGAAACGCGCACGCTTGACGGCCGCCGTCAGCTGGCGCTGATAGCGGGCCTTGGTGCCGGTGATGCGGCTGGGAACGATCTTGCC
This sequence comes from Patescibacteria group bacterium, assembly GCA_035562895.1. Taxonomy (GTDB): domain Bacteria; phylum Pseudomonadota; class Gammaproteobacteria; order Xanthomonadales; family Ahniellaceae; genus JADKHK01. The sequence continues at coordinate 184 of DATMVT010000109.1, read as the reverse complement.
GGTCTCGGTCAGGTACTGACGCAGGGTGTTGAGATCCTTGTAATCGATCTCTTTCACGCCTTCGGCGGAGAATCGGCAGAACTTCTTGCGGCGGAAAAACTTGGACATGGTCTATTCCTCGTGGCTCAGGCGGCGTCTTCGAATTCGGCGTCGCTGAAGCCTTCTTCGCTGACGCGACGGCTCG
>DATMVT010000108.1:0-13470 GCA_035562895.1 Patescibacteria group bacterium | reverse complement strand
GGCCACCAGGATCGCCGCCATCGCGCCGACGCCGGACGGAACGGCGTCCTGCATCAGCCGACCGCGCTCGCGCACCAAAGCCGCGCCATCGCTCAACGACAAGGCACCGGCGGCCACCAGGGCCGCGTATTCGCCCAGGCTGTGTCCCGCGAACGCCACCGGCTGCGCACCACCGCGTTCGTTCCAGACGCGCCATACGGCCACGCCCGCGGCGAGCAGGGCCGGTTGCGTCACCTCGGTGCGATTCAGTGCATCGTCGGGACCGTTCTGGCTGATCGTCCAGAGGTCGAAGCCGCAGCCTTGTCCGGCCTCTTCAAACGTCGCCCGGATGATCGCCGACTGCGCGGCGAGGTCCGCCAGCATGCCGACCGACTGCGAGCCCTGGCCCGGAAACACGAAGGCGAGATGGTTGAGCATCGAAATTCCGTTGATTTACAGGCGCACCAGCGCCGAACCCCAGGTGAAACCGCCGCCGAAGGCCTCCATCAGGACCAGCTGCCCGGGCTCGATCTTGCCGCTGCGCACCGCATGATCGAGCGCCATCGGCACCGACGCCGACGACGTGTTGCCGTGCCGGTCGACCGTGACGATGACGCGATCCATCGGCATGTCGAGGCGTTTCGCGGTCGCGGTGATGATGCGCAAATTGGCTTGATGCGGCACCAGCCAGTCGATCGCGGACTTGTCGAGCTGGTTCGCGGCCAGGGTCTCTTCGACCACCGCATCGAGCGTCTTGACCGCGACCTTGAACACTTCGTTGCCGGTCATCATCACGCGCACGCCGGCGTTCTTTTCGTCGAGCTTGAAGCCGGCCGAGACACCCACCGGGTTGTACAGGAGTTCCTTGTGCGCGCCGTCGGCATGCAGGTGCGTCGACAGAATGCCGGGCTCGCTCGATGGCTTCAGCACGACTGCGCCGGCACCATCGCCGAACAGCACGCAAGTGCCCCGATCGGACCAGTCGAGCATGCGCGTCAAGGTTTCCGCGCCGATCACCAGCGCGCATTTCGATGCCCCCGAGCGGATGAACTTGTCCGCCGTCGACAGCGCGAAGATGAAGCCGGAACAGGCGGCATTGACATCGAACGCAGCACAGCCGTTGGCGCCGATGCGATGCTGCACCAGACAAGCCGTGCTCGGGAAAATGAGGTCCGGCGTGGTCGTGCCGACGATCAGCAAATCGATGTCGCGAGCGTCGACGCCGGCCGCTTCCATGGCGCGCTTCGCCGCTTCGACGGCGAGATCGCTGGTGGTCTGACCTTCCGCTGCGACGTGGCGCTGGCGGATGCCGGTGCGCTCGCGGATCCATTCGTCATCGGTGTCGACCAGTTTTTCTAGGTCGGCATTGGTCAGCACTTTTTCCGGCAGGTAGCTGCCGGTGCCCATGATGCGCGAATAGATCACGTTCCCTTCCCCGGATGGCGGGCGGCGTCACGAATTCCTGTGGCGTCGCCATAGAAAAACGAACCGGCGCTCGTCACACCGGTTCGGTCTCGATCGGCACGGCTCCCTGGGGAGCCCGCATCAATCTTCTGCGGACGCCTTGTCGGCCTTGGTCATGATGACCTTCTTGCCGCGGCAGAAGCCATCCTTGGTGATGTGATGGCGCACGTGGATTTCACCGCTGACCTTGTCGGTCGACAGTTGCTTCGCGGTCAGCGCATCGTGCGAACGACGCATGCCACGGGTCGAGGGGGTCTTGCGGCTTTTCTGGACGGCCATTTCGAATCTCCAACAATCTATTGCTTCTTGAGCGAAACCAGCGCCGCGAACGGATTGTCCTTGGCACGCGCTTCGGCGTTTTCGGTCGAATAGACGACTTCTTCCGACGCTTCCGCACCGGGCTTGGTCGGCACGATCGGCAGGGTCAGGATCAACTCGTCTTCAATCACGTCGGACAGGCGCAACTCGCCCTCGCCGCTCACCATCAAGGCCTCGTAACCCGGGGGCAATGCCGATTCATCGGCTTCGCTCCGGATCAGGCCCAAACGTGCACTCAGCGAAACCGGCCACGCGAACGGTTCAAGCGTTCGCTGGCAGATCAAGGAAAGTGCACCTTCGACGCGCATCGCGAGGAACGCCACTCCGAGGCCGTCACGCCCGAACTCGAGTTCGTAGCGCAGCTGACCGGAAGGATCGGCGAGACTCTCGCAGAGACGCGGCAAAGCGGCGATCGGCAGGCTTCCGTGGAAATGACGCTGGGATGACACCATCCGCCAGGCGTCGACGGTTTCGGGGAAGGCCGCTGACATAAGGGCGGGGATGTTAGGCAGCGATCCCGTTGAAGTCAATCGAAAACCGGACTTCTGGACGGAATCGGGTGCGTCCGGCCGACCTGCCGCTAGACTCGGACGCGATCGAAGAGGCTGCGCCATGTATCTGATTATCGCATTGATCGTCGTCATCGCCGCGGTGGGACTGGGTTTCGCGGTCGCGAACTGGCGCCAGCAGAGCCGCAACATGGCGATCCAGGCCTTGCTCGACGACGCCGACCGCCTCGAGTCCTGCTTGCTCGAGACCCGCACCCGCATGCGCGAACTTGAGGGAATGCTCGGCCGACTGCCCGCCGACATCACCGAGAACGCGCGTGCGTCGCTGGCGTCCGAGGCCGGCATCCAGGACGCCATGAAGCGGGTGCTCAGCCACCGTCTGTGGATCCGCGAGCACGCGATGTCGGCTCCCGTCCCGAAACTTCGCGAAGTCGCGGAAACCGCGCGCAAGTCGTTGGCACAACTGGAACAACAACTGGCGCGCCTGAATGGCGCCGGGGCCGAACTTCAGGCCGCCTATGCGCAGTCCGATGCGCTTCTGGGCACGCCACCCGCCCGTGAACCCAAGGCCGACGGGCTGGCCAAGTGATGCGATCGCTGGTGCTGTGCTCGACCTCGCGTTACCGGCGCGAACTTCTGGAGCGCCTGCGCCTGCCCTTTGTCTGTGCCGCGCCGGAGATCGACGAAACGCCGCTGGCCGGCGAATCCGCAGCGGCGCTGAGCGAACGCCTGGCGCAAGCCAAGGCCATCGCGCTCGCGAATCGGTTCCCGGACGCCATCCTGATCGGCTCCGACCAGGCCGCGAGTTGCGACGGCCGGATCATCGGCAAGGCCGGCGACATCGCGACCGCCATCTCCCAGCTCGCATCCGTCTCCGGGCGCGAAGTGATCTTCCACACCACGGTCGCCGTGCTGGATGCGCGCAGTGACCGATGCCCGTGGCTCCGCGACGACACCATCGTGCGGTTCCGGACGCTGTCGCACGCCGAGATCGCGACCTATGTGCAGCATGAACCCGCACTCGACTGCGCCGGCAGTTTCAAATGCGAAGGACTCGGCATCACGCTGTTCGACGCGATCGAGAGCCGCGATCCGACGGCACTGATCGGCTTGCCGCTGATCGCCACCGCGCGACTGCTGCGCGGCTTCGGGCTCGATCCGCTCGGCTGACTCAGTCGACCACGATTTCGCGCAACGCGATGCGCCGCCACACGCCGTCGGCCCGGGCGCGCACTTCGATGCGATGTCGGCCGGGCAGGAGATCGCGTCCGGCATCGGCCTGCCAGAACCCGATGTTCGGCCAGCGTGCATCCTGCAGGTCCGGCCAGACATCGCGCACATACCCGGCTTGGACGCCGTAAGCACGGCTCATCGCCTCGTCACGCCGACCATCGACGCGCACCTCGAAGGCGTCGATGCCGTGCGGTTCGCGAATCACGAATCCGGAGAGTGCGAACCCTTCGCCGCGGCGAATCCGTTGGCCCTCGGTCGGCGCATTGACACGCCCGAGCGGCGGCAGCCGGCAGTCATCGCGACCATCGCGCTGCAATTCCAGCCAGACGAAGCGCTTGGCGATGCCGTAAAGCGCCCGATCATCGCGATACCGCACCGAGTCGTAGTGGCGGCACAGGCGACGGTAGAACGGCAACGTATCGGCACCGTACAGCGCGTTCTCTTCGACCGCGAGCAGGATGCGCGCGGGCGCCAGACGCGACAGCGCGGCCTCGTCACGCTGCCAGATCGCGAGTTGCGGCTGACGCCCATGCTTGATGTTGCGCGGATGGTCGAGCACATGGATCGGGAGTTCGCCCTTGAACGCGAAGTCGAGCTGGGCCGCGAACAGGAAGTTGTCCGCGACCAGCGTGGTATCGGCGGGCAGCGTCGCCAAGTGATCGCGGGTCGCGCTCGCCGCAATCTCCCAGCCCAGGAATGGCTCGCCCAGTCGACGATCTCCTCCCGGCGGCCAATGCGCCCCCGGATGCCGAAAGCCGAGCAGCACCACCGCGACGCCGACGGCAACCAGATGGCCGCTCCATCGCGCCGCGCGCGCCCACCGCTCAGCCACACGGGATTCGGACAGCGCCGGCAACACCAGCAGCAGCGGCAGATAGCCCGGCAGCGGCCAATGGAACCGCGTGCGCTCGGCATCGGCGAACAGTCCGGCGAGGAAATAGCCGACCGTGATCGCGACCGACATCGCCGCCAGCACATCGAACCCCGGTTCACGGCGTCGTCGCCACGTCCGCCCCATCGCCCACAGCAGCAGCGGATACAGCAGCACCCCGACCGTCGCGGCTTGTTCCAGCGGCTGCAACAGGGACATCGGTTCGAACGTCCAGAGATGACGCTCGACGGCCTGGAAGCGGAAGGCCACCCAGTCGTGCCGCGCGTTGAACCACAGCGTCGGAATCAGCCCGGCCAATCCCATCGATTGCGCGATCCAGAAGCGCGACGTCGTCGCGGCGCGGCGTGCGCGCGGGCTGATCGCGAGCAACAGCAAGCCGACCGGATACAGCATCGCCGCACGCCAATGCGTCAGCCAGGCAAGCGCGAGCGCGAGCGCGAACAGCAGCCAATGTCGCCAGCGGTGATCGTCCAGGGCGCGATCGAGTGCGTACGCCGCGGACACGAAGGCCAGCGTCAGCGGCGCGTCCGGCGTCGCCAACTGCCCGGACAGCACCAGCAAGGGCAGCGCCAGCGCGTACGGCCAGATCCGGTCTGCGGCGAGATTCCTGAAGTTCGCCCAGTGCAGCAGCAACAGGATCGTCGCGAACCCGCACAGCACGAAACCGATGCGCAATCCGAACACATGATCGCCGAACACGACACTGCCGGCGCGCGCCAACCATGCCGTCAACAGCGGCAGATCGCTGTAGCCCGCCGCCAGATGCCGTCCTTCCTGCCAGTAGAAGACTTCGTCGCCGAACGGCGGCACGAGGCCGGCCAGGGCCAGCTTGGCCAACAGCAGCAGGATCATTCCGGCGCGCAATGGCGACATGACGAACCTGGTCAATGCCCCGCCCCGGCGGTACTCGCGGCTTCTGCACGTCGCATCGGGCAAGCTAGCATCGGGAGAGGGACGAAGGAGGAGAAGGCATGAGTGCAGAACCGGTACGCGTCGAACGCCATGATGCCACGCAGGTCGCCTTGCGCGCCGCGATCGAACAAGTGAACCAGGTCGTGTTCGGCAAACGCGCGCAGATCGATCTGTCCTTCGCCTGCCTGCTTGCCGGCGGCCACCTGCTGATCGAAGACGTGCCCGGGGTCGGCAAAACCACGCTGGCGCATGCGATGGCGACCAGTCTCGGTCTCAGTTACCAGCGCATCCAGTTCACCAGCGACCTGCTGCCGTCCGACATTCTCGGGGTGTCGATCTTCGACCGCGATACCGGCCAGTTCCGCTTCCATCCGGGACCGATCTTCGCGCAACTGGTGCTGGCCGACGAGATCAACCGCGCGACGCCGAAGACCCAGTCTGCCCTGCTCGAAGCGATGGCCGAGCAGCAAGTCACCGCCGACGGCGAATCGCGACCGCTGCCGCAACCGTTCCTGGTGATCGCGACGCAGAATCCGGTCGACTTGGCCGGTACGTTCCCGTTGCCGGATTCGCAACTGGACCGCTTCCTGATGCGCATCTCGCTCGGTTACCCCGACGCCGAGGGCGAACGCCAGATGCTGGCGGCCAGCGATCGTCGCGAATTGCTGACGCAACTCGGCGCCCGTCTCGACAGCGCGCAATTGCTGGAGATTCGCCACCGCGTCGCCCACGTGACGACGAGCGCCGCCCTGATCGATTATGTGCAGCGCCTGCTCGCCGCAACGCGCGGCCATGCGCAGATGCGCATCGGCCTGTCGCCGCGTGCCGGACTGGCACTGCTGGCAGCGGCCCGCGCCGTGGCCTATCTCGCCAATCGCGCGTTCGTGCTGCCGGAGGATGTGCAGGCCGTGTTCGGGCCGGTCGCGGCGCACCGTCTGGTGCCGGCCGCCGAAGCGAACCTGACGCGAGACGCCCTGGCCGCCGACGTGTTGAAGTCGGTGCGCGTCGACTGACATGTTGGCCGCGTGGCGTGAAGCATTGCTGCGTTTCGCCGAGCGCCGCCTGCCGGCGCTGACGCGATATCGCCAGGCCGAGCCCTTGCCGATCCGCTTGCACGCACGCCGCATCTACATCCTGCCGACGCGCTTCGGGCTGGTGTTCGCCGTGCTGCTGATGGCGATGCTGATCGGCGCGCTCAACTTCAACAACAACCCGGCGCTGCTGCTCGCACTGCTGGTGGCGGCCACGACGATGATCGGTTTCCACCACAACGTCGCGCAGTTGAACCGCGTCGAACTGCGCAGCGTCGGCGCCGACCCGGTGCACGCCGGCCAGCCGATCCGGTTGCGCCTGAAATTTCACGTCGGCGCGGGCGCGGAGCGGCCGAACCTGATCCTCGACCAGAACGAGTGCCGAATCCACTTCACCTTGTTGCCCGACGAAGACGGCGAAGCCTGCCTGGCGCTGCCGACGACGCGCCGCGGCCACTTGCCGGTCGGGCGCTTCCGGCTGTGGACCGAGTTCCCGTTCGGCATCACCTGGGCTTGGTCGGTGCTGCATCCGCAGGTGCAGGTGCTGGTTTATCCGGCAGCGGAATCGGGTGCCCCGCCGCTGCCGATCGGCGACCCGCGCGAACAGGGACAACGCCTGCGCTTCCCCGGCGATGACTGGCACGGCTTGCGCGACCATCGCCCCGGCGACCCACCGAAACACATCGCGTGGAAACCCAGTGCGCGCCAGGAACGCCTGTTGGTCAAGGAATTCGCCGACCCGCAAAGCCATGCCGTGCTCCTCGACTGGCATGACGTCCCGCTCGAACGCGAAGCACGCATCTCGCGACTCACGCGCTGGGTGATCGAGGCGCGGGATCGTCAGATGCCGTTTCGACTGCGGCTGCCGGGCGGCGAGCTCGGCCCCGGCCGTGGCCCCGTCTTCGCGGCGGAATGTCTGCGCGAGTTGGCGCTGTTGCCATGACCGACGCGCTCGACCGCCATCGCTACGGCGTCGTCATCGCGCTGACCGCGCTGATGCTGCTCGGCCATCTGCACTGGCTGCCGCCACTCTATGCAGCCTGGTTGTTCGCGTTGCTCGGACTGTCGGCGTGGCGTGCCCGATTCCAGGTGAAACTGGCATCGGCATGGCTGCGCCTTCCGTTGCTGCTGTCGACATTGGGATTGCTGGTGCACGCCGCCGGCTCGCCGATCGGACGCGAAGGCGGCAGCGCGATGCTGGGCGGACTGATCGTCCTGAAATTGTTCGAATCGACCCGCCGTCGCGATGCGCGCGTGATCACGGCGGCGGCGCTGTTTTTCTGCATGATCGGCTTCCTGTTCGGGCAGGGGCTGACCCTGACGCTCTACTTCTGCGCCGTCGCGATCGCCTGCTTCCTCGTCCTGCACGTCATCAGCATCGACGCGCCGCACGGCTGGCCGCAGCTTCGTCGCGACCTGTTGCGCGGGCTCCGGGTCTCCGCGCGCGTCGCCGCGGCGGCGATCCCGCTCACCGTCGTGGCGTTCATTTTCTTCCCGCGCCTGTCGTCACCGCTCTGGGGCGCGCCCTGGGATGCGCGGCAGGGAAAGACCGGCATCTCGGACCGCATGCGCCCCGGCGCATTGAGCCAGTTGTGGAACGACGACACGCCGGCATTCCGGGTCACCTTCGAAGGCGAAGCGCCCCCGCCTGCCGCGCGCTACTGGCGCGGGCCGGTGCTGTGGTCGTTCAATGGCGAGGAATGGTCGCGTCCGGATGTCTACGGCGGACTGTCACCCGCGCAAATCGTGGCGGACCCGACGAGCATCATCGAATACGACGTGTTGATGGAACCCACCGAGCAATCCTGGTGGTTCCCGCTCGACATGCCGCTGTCGGCACCGGCCGATGCCCGCATCTCGGGGGACGGACAGGTGCGGTCGCGACGACCGTTGATCGCGCCGCGCAACCAGCGCTTCCAGTCCGCCTGGCGCTTCACGTTCGATCCGGCGCCCTTGCCGGGCATGCGCTGGCTCGGCCTGCAGATGCCGCGCCAGGGCAATCCGCGTGCGCGCGCTCTTGCCGCGGACTGGCGAGCACGTCATGGCAACGACCACCAGGCGGTGATCGACGAAGCCCTCGCCCTGTTCAATCGCGAGTTCATGTACACGCTGGAGCCGCCGCCGCTCGGCCGCGACATCGTCGACGATTTCCTGTTCGAGACCAAGGCCGGCTACTGCGAGTACTTCGCCTCGAGTTTCGCGTTCCTGATGCGTTCCGCCGACATCCCCGCGCGCATCGTCACCGGCTACCAGGGCGGCGTCTTCAATCGCATGGGCGGCTACTGGATCGTGCGCAATTCCGATGCGCATGCCTGGACCGAAGTCTGGCTCGAGGGCCGCGGCTGGGTGCGCGTCGATCCGACCGCTGCGGTCGCACCCGAACGGATCAACCGCGGCAGCCTTGCCGCGGCATTGCCCGAAGCCGCCTCCTGGTACAGCGAGGGCTGGGGCGCCGACTGGCGCAACCGCTTCGATCTGGTCGCACGCTATTGGCGCCAGGCGGTGATCGAGTTCGATGCCGCGCGCCAACGCAACCTGCTGCAGCAAGTCGGGCTCGAAGACATGAGCTGGCAGGTCCTCGGCGGCGGCCTGCTGGTCTTTGGTGCACTCGGCCTGGCGCTCGGTGCGTGGCTCAGCTTGCGCGGCCTGTCGCCGCGACTGCGCGACCCCCTGCTCGTCGCCTACCGACGCTTCAACGATCGACTTGCACGCGCCGGATTGACACGCGCGGCCGACGAGGGGCCGATCGCCTTCGGCGAGCGCGCGGCGAGTCGCTTGCCGCACTCGGCATCGGCGATCCTGGAACTCACGCGCCGCTTCGCCGAACAACGCTACGGTGAATCGGCCAGCGACGAAAATCCGGACCCGCGTCGACGACTGGCCCGGGAACTGCGCGATTTCCGCGTGAAACGCTGATCAGCCCGGCGGCCACGCCATCGGGCGACCGGCCAGCAGGTGCAGGTGGATGTGGTAGACGCTCTGGCCACCATCCGCATTGCAATTGATCACGGTGCGATAGCCGGCTTCGGCAAATCCTTCGCGCTTCGCGAATGTCGCCGCCGCCATCACCAGCTTGCCAATCATCAGGGCATCGTCCGCCACGAGATCGTTCAAGGTCGGCACCGCGCGCTTCGGAATGAACAGCACATGCACCGGCGCCTGCGGCTGGATGTCGCGGAACGCCAGCACCTCGTCATCCTCGTAGACGATGTGCGCCGGAATCTCGCGGCGGATGATCTTGTCGAAAATGGTCTCGGACATTCGGCAATCCTCAGGTGAGTTCGAGGCGACCGCCGAAGGCATGCGCCAGCGTGCCGCGATCGATGAATTCAAGTTCGGAACCAAGCGGCACGCCATGCGCCAACCTGCTCGCGCGCACGCCCGCCTGCTTCGCCATCTGCGACAGGTAATGCGCCGTCGCCTCGCCTTCCACGGTCGGGTTGGTCGCGACGATGAGTTCGCGCACCTCACCTTCCGCCAGCCGCTGAGCGAGCGCGTCGAGGCCGAGCTCCTCGGGCCCGAGGCCGTCGAGCGGCGACAGCCGTCCCAGCATCACGAAGTAGAGACCGCGAAAACCGGTGGCCTGCTCGATCGCGAGCTGGTCGGTCGGCGTTTCGACCACGCAGAGCAGGGTCGCATCACGCGACGGGCTGCTGCAGACGTGGCACAGGTCGCCCTCGCTGAACGTGCGACAGCGCGTGCAATGACCAATCTTTTCGGCGGCCAGCGCGAGCTGATGCGCGAGCCTCTGCGCGCCCGGACGATCACGTTCCAGCAGATGGAACGCCATGCGCTGCGCCGACTTCGCGCCGACGCCCGGCAACACACGCAGGGCGTCGATCAGTGCGTCGAGCAGCGGCGAAGCGGTCGCCATCAGAACGGCAGCTTGAATCCGGCCGGCAAATTCATGCCGCCGGTGACTTCGGCCATGCGCGCGCTGGCGGCCTCGCCGACCTTGTTCACGGCGTCGTTGGTGGCCGCGACGATCAGGTCTTCGAGCATCTCGATGTCGTCGCCAAGCAGGGCCTTGTCGATCTTGACGCGGCGCGCTTCATGGCGACCGTTCATGGTGACGCTGACCATGCCGCCGCCGGCACTGCCGGTGACTTCGACATTCGCCAGGTCTTCCTGCGCGCGCTTCATGTTTTCCTGCATCTTCTGCGCTTGCTGCATGATGTTGCCGAGGGGTCCGCGCATGGGGCGCTCCTTAGTCGAGTGGTTTCGTGGAATCGGGAATGATGCGCGCGCCGAAATCGCGAATGGCGCGCTGCACGAACGGGTCGTCGGCAATGGCCGCGTCGGCCGCGGTCTCGCGTTCCCCCTTTTCGCGCGCGGCGCGGGTCGCCGCGGTGTCGCCGATCACGGCGGCCAGCTCGACCGCGATGCGAACCGGGCGACCATGGGCGGTGGCGAGTGCGTCTTGCAGCTTGCGCAGTGCGACGTCGTTGCGCAGATGCTCGAGACTGGCCGGCAACGAGACACGAATGGCATCGCCCTCATCGGCGACGAAGCCGAGATGGCTCGCGAATTCTCGCGCCGGACCACGCAGGTCGGACTGATCGACGAAATCGAGCCAGGTCGTCGCATCGAGACGCGGCAAGGTCGAGACATCCGGCGACTGCGCCGGCGTGATGCTCGGCTGCGGCATCGATGCCGCCATCGACCGCGCCGTGCGGGTCGGCGCGGCCATTTCCGGCGCCGACGCAACGGCATTCGCCATCGCTGCGCTCGCATTCGATCCGCGATCCGGCGTGCCCGCGGCCGTCGTCGCGGCCGATGTCGTCGCGCTGCGCGCCGTCACGGTGCTGCGCGCCGGCGCATCGCCTGCGGCCGGTGCCGGCTGGAACGCCAGCATGCGCATCAAGGTCATCTCGAACCCGATGCGCGGACTGGGCGCAAGCGCGAGGTCGCGGCGACCACTGATCGCGAGTTGATAGAACAGTTGCACCGTCTCCGGTGCCATGCGCTGGGCGAAGTCGGCGACCGGCCAGGCCGCATCGCTGGCGGCCTTCGGAATCAGCTGCTCGACCTGGACCGCATGCATCGCTTCCGCGAACGCATCGAGGATGGTCGCGTAATCGGGCTGGAACTCGGCCGCCTGCTGGACCAATGCGGCCAGTGCCGCCGCATCGTCGCGCAGGATCGCGTCGAGGAAATCGGTGACCGCGCCGCGGTCGATGGTGCCGAGCATGGTGCGCACTTCCGCCGCCACCAGCCTGCCGCCGCCGAAGGCGATCGCCTGATCGAGCAGGCTCAGCGCGTCGCGCAGGCTGCCATTGCCGCCGCGCGCGATCTCGCGCACCGACTCCGAATCATGCGCGACCTGTTCGGCCGCGAGAATGCGATCGACCTGGAACACGATCTGCTCGACCGTCAACCGTTTCAGGTTGAACTGCAGGCAGCGCGACAAGACCGTCACCGGCAGCTTCTGCGGGTCGGTGGTGGCGAGCAGGAACTTGGCGTGACCCGGCGGCTCTTCAAGCGTCTTCAGCAACGCATTGAAGGCGTTCTTCGACAGCATGTGCACTTCGTCGATCAGGTACACCTTGTAGCGGCCGCGTGCCGGCATGTATTGGGCGTTCTCGATCAGCTCGCGCACGTCATCGACGCCGGTATTGCTGGCAGCGTCGATTTCCAGCAGGTCGAAGAAGCGGCCGGCATCGACGTCGGCGCAGATCGAGCAGACACCGCAGGGCTCGGCCGAGGTGCCGCGTTCGCAGTTCAGCGACTTCGCGAAGATGCGCGCGATCGTGGTCTTGCCGACGCCGCGCGTGCCGGTGAACAGGAAGGCGTGGTGGATGCGGCCGCTGTCGAGCGCGTGGCTGAGCGCGCGCACGACGTGCTCCTGTCCAACGAGCTCGGCAAAACGCTTCGGACGCCATTTGCGGGCAAGAACCTGATACGACATCGCGGCACCGGTGGGGGACGGCCATTGTGCCAATCCGCGCCCGCTGCGGCCAGCCGAACTTGAGCGAACCTGGCCGAGCGGCTACAGTGCGCGGCCCCGAAGGCCGCCCAGCGACCGTCGGGCCTCCAGTGGAGCGATGTCCGAGCGGTTGAAGGAGCACGCCTGGAAAGTGTGTATACGGCTAAACCCCGTATCGAGGGTTCGAATCCCTCTCGCTCCGCCAGCTTTACCCCGTCTTTCGATGGTGGTCTCCGTCGGTTCCTCGCGACGATAGGTGGAAAATCCCGCCAGGCCCGGAAGGGAGCAACGGTATTCACTGATTCGGGTGCCGAGGGCCAGCCGGCGGAGGCCGCCGCTCTCCCGCGCAATCAGGTCCGGATGCGCTCTTCCGCGGGTGCAGCATCGCTCGATCAAGCCCAAGCCACCACTTCACGCAACACCGTCGTGGCATAGGCGCCGGCAGGGAGGCTGAATCTCGCGACGAGGTCCGGTCCATCGAAGTCGCAGCGAAAGTCCCGCGCCATCAGACGCAACGCGCGGCGCTCCTGGTCGAGACCGGCGGCGACGAGGCCGGCGCAGAGTTCGGGATGGGCGTCGAACACGGCGGACTCCAGCGCACGCGCCGAATCCGTCGAGCGCAGTTCGCCGCGACCGAACATCGGACCGGTGGGATGGATGTCGCCGCGCACGACGCGATCGCGCAATTCGTCGCTGATCGGTTCCGGCCCGAAAATCGCGGAGCGGCCATCGAGCTGGAACACGTCGCCGTCCAGCGCGCGTTGCCATGAGCCGTCGGCGACGCGCGCCGCGAGCACGGCGTTGAACAACTCCGAACGCGCGGCGCTGAGCAGGATCGATCGTTCTGCGCGCTCGACGCGTTGACCGGAAAACATCGCCAGCGCCTTGTCGACGTTGTTGCCGCCGCGACCGAAGCGCTGTTCACCGAAGTAGTTCGGGACGCCCTGGGTCGCGATCGCGGCGATGCGTGCGGCGGCCGCCTCGCGATCGCCCTCGACGTCGCGCAGGCGGATCGCGAAGGCATTGCCGCGCAACGCGCCGCGCTGGATCTTGCGCGCATGGCGTTGCGCCGACAGCACGGTCACGCCCTCGATCGCGCACGTCGACCAATCCGCATCCCTGCCCTTCTTCGCCAGCACCGAGAACGACTGCCGAGTCACCGCATGGCGGTCCTTCATGCCGGCGTAGCCGACGTCGCGCTCGGTC
>DATMVT010000107.1:0-26067 GCA_035562895.1 Patescibacteria group bacterium | reverse complement strand
CTACCAAGAAGAAAGCAGGCACGGTGAAAGCCGCCGCCAAACCCGCAGCGAAGAAAGCTCCGGCCAAGAAGGCTGCAGCGAAGAAGGCTCCGGCCAAGAAGGCCGCAGCGAAGAAGGCTCCGGCCAAGAAGGCTGCAGCGAAGAAGGCTCCGGCCAAGAAAGCGGTAGCCAAGAAAGCTCCGGCCAAGAAGGCTGCAGCGAAGAAGGCACCTGCCAAGAAAGCAGCTGCCAAGAAAGCCGCGAAGAAATAAGCAAGACAGCTACACTTTTTTCAGGGTCAGACCATCGCACGGCCGCCCGGCGTGCGATGGTCACTTTGGAATCGGATCGACCGGAAGCGCAACGTTTCCGATGTGGCGGCCCAGGCTGCGTCTCCCCGGACACCTTCCTTTGCATTGAAATCGCGGCCCCGCAATCCGCATGGCGCGTGCGTTTGAGCGCTTCCGGCGGCGTCCCGGATGGCCGGCAACCGGTTGGAGAATGTTGCAGTTGCGTGAACGGTTGGCGAAATTGAGGTACAAAATGCACCGTGACCTTTGCCATGGCCGTCGTTGCCGAACCAGTGCCCGGTCCGACCACGAATCAACGAGGATGTGAAATGCCGCTCGAGATCAACTCCGCTCCAGTCCGAAATCGGTTCCACGTCACGGCTTTGGCCATGGCCTGCGCGCTCGTCGTTGCCGCCTGCGGCAAGAAGGAAGAGACGGCAGCGCCGGCAGTCGGTGTGCAGCCTGCCGCAGGCGCGTCGCCCCAGGTCGTTGCACCTGCGGCTCCGGAGGTGACGGTCGCCGAATTGCTGGCGTCGGCAACGCGTGCGATGAACGAAGATCGCCTCGTGGCACCCGCGGGCGACAACGCGATCGAGTCCTACCTTCAGGTGCTCGCGCGAGAACCGAACAATGTCAGTGCGACCCAGGCACTGGTCGATCTGTTTCCGCTTGCGGCCGGCAATGCCGAACGCGAAATCGTCAACCGCAACCTGGATGAAGCCGCACGCATCGTCGCGATGCTCGATCAGGCGAGTCCGGGTTCGTACACGGTGTCGACCTTGAAGTCGAAACTCAATGCCGCGCGTACGCAGTTGCAGCGCGAAGAAGAGCGTCGTCTCGCGCAGGAGACTGCAGCGCAGCAGCGTGAACAGGCTGCGGCCACGGCTGCCGCAGCGCCACCACCGGTCGCCGCGCCGGCACCGCCGACGCGGACGGCCCAGGCGGAACCGCGTCCGACGGAAACAGCACCCGCACAAGCTGCGCCGACCGAACCGCCGACGCCGGTGGCACAACCGGTTGCGGAGTCGCGTGAACCGGTGCTCGTGCGTCAGGTCCGTCCGACCTATCCGGCCGCGGCAGCGCGGCGCAAGCAGGAAGGCTGGGTGGAGGTGTCATTCACCGTTGGAACGGATGGATCCGTGTCCGATGCCAATGTCTTGCGTGCACAGCCGCGCGGCGTTTTCGATCGTGATGCAGTCCGCGCGGTTTCGCAGTGGCAGTTCGAACCTGCACTGGCCAACGGCAAGGCGGTCTCGCGCCAGTTGACCCGCCGCATCGAGTTCGCGTTGAAGGCTCAATAACGAGCGCTTGCGGAAAGCCGGAAGACGACGGCGCCTCAGGGCGCCGTCGTCGTTTTCGCAGTCGCTCAGCGGTTGCGGCGAACTTTGGCGGCGGGGCGTGGTGTCAGGCGATTGAGTTGCAGCCAGTCGCGTTCCGGAAGCTGCAATTCGCGGTCGATGATGGTCGGCAGCAAGCCGGCGGGTACCGCAGATTCGCTGTTCCAGAGCAGTGCGACGCCGAAATCCTGTTCGGGCAGCATGGCCAGCGCGGCACGATAGCCCTGCACGGCGCCGGCATGGAAGATCATGCGGTGACCGCTGTAGTCGAACACGCGCCAGCCCAGCGCATACGATGCCGTGCGCAGTCGCTCGCGTCGCCACGGCGAACTCAGGACTTCCCCCGGCGTCGGAATGTGCGGCGAATGCAGGATGTTCAGCAGTTCGCCGTCGAAGACGTCCGGTGCATGGCCAAGATGCGCCAGCATCCATTGCCCGAGATCGCGTGCACTGGCATTGACGCCCGCAGCCGGCGGAATGCGGTAGTAGGTGAGCTTCGGAAAGACCGGCTGCCAGCGTCCGGAGCGCTTGACGTGCGGACGCGCCCAATCGCCGCTGGCTTCGAGCGCGTCGCGACCGTAGGTGGCGGTTTCCATCATCAGCGGATGGAAGATGCGCTTCTCGACCTGGTGCGTGAAGAAGTCGCCGGTGACCGCGAAGGTCACGTCGCCGATCAGGCTGAAGGCGACATTCTGGTAGCTGTAGCAACTGCCGACCGAACACACCGGCGCGACGTCGTCGAGTTGTTCGAGCAGCAAGGGATAGGGCGAGTCGGCTTCCAGCGCACGATCCAGCGTGTTGTGCGGCAGGCCGATGCGATGACTCAGCAAGTCGTCGATGCGCAACTTGCCGGCGCCCTCGATGTCTTTCAGTGCCAGTGCCGGCACCAGATCCTGGACGCGGTCTTCCCACTGCAGCGCGCGCTCATTGACCAGCAGCGCGGTCAGCGAGGCGGCGAAGGATTTCGACAACGACGCGACCCGGAACACGGTGTCCGGGCCGACCGCGACACGCTTGCCATATTCCGAAATGCCGATGCCGCGCACGCTGACTACGGCGCCGTCCTTGACGACGACGGCGGCGAGTGCAGGCGTCTGGCCGGTGCGCAGCACGGCATCGGAAAGCCGCTCGAATTCCGCGACCACGGTGGCGGTGCGTGCCTGTTCGGCGGCGTCGGTCGCAGCAGCGCTCCAGGCCGACGCGACCGCGATCGCGGCCAGCGCGATGCGCGGAATCTGATTTGCAAAGCTTCGTAAAACGGCCATGTTATGCTCGCTCGGACGCCGCGATTCTATCAAGCAGCGATGCTGAACGCGGCCCATTTCATTACACGCGGAGGGCGATGCGATGTTGGGCTTGGTGATCCTGCTGGTGGTCGTCGCGGTACTGGTGTTCTGGGTGATCGGCATCTACAACGGACTGATCCGTTCGCGGCGCGGCTACGAAAATGCGTTCGCGCAGATCGACGTGCAACTGACCCGTCGTTACGACCTGATTCCGAACCTCGTCGAAACCGCGAAGGCGTACATGAAGCATGAGGCGGGCACGCTCGAAGCCGTCATCGCCGCACGCAATTCCGCGATGAACGGCTTGAAGGCGGCGCAGGCGCATCCCGGCGATGCCGCCGCGATGCAGACGCTGGCGGCTTCGGAAGGCCAGCTCACCGGCGCGCTCGGACGTCTGATGGCGGTGGCCGAGGCCTACCCCGACCTCAAGGCCAACCAGAACATGATGCAGGTGAGCGAAGAGCTGACCTCGACCGAGAACAAGGTCGCATTCGCGCGCCAGGCCTTCAACGATTCGGTGATGGGCTACAACGTCACCCGCGACGTGTTCCCGAACAACCTCATCGCCGGCATGTTCAACTTCAAGGAGGCGGCGCTGCTGCAGATCGAGGATCCGGTCAAGCGCGACGCCGTGAAGGTCAAGTTCGACTGAGCCTGACGGTGCGGCACCGCAGGGTGACGCGCATTCCCGCCCGCCCATGAACTTCTTCGAAGCCCAGCACCAGGCCCGCCAGCATTCGAAGCGGCTGGTGTTGCTGTTCGTGCTCGCGGTCATCGCGATCGTCGTGGCGATCGACCTGGTGATCTTCGTCGCGCTGATCGCGAATGGCGATGACGCCGCCGCCGGCTTGACCGTCTCCGAGACCATCGCCCAGCACACGGGGACCCTGCTCGGATCGAGTCTGCTGGTGGTCGGCGTGATCGCGCTGGCGTCGATGTTCAAGATCGGCACGCTGCGCACCGGGGGCGGCGCCGTGGCGCGGTCGCTGGGCGGAACCCTGATCTCGGCGGAGACGACGAACCCGCACCATCGCCGCCTGCGCAACGTGGTCGAGGAAATCGCCATCGCGTCCGGCGTGCCGGTGCCGGAGATCTACGTGCTCGAGGAAGAGGCCGGCATCAACGCATTCGCGGCCGGATACACGCCATCCGATGCCGCGGTCGCGGTCACGCGTGGCGCGCTCGAGAAACTCAAGCGGGATGAATTGCAGGGCGTCATCGCGCACGAGTTCAGCCACATCCTCAACGGCGACATGCGCCTGAACATCCGGCTGATGGGCCTGCTGTTCGGCATCCTCGTCATCGGCCTGATCGGTCGCAAGATCCTCGAAGGCATGCGCCATGCCCGCGACAGCAAGGGCACGGTGCCGATCTTCGTGATCGCGCTCGCGGTGATGATCGTCGGCTACGTCGGCGTCTTCTTCGGTCGCTGGATCAAGGCGGGCGTGTCGCGTTCCCGCGAGTTCCTCGCGGACGCCTCGGCGGTCCAGTTCACGCGGCAGACCACCGGACTGGCCGGTGCGTTGAAGAAAGTGGGCGGCTTGCCGGAGGGTTCGAAGATCGAGAACCCGGAGGTGGAGGAGGTCAGCCACATGCTGTTCGGGCCGGGCATGAACTTCTCGTCGATGTTCTCGACGCACCCACCCTTGCTCGATCGCATCCAGCGACTCGACAAGAGCTTCCGTCCGGACCAGTACGCGGCGATCGCGAAGCAGTGGTCGCAGCCGGTGGACGTGCTGGCGATGGATGCGGCGCTGGGCCTGGATCAAGGCATCGGGCAGGTCGTCACGACGGCGGTCGCGGAGCCGCCACCGCTGCCGGACGTGCGTCGCGATGTCGCGGTGCAGCCGCGATCGGTGTCGAACCAGGTGGGTACGCCGAAGCAGGACGACTTCGCGACCGCCGACACCATCCAGAATCGCATTCCGCCGCTGCTGCTGGCGGCCGCACGTGCACAGCGCTCGGCCGATCGCGTCGTCTACGCCTTGTTGCTCGATGACGCCGCCGACATTCGCCAGCAGCAACTGGCGATGATCGTGGCGCATTGTGGCGCCGAGGCCGAGTCCGAGACGCTGTTGATGCGCGAGGCGGTCTCGGGACTGCATCCAATGCAGCGCATGCCGCTGGCGGCGATCGCGTTCCCGGCGCTGCGACGCCATCCGCGACCCTGGCTCAACGGTTTCGTGACCTTGCTCGATCGCCTGATCCACGCCGATGGCCAGCATGCGCTGTTCGAGTTCTGTCTCGCGCGGCTGGTGTCGATCCACGTCATCGAAGCGCTCGATCCGGCGCGCGCGCGCGTGATCGGGCGGCGCAAGCTGGTGCAGTGCGAAATCGAGACGGCGCTGCTGTTCGCGGTGCTCGCGCACGCCGGGCACGACAGCACCGTCGATGCGCAGCGCGGCTTCCAGTCAGGCATGCAACTGCTGTTCGGACAGCGCAGCGTGGCGATGCCGGACAGCAGCGGTTGGCACGACTCGCTGGTGCCGGCGCTGTCGACGCTGGATCAGCTCGACTCGGCCGGCAAGCAATTGCTGATCGAGGCGATGGTCACCACGATCAGTCACGACGGGCACATCGCCGTCGCCGAAGCCGAGTTGCTGCGCGTCGCCTGTGCCGCGCTGCATTGCCCCTTGCCGCCGATGCTGTCGCGCTGATCAGCCCGCGAGCATCAGGTCGGCGGCACGCTCGGCGATCATCACGGTCGGCGCGTTGGTGTTGCCGCTGACGAGTTTCGGCATCACCGAGGCGTCGACCACGCGCAAGGCCTCGATGCCGTGCACGCGCAGCGCCGGATCGACGACCGAATGTCCGCCGGTGCCCATCGTGCAGGTGCCGACCGGGTGATACACGGTCTCGGCCTTTCGGCGCAGGAAGGCGCTGATTGCGGCCTCGGAATCGTCGCCGTCGCCGGGGAACATCTCGTCACCGCGATAGGCGTCGAACGCCTTCGACTTGAACAGCCGGCGCGACGTGCGCACCGCTTCGACGAGTACGCGTCGGTCGAAGCCCTCGGCGTCGCTGAGGTAGTTCGCGAACAACTTCGGCTTGGCCGCCGGGTCGGCGCTGGCGAGTTCGAGATGGCCGCGCGATCGCGGCTGCAGATGGCAGGCGTGCAAGGTCATGCCGCGGCCGGGCAGGCGATTTCGCCCATGGTCGTCGAGGATGGCGGGCACGAAGTGGAACTGCAGGTCGGGGCGCTCGTCCGGTGCCAGCGGCGAGCGCACGAAGCCACCGGCCTCGGCGATGTTCGACGTGCCCGGGCCCTTGCGGAACAGCGCGTACTGCAGCGCGATCCAGACGTCGTTGGTCTTGTCGTAGGTGATCGGTTGCTTGCAGCGAAAGATCGTGCAGGCGTCGAGGTGGTCATGCAGGTTGCGCCCGACGCCGGGCAATTCCAGCTTCTGCGCGATGTCATGCCGGCGCAGTTCGTCGGCGGGGCCGATGCCCGAGAGCAGCAGAAGCTGTGGCGAATTGATCGCGCCGCCGGACAGCACGATCTCGCGTTCGGCTTCGGCGCGCTGGCGCTCGCCCTTGCACTGGAAATCGACCGCGACGGCGCGACCATTCTCGATGACGACGCGCTCGACCAGGGCGCGCGTCCTGATCGTCAGGTTGCCGCGATCGCGTGCCGCATTCAGGTAGCCGGCGGCCGTGCTCCAGCGCTGGCCGTTCTTCTGCGTCAGCTGATAGAAGCCGAAGCCCT
Source organism: Patescibacteria group bacterium (assembly GCA_035562895.1). Taxonomy (GTDB): domain Bacteria; phylum Pseudomonadota; class Gammaproteobacteria; order Xanthomonadales; family Ahniellaceae; genus JADKHK01. The sequence continues at coordinate 19,469 of DATMVT010000107.1, read as the reverse complement.
CCATCTGCGCGCCATTGAAGTCCGGGTTCAGCGCGAAGCCGTTCTCCTTCGCCGCTTCGAGCAGGATCGGCGACAACGGGTTGTGATAGCGGTGGTCAGCGACATTGAGCAGGCCATCGACGCCATGGAAGTCGTCGGCGCCGCGTTCGTTGTGTTCGCTGCGCTTGAACCAGGGCAACACCGATGCCCAGTCCCAGCCGCTGGCGCCCAGCGCCGCCCACTCGTCGTAGTCGCGCGCGTGGCCGCGGATGTAGCACATCGCGTTGATCGAGCTGGAGCCGCCGAGCACCTTGCCGCGCGGCCACCACAGGCGACGGCCGTCGAGATTCGGCTCGGGTTCGGTGTTGTAGTCCCAGTTCACGCCTTTGCGGCTGACCAGCTTGGCGATGCCGGCGGGCATGTGGATGAAGGGATGCCAATCGCGCGGGCCGGCTTCGAGCAGCAGCACGCGGGTGTTCGGATTCGCCGAAAGGCGGTTCGCGAGCACGCAACCCGCCGAGCCCGCGCCGATGATGATGTAGTCGTATTTCACAAGACCGTTCCTCGCTCGCAGCGGGCCGCAGGCACCCTAGGGGGAGGCGCTTAGAGCAATTATTCGATGACGCGCACGGCCATGCCGGTGGCGATCTCGCCGACCGAACGCGGAATCAGGTTCTGGCCAAAGGTGATGCCGAGCGACTCACGGCGATACTGCTTCAGCGTCGCCAAGGGTTCACCGTCGGTCGAAGGCTTGGCGCGGTCCGGATCGATGGTCGTGAGTATGCAACGCGTGCAAGGCTTCACGACGTCGAACTCGGCCTCGCCGATCGCGATGCGTTTCCAGGTGTCTTCGATGTGCGGCGTGCCGGTCTGCACGACCAGGTTGGGACGAAAATTTGCCATCGTCACCGGTGTCGACAGCTTGCCGTTGAGCCGATCCAGCGAGGCGCTGCCGATCAGCAGCAAGGGAAAGCCATCGGCGAAACTGACGATGTCGCCGGGCTTCGACCACTCGCGGCTGACGCTGCGTTCGCAATCGTCGGCCATGTGCACCAGTCGCACCCCGATGCCGAGTTCCTGCGACAACCACGCGTTGATCGCGTCGTCGGCCACGCGCGCGCGACTCGAGGACTTCCAGATGCCGACCACGATCGTCGTGTCCGACAGCGGGGGTTCGCCGACATCGCGCCGGCTGCCGTCGGGCGCGAAGAGTACGAGACCATCGCGGATCGGTTCGGCGGAAAACCGCAGCAATCGCGGATGCTGGCGCGCGGTGACGAAGCGTGCGTTGGCGTCGACCAGCATCCAGCGGCGATCGCCGTGCAGGCCACGCCGTTCGACATCGGCCGAATTCGTCGCATTTCCGCGCATCGACTTGACCGGGTAACGAAGGATCGAGGACAGGTTCATCGCTGCAGTGTACGCGCTGGTCGGTGCCGCTACACTGCGCCCGGTCTCCGACGCACGGACAGGCAAGTGACGCAATCGCAGGAACCGGCAACGACCGCCTATGCCGTGTCGGGGCGCGACGTGCAGGCGGCCGCGATCGCCGCGGTCTATTTCTTCTTCGTGCTCGGCTCCTACTACCTGGTGCGTCCCGTGCGCGAGCAACTGGGCGCAGCCGCGGGCGGTTCCGAGGTGCTGCCCTGGCTGTGGACCGGCACCTTCATCGCGACCCTCGTGCTGACGCCGTTCTATGGCGCCATCGTCGCGCGCTATCCGCGTCGCGTGTTCATCCCGATCGCCTACGCCTTCTTTGCCGTCGGCATGATCGCGTTCTCCACCATCGCGTCCTCGGAGAATCCGAGCACCTGGGTGGCAATCGCGTTCTACATCTGGGTCAGTGTCTTCAACTTGTTCGTGGTGGCGGTGTTCTGGAGCTTCATGGCCGACCTGTTCACCGAGTCCCAGGCGCGGCGATTGTTCGGGCCGATCGGAATCGGCGGGACGCTCGGCGCCATTGCCGGACCGACGGCCGCGAAGGCCCTGGTCGGGGATATCGGTGTCGCGGGCCTGCTGTGGCTGTCGTCCGGGGCGTTGCTGCTCGCCTTGGTGTGCGTGCTGGTGTTGTCGCAGTGGGCGCGGCGACACGGTCGTCGCGATGCCACGGTCGCCGAACGTCCGATGGGCGGTGGCTGGTGGGCCGGCGCAAAGGCGGTCTGGGCCGATCCCTTCATGCGCGCGATGGCGATCCTGATGCTGCTCGCCGACGTCATCGGCACCATGCTGTATGCATTGAATTCGGACATCGCCCGCGACACGCTGACCACCGCGGTGGCGCGCACCGAATACTTCGCTGGCATCGACCAGGCGGCGAACATCCTGCAAATCGTCTATCAGCTGATCGTCGCGCCGCTGCTGCTGGTGCGCTTCGGTCCGCTGGCGGCGATGCTGTTGCACTGTGCATTGAACGTGGTCGTGCTGTCCCTGGTCGGACTGATGCCGGGCGCCGAGATCACCATGATCGCGATGATCGTCTCGCGTGCCGGCGCCTACGGCCTGTTGCAACCCGCGCGCGAAGGCCTGTACACGCGGGTGCCGCGCGAGCTGCGCTACAAGGCCAAGGCCTTCATCGACACTGCGGTCTGGCGTGCCGGCGACGTCGCGACCAGTTTCGGCATGATCGGACTGCGCGCCATCGGCTTCGGCGTGCCGGCGTTCGCGGCGATGGCCGTGCTCGCGTCCGCCGCATCGGCGCTGTTTTCCTGGCATGCGGTGCGTCATGCCGACGCCCATCGGAGCAATGAATGATCCGCGTTTGGTGCGTGCTGACGGCATGGCTGCTCGCCTCGAACGCGATGGCTTCGGACCGCGACGACTGGGAAGTCGGCGTGCGCGTCGGCGGCATGATCACCGACAACGCGCTGCGCCTGGACGGTTCGGCCGAGTTCCTGACGATCACCCGCCGCATCGGCGACCAGCGCGCGATCGAACTCGAGTTCGGCGCCGACCAGCTCGATTACTCGATGGACTACGGGCTGCGCCACCGGACCGTGTCGGTGAACTACGTCGAAGTGAATCGCGAGCCGTTGTGGGATCCGTACGTGCTGATCGGCCTCGGCGTCTCCGAATTCGACGCGCCCACCGGCATCACCGAAGGTCGCGACGCGATGATGCAGGTCGGCACCGGCGGCTCGTGGGAATTGTCCGACCACGGCAAGCTGCTGCTGCGCGGCGACGTGCGCTTCCGTTACGACCTGAACGACACCGGCCAACCGGGCCAGGACAGTTGGGGCGACGCGATCTTCACCGTCGGATTGTCGTACCGGTTCTGACCGGCTCCGCGTTCAGTGGCAGGCGGACGACTTGCCGTGCTTGTCGGGTTCGGGGCGCGCGAGATCGTCGAGGATCGGGCAGTCCGGGCGGTCGTCGCCGTGGCAGCGTTGCGCGAGGTCGTTCAGGCTGCGCTGCATCGCCTGCATCTCGGCGATCTTGCGGCCGAGTTCATCGGCGTGCGCTTGCGCGAGCTTCTTGACTTCGCCGCTGCTGCGCTTCGGGTCGGACCACAGGCCGAGCAGCAGCGCGATCTCCTTCATCGAGAAGCCGAGCGTGCGCGCGCGCTTGATGAAGCGCAGGCGGTGCAGGTCGGCGTTCGAATACAGGCGATAGTTCGCGAAGGTGCGGCCGGCAGGCGGGATCAGGTCGATGCTCTCGTAATGGCGGATCATCTTCGCGGAGACGCCGCTCAGTGCTGCGGCTTCACCGATGTTGTGCAGGCCTTGCTGCTTGGCGTCGGACAATTCTGGGCGGATCGCGGGGCGCATGTCAGCCTCCTTCGGCAGGATGTCGGGAACGTGGCGTCCATCGACGCAGCAGCAGGGTGTTGGCGACGACGCTGACGCTCGAGAATGCCATCGCCGCGCCGGCGATCACCGGGTTCAACAGCCCGGCCGCCGCGAGCGGGATGCCGACGATGTTGTAGATGAAGGCCCAGAACAGGTTCTGGTGGATCTTGCGGGTGGTGCGGCGCGAGATGTCGATGGCATCGACGATCAAGCGTGGATCCGATCGCATCAGCGTGATGCCGGCCGCCTGCATCGCGACATCGGTACCGCTGCCCATCGCGATGCCGACATCGGCTGCGGCCAGCGCCGGCGCGTCGTTGATGCCGTCGCCGACCATCGCGACCCGATCCAACGCTGCAAGGGCGCGTACTTCCTCGGCCTTGTCGCCCGGCAACACGTTCGCGTGCACGTCGTCCGCGGGAATGCCGACGGCGCGCGCGACCGCATTCGCGGCGCCGGCGTTGTCGCCCGAGATCAGGACCGTGCGCAGGCCGAGGGCATGCAAGGCCGCGATCGCGTTGCGCGATTCGGGCCGCAAGGTATCGCCGAACGCGAGCAGGGCGCGCAGGCGCGTGCCGTTCGCGTCGCGAGTCGCGAGCCAGGACACGGAGCGGCCTTGCGTCGCCTGCTGGATTGCTGCCGCGCGCGCGGCGGTCACGTCGATGCCTTCGGATTGCATCAGTCGTTCGTTGCCGATGAACACGTCGACACCGTCGAAGCGACCGCGCACGCCAAGGCCGGACAATGCGCGCACATCGGTCGCGCGTTCATTGCGGATGCCGCGATGTTCCGCCGCGACGCGCACCGCCGTCGCCAGTGGATGTTCGCTGCCCGACTGCACGGCGGCCGCGAGTCGCAGCAGGTGCACCTCGTCACCATCGAATGCATCGACATGCACCAGTCGCGGCTTGCCGACGGTGAGCGTGCCGGTCTTGTCGAACGCGACGATGCGCAGCGCGTGCGTGGTTTCCAGCGCCTCGGCGTCCTTGATCAGGATGCCGGCGCGTGCGGCAACGCCGGTCCCGGCCATGATCGCGGTCGGCGTCGCCAGCCCGAGCGCGCACGGGCAGGCGATGACCAGCACGGCGACCGCGTTGAGCACCGCCTGCGTCCAGTCGCCATGGGCGAGGCCCCAGTACATCAGGGTCGCGAGTGCGATCAGCACGACGACCGGCACGAACACCGCGCTGACGCGATCGACGACGCGCTGGATCGGCGCCTTCTTCGCCTGCGCGTCCTCGACCAGACGGATGATGCGCGACAGGCTGGATTCCGCACCGATGGCCGTGGTGCTTACGACGAGGCGGCCTTCGCCATTGGTGGCACCACCGGTCACCTGGTCGCCCGCATGTTTTGGCACGGGCAACGACTCGCCGGTGATCATCGACTCGTCGCTGTGGCTGGCGCCTTCGACGATGAGGCCGTCGACGGCGATGCGTTCGCCGGGCAGCACGACGACGAGATCGCCGACGCCGATCTGCGCGATCGGCACGTCGACCTCGGTGTCGCCCCGACGCACGCGTGCGGTGGCCGGCCGCAGCGCCTGCAGGGCGCGGATCGCCGCCGTGGTCTGGCGCTTCGCGCGTGCTTCCAGCCACTTGCCCATCAGGATCAGGGTGATGACCACGGCGGAGGCCTCGAAGTACAGGTGCGGCTGGCCGTGGTGGACCTCGGCGAAGACCATCTGCCAGACACTGAGCCCATAACCCGCGCTGGTGCCGAGCGCGACCAGCAGGTCCATATTGCCGGTGCCCGCCTTCAATGCGGCCCAGCCGGCGCGATAGAAGCGTGCACCCAGCCAGAACTGCACCGGCGTGGCGAGTGCGAGTTGCAGCCACGCCGGCAGCATCCAGTGTTCGCCCCAGGCGAGCGCGATCATCGGCAACACCAGCGGCAACGACAGCAGCGCGGCCAGGATCAGATGGCGCCGCTCGCGGTCGCCGTGCGCATCGTGATGATGCGCATGTGGATCTTCGGAGGGCAGTGCATCGGATTCGACCGCCGTGGCTTCGTAGCCGGCATGGGCGACCGCGGCGACCAGAGTGTCGCGGGTCACCTCGGCGCCGGCTTGCACCGTGGCCGATTCGGTCGCGAGGTTCACGCTCGCGTCGACCACGCCCGGTACCTTCTTCAGCGCCCGCTCGACGCGGCCGACGCAGGAGGCGCAGGTCATGCCCTGGATGCCGAACTTGAAGGACGCGGTGGCGTCGCCGGGCGGAATGGAGAACGGGACGTTCATCGGCTTGCTCCTTTGGAGGACAAGCGCAGGCTACGGGTTGCCATGATGGGAAGGTCAAGCCGTCTTGGCAACCATCTCCTGCGCTGACGCGAGCGATGTTCGGCGTATTCGAGCAGCAAGAAGAACAACACCAGCGAGGCCAACGCGAACACGCGCCCCATGGCGTGAAACGGCGTCGCGGGAGTCGGATCGGGCTTATGCATGGCGGGTCTCGTGTCGTTGCCGTCGGCACAGCGTCCGCCTTGACGTCATGGGAAGGTCAACAGGCCGCGGATCCGGACGGTGCTGACGGTGATCGCGATTGACCTTGCGACCGTGGCAAGCTGGAACATGTGCAGCGCGATCGTGGTGATCGCGACAGCGAGGAACGTCCATGCAATTCGAAGTCGAGAACATGAGCTGCGGACATTGCGTCCGCACCATCACCAAGGCACTGAAAGCACTCGATCCGGCCGCGACCGTCGACATCGACCTGGCGACGAAACGGGTCGTTGCGACGGGCGCTTTCAGCGCGGACGCGGCCATCGCGGCGATGGCGGCCGAGGACTATCCAGCGCGGGTGGTCGGCGCCGGATAGTTTGCGGATCTCAGCGCTTGCGCGGCGTCACCCACATCGTGATGTCGGCCTCGAACACGCGCACGCCATCGGGATCGGTGGCGACGACCGGGATCACGCAGTCGTAACCGTTGCCGATGTCGTCGGGCAACTGGATGGTCGACTCCAGGCGGGCTTCGCGCGTCGCCTTGGCGAGATAGCGCACCGTCATCGTCTTCGGGATCCAGCGCCATTCCGGCCGGATCGTGGCCTCGATGCCGACGCCGGCAGCCAGTTCCGCGCCATTGCACAACGCGATCGCATGAATGGTGCGGATGTGGTTCTGCACGCTGCGGCGCTGCCGGATGCGCACGACCATGCGCCCGGGTTCGATCTCTTCGATGCGCGGATGGATCGAACCGAAATAAGGCGCCTGCCAGCACACGATCCGCGTGAACAGCCAGCGGCCGAAGGGTTTGTCCTTCAGTCGCTGCCATTGCTTCAGCACGTGGCTCATCAGGCGACGGCCTTGAGGGCGGCGCGTTTCGCGGCGCTGGCGGCTTCGAGCTCGGCCGAATCGAAGTCGTCGACGGCGATGAACTCGTTCGTGAGCACGCGCACTTCGGCGAGCAGGTCGCGTTCGGCGGCGGTGATCACGTTCTTCTGCACCGCTTCGTCGAGTTGCGCCGACGCTTCGAGCGCGCCGATCTGACCGGTCTTGATCGCCTTGACGACCTTGCGTTCCACCGGCTCGGAGGCGATGACCTTGTCGAGCGCGTGGTGCATGCGGCCCGGCACGTTGTTCGCGTTCGGCGTCAGGTACACGCCTTCGACCAGTCGGTTGCGGGTTTCGCTTGGCGCCAGCAATAGCGTGCAGACGCGATGGCCGAGGCGGTCCGACGGTGCGCGTTCGCGCAGGCCGATCGGGAACACCAAGGCACGCAGCATCCAGGCCACCGGACGGATCGGGAAGTTGCGCAGCACGCCATCGAGCGCGTCCTGCATCTTGTACACGGCGTCGTGCATCGCCCAGGCGAGCAGCGGATAGTCCGCGGCCGGACGACCCTGGTCTTCCCAGCGCTTGAGCATCGCGCTCATGATGTAGAGCTGGCTGAGCACGTCGCCGAGGCGGGCCGAGAGCTTTTCCTTGACCTTCAGCTTGCCGCCCAGCGTCAGCATCGCGGTGTCGGCGACCAGCGCGAGGTTGGCCGAATAGCGCGTGATCTTCTTGTAGAACTTCGCGGTGGTGATGTCGCCGATCGGCGCCTTGGCCAGCGCCGAATGACTCGCGCCGAGCAGCAGCGAACGCACGCCATTGCTGATCGCGAAGCCGATGTGGCCCATCAGCAGCTGGTCGAACTCGGCCAGACGCTGCTTCGGATCGGCCAGTTGCGCCGCCTGCATCTCCTTCAGCACGAACGGATGGCAGCGCACCGCACCTTGGCCGAAGATGATCATGCTGCGCGTCAGGATGTTCGCGCCTTCGACGGTGATGCTGATCGGGGCGGCTTGGTGCGCGCGACCGAGATAATTGCGCGGGCCGAGGATGATGCCCTTGCCGCCGTGGATGTCCATCGCATCCTTGACCACCTGCGAACCGACCTCGGTGGCGTGGTATTTCGCGATCGCGCTCGGCACCGAGGGCTTTTCGCCCATGTCCACGGCCGCAGCGGTCATCCGCGACAGCGCGGTGATCGCGTAGGTCAGTCCGCCGATGCGGGCGAGCGCTTCCTCGACACCTTCGAAGCGGCCGATCGGCATCTGGAACTGCTTGCGGATGCGCGCATAGGCACCCGTCGCGGCCACGCCCATGCGACAACCGCCGGCGGCCGTGGACGGCAACGAAATCGCGCGGCCGACCGACAGGCATTCGACCAGCATGCGCCAGCCTTGGCCGATCATTTTCTCGCCGCCAATCAGATAACTCATCGGGATGAACACGCCGTTGCCGCGCACCGGACCGTTCTGGAACGGCACGTTCAGCGGCATGTGGCGACGGCCGATTTCCAGGCCGGCGGTGTTGCGCGGGATCAGCGCGAGCGTGATGCCGCGGTCCTTCTCTGCACCCAGCAATCCGTCCGGATCATGCAGGCGGAAGGCGAGACCGACGAGGGTCGCGATCGGCGCCAGCGTGATGTAACGCTTGTCGAAGGTCAGTTTGATGCCGAGCACTTCCTCGCCGTTGTGCTGGCCCTTGCAGACGATGCCGAAGTCCGGGATCGAGGTGGCATCGGACCCGGCGTGCGGATTGGTCAGTGCGAAGCAGGGGATGTCTTCGCCGCGCGCGAGTCGCGGCAGGTAGTGGCTCTTCTGCGCGTCGGTACCGTAGTGCAGCAGCAATTCGCCCGGGCCGAGCGAATTCGGCACGCAGACCGTCGACGACAAGGTGCCGGACACGCTCGCGCACTTCGCGACGACCGCGCCATGCGCCAGCGCCGAGAAGCCGAGGCCGCCGTATTCCTTCGGAATGATCATGCCGAAGAAACGATTCTTCTTCAGGAAGTCCCACACCGTCGGCGACAGGTCGGCGCGCACGTGGGTGGCGTCCCATTCGTCGTGCAGGCGGCAGAGTTCATCGACCGGGCCGTCGAGGAAAGCCTGTTCTTCCTCGCTCAGTGCCGGCTTCGGCTGCGCAGCCAGCTTGCGCCAGTCCGGACGCCCGGAGAACAACTCGCCTTCCCAGCCGACGGTGCCGGCTTCGAGCGCCGTCTTCTCCGTTTCCGACAGCTGCGGGGTGATGCGCTGATAGACCTTGAGGAAGGGGCCGCTGAAGATCGCGCGACGCAGCGGCCCGAGGTTGAACGGAATCGCGACCAGCGCGAACACGGCCCAGGCGACGTACAGCGCGACCGGGTGCGCGCCGGCGAATGCGCTTGCGGCGCCAAGGCCGAGGGCCGACAGGGCCGTCCATGTGCGCAATCCAAGTCGCAGGTGCGCGACGACGACGGTACTGAGCAACAGGGCAAGGAAGGGCAGAGTGCTGTTCATCGGAGTCTCCGGTGGATCAGGCGGTGTGCGTCGGCAATCGGCGCAGGTAGCGGGAAATGGTGTCGACGAAGCGGTCGTTGGCATCGCCGACGACCATGTGCGTGGCGTCGGCGATGCGTTCGTGTTCGGCGTGCGTTACGAGCTTGCGGAATTCGTCGATGGTGTGGTCCGAAACGACGTCGCTGCGGCCGCCCGAAATCAGCAGCACCGGCAGACGCAGCGCGCTCGCGGCTTCGCCGAGTCCGGCGACATAGCGCTCACCGCCATCGGCGACGGTCTCGAGCAGGCGCGGATCCCAGTGCCAGCGCAGGCGACCATTCGCCATCGGCACCAGCATCTTGTTCAAGCGGCTCGGGTCATTGCGCTGGGCGCGATGCGGCAGGTACGACGCCACGGCGGCGCTGGCTTCCTCGACCGAGGCGAACCCTTGCGGATGTGCGCGCATGAAATCGAGGATGCGGTTGACGCCGGCGCTTTCCCAGCGCGGGGTGACATCGACCAATACGAGGGCTTCGAACAGACCGGGCTGCGCCGCCTCGGCCATCATGCCGATCAGTCCGCCCATCGAGGCACCGATCCAGACTGGCCGGCGCTGGAGTGACGCGGTCAGGGCCAACGCATCGTCGACGAAGCGTTCCATCTCGTACGCATCTGCATCCTGCCAAGCGCTGTCACCGTGCCCGCGACCATCGAGTGCAAGGCAATGGAATCCCGTGCTCGCCAAGTGTTCGGCGGCGCCGGTCCAGGCCAGTCGCGACTGGCCAAAGCCATGCGCGAACACCAGCGGGCGTGACGCGGAATCGCCGAAGTGTTCGACCGCGAGGCTCAGGCCATCGCGGGCAATGAAACGTCGCAGCTCACGGGCAACCGGAGTCTCGGGCACGGCAGCAAAGGCGGCAGAATTCACCATACGGCGAAGTATGGTTGTGCTGCGGCGCGATTGTCAATACGGTGGCGTATGGTGTTACGCTCGGCGCCCGGTTTTCCGAATCCTTCACACGATGATGCCGCAGACCCAGATCGCCGATCCTCGAACCGACCGTCCCCGCCTGTCCAGTGCCGATTGGGAAGCGGGCGCGCTCGACCTGCTCGCCGAGCAGGGTGTGTCGGCCGTCGCGGTCGAACCTTTGGCGCGTCGCCTCGGCGTGACCAAGGGCAGTTTCTACTGGCATTTCCCGTCACGTGAAGCGCTGCTGAAGGCGACGCTGGAGCGCTGGGAGAAGCTCGATGAAGAAACCGTGTTCGAACCGCTGGAAGAAATCCTCGATCCGGCCGAGCGCCTGCGCGAACTGTTCGTGCGAACCAGCAAGGAAATGCGCTCGCACGTGCTCTACAGCGAACTGCTGAAGGCGCTCGATCATCCGGTGGTGCAGCCGGTGATGGCGCGCGTGTCGCAACGCCGCATCCATTTCCTGATGCAGGCCTACCGGTCGCTGAACTTCTCGCGCAAGGACGCGATGAACCGCGCCCGGCTCGCCTATTCCGCCTATGTCGGATTCCTGCAGCTGATGCTGCAACTCAAACTCACGCGCATGAGCGTCGAGGAATTCGACGCCTATGTCGGTCACGTCGTCGAGACCCTGATTCCGACGCGCTAGCGGCGATTCAAGGCGCACTCATCCGCTTGACGTAGGCGATGACGTCGTCAAGCGTCGGCGCGAGGTCGGCGCGATCGCGGGCGAGGGCGGTGACGATTTGCGAATGGCCGACCTTCGGGTAGGTCTTCACTTCCACCTGGACACCGACCGAACTCAGCAGGGCCGCCATTTCGTCGTTGTGGCGGGGCAGCACGACGATGTCCTGTTCACCGCGCAACAGCAGCATCGGCGGCTCGTCGCCGTCGACGAAATTGATCGGCTGGGTCTCGGCGAGATTTTCCTCGTCCGGGAACACCTGCATCATCCGCGGGTTCCAGATCGGCAGGAAATCATAGGGACCGGCCAGCCCGATGAAGGCCCGGAAATCGCGCGGCTTCATCGCGACCGCATCGAGCCAGCGTGCGTCGGTCGCGAGCAGTCCGGCAATGTGGCCGCCGGCCGAGTGGCCCATCAGGAACATGCGCGAGGCATCGGCGCCGTAGCGCGCGGCATGGGACTTCGCGAATCCCGCGGCGCGCGCGGCATCCTGCACGAACGCCGGGAAGGCGACATCGGGCGCCGTGCGGTAGTCCGGGATCATCACGACAAAGCCCTGATCCGCGAGCGATTCGCCGATGAAGCGGTACCACTCGCGTTGGCCGTAGCGCCAGGTGCCGCCGTAGAAGAACAGGATCAGCGGTGCGTTGGAGGGTGCGTCGGTCGCGCGGTAGACGTCGATCGCGAGATCGTGCTCCGGGTCGAAGACCGCGGTGCGCGACTCCACCAGCGGCGCGTCGGCGCCGACATTGATGGTGCCGAAATAGACCTGGTGGCAGCCGCCCAGGACGACGACGAGCATCAAGAACAGCAAACGGGACATGGGCAACGGGCTTCCGGGGCATTCCTTTCTGGCGGCAATCCTACAAAACTACGGATGAACCGCGACTCAGGATGCTCATGGACCCGATCGTTCAGCAGTTCTCGGAGATTCCCGAGCGCAACACCGGCGACAACGTGCTGCGCACCGCGCAGCAGCATCATGTGCAGATGAGCATGATGGCCGACACCAAGGCCAACATCATCATCACCGTGTCCTCGATCGTGCTGACCATGGCCCTGGGGCGCAGTCGCGACGAGTTGCATGGCCCGAGTGCACTGGTGCTGGCGGTGTTCACGATGCTGGCGCTGATCCTGGCCATCCTCGCGGTGTTGCCGAAGTTCACCGCGATCAAGGTCAAGGACCGGACGTTGCCGGCGGAATTCAACCTGCTCTTCTTCGGTCATTTCGCGCAGATCTCGCGCGAGCGCTTCCTCGATGAAGTCGCCGGGCGCATGAAGGCGGATGGTTCCGCGTATCAACTCATGGCGAACGACCTATACAGCCTGGGCTACTACCTCGCCCACTACAAGTATCCGTACCTGCGTTGGGCCTACGTGTTCCTGCTCAGCGGTTTCGTCATCGCCGGCCTCACCGAAATGGTGATGGTCCTGTTCCGCTAACCCCGCCGTTTCCGACGCCGCGTTGCAGTGACGTCCACTTTCCGGAGAATCTCGATGCGCGCACCCTGGCTGCTAGGCCTCACTCTTGCACTGGCCGTGACCGGTGTGGTGTCGGCGACTCCCATCGCGGTGCCCGATGCCCTGCGCGACTGGGTGCCGTGGGCGCTGCAAGGTCATGAGACGGCGACCTGCCCGAGTCTTGCCGGCAGCGACGAAGGCAGCGCGAAGATCTGTCTGTGGCCGGGCGAGTTGCAGTTGTCGGCACGCGACGACGGCGCCAGCTTTTCGTTGCCGGTCAAGGTGCATGCGCGCTCGGCGGTGCCACTGCCCGGTGACGAGACGAACTGGCCGCAGGACGTGTCCAGTGACGGCCGGGCCCTGGCCGTGGTGCCGAACGAGGACGGCGCGCCGGTGGTCTGGCTGGCACCGGGCGACCATCGCATCGAAGGTCGTTTTCCCTGGGACGAACGTCCGGAGTCCATTGCCTTGCCGACTTCGATCGCACGCATCGCGCTCAGCCTTGACGGTGTCGCGCAGCCGTTCGTGCAACGCGACGACGACGCGCTCTGGCTCGGTCGCGTCGCCGCGACCGTGGCCGAGCGCGACAGTCTGGCGGTCGATGTCTTCCGCCAGCTCGACGACCGCATTCCGGCACGCCTGGAAACCCGCTTCAAGTTCACCGTTTCCGGCAAGGGCCGCGAGGAAAAGCTCGCGCTCGTGTTGCCGGAAGGCTTCGTGCCGGTTTCGTTGTCCGGCGACCTGAATGCGCGCCTCGATGGCGATGGCACCCTGATCCTGCAGGTCCGCTCCGGAGAGCACTGGCTGACCCTGATTGCGCGTGCCACCGCGCCGCTGGTCGCGCTGAAAACGCGCGCTCTGGAAGCGCCGTGGCCGGAGGCCGAGATCTGGACCTACCGCGCGCAGTCGTCGTTGCGGGTGACCGAAGCCGAAGGCGCCGCGCAGATCGATCCGGCGCTGGCCGAGGTCCCGACTGACTGGCGCGACCTGCCTGCCTACGCGCTGGAACCGGGACAGGGCCTGACCATCGCCGAACGTTCGCGCGGACTGTCCGCACAGGACCAGAACCGCCTGCACCTGAGCCGGACGCTGTGGCTTGATCATGATGGCGACGGCTATACCGCGCGCGACCAGGTCAGTGGCCGCATGTTGCGCGACTGGCGGCTCGATCTGGCGATGCCGTTCAAGGCGATGCGCGCCAGCGAGAATGGCGAACCGGTCCTCATCACTGCGGGCAGGCATCCCGGCTTCACCGGCGTCGAACTGCGTTCTCGCGACCTGAGCCTGAGCGCGACTTCGCGCATCGAGGCCGCCACCTCGGTGTTGCCGGCCACCGGTTGGCAGCAAGCCTTTGAATCAGTGCAGACGACATTGAATGTGCCGCCGGGCTTCGAGTTGATCGCCGCAACCGGCGCCGATCGTGCGCCTTCGGCGTGGCTGGATCGCTGGAACCTGATGGACGTGTTCGTCGCGGCGCTGATCGTGTTCCTGTTCGCGATCGCGTTCGGCAAGCTGGCCGGCCTGATCCCGGCCGCTTTCGTGTTGCTCGCCTGGCACGAACCCGACGTGCCGCAGTGGTCGCTGATGCTGGCCATCGTCGCGGCGATGCTGCTGTCGCCGCGCTGGCGCGAGAAGCTGCCGCGCTGGGCGATGCGTGTCGCGCAAGTCGTGCTGATCCTGCCCTTGCTCGCCGCAGTGCCCTTCGTTGCGACGCAGTTGCGTCTCGGCCTGCATCCGCAGCTCGAAGCCGAATACGGTCGCACGTCTTACAGCGATTACTACGGCCGCAACACGATGGCGTCGGGCATGGCCGTGCAGCGAGCCGACAACGCGCCGGCATTCGATCAGAACGTCGCCGAAGAAGCACCGATGCCGATGGCCGCGCCCGCGCCGCAGTCGCAGACGCTTGAATCCGTGGTCGTCACGGGCTCAAACATGAAGTCGGCGAACGCGTATGAACCGCGCAAGCTGAAACGGTATGCGAGCAACACCATGATCCAGGCCGGCGGTGGCGAGCCGTCGTGGAACTGGCGCAGCTACTCGATCGAACTGGCCGGGCCGGTGTTGCAGACGCAGGAGGTGAAACTGTGGCTGTCGCCGCCGTGGCTGACACGCCTCGCGCGCTTCGTCATCGCCACATTGTTCGCGCTGATCGCGGTGCGACTGATCGGTGCCGCGTTCGCGTGGACACCCAGGTTACCGCTGACGCGCAGCGCGGCCGCCCTGTTGATTGCGGGCCTCGTGTTGGGCGGCAGCGCGCAGGCACAGACCTTGCCCGATGCCGAACTGATCAAGGAGTTGCGCGAACGCTTGCTGAAAGCACCGGACTGCGCACCGACCTGCGGTGCCGTGGCGCGTGCCGAAGTCATCGCCGCGAACCAGGGCGTCGAGGTCGCGCTGACCGTGCATGCCGCCGAACGCGTCGGCCTGCCTCTGCCCGGGAATGCGCAGTTGCTTGCGCTCGACGGCGTGCAACTCGATGCGGCCGCGGCGAATGCACTGCATCGCGACGACGACGGAACGGTCTGGATCGAGGTGCCGCGCGGCGTGCATCGCGTCGCCTTGCGCTTTGCCGCCGCCGCAGCGGACCAGATCGCGCTGGCCTTCCCGATGCCGCCCGCGCACGTGCAATTCCGCGGCGATGGCTGGGAGGCCGCGGGCATCGAAAATGGCCAACTGCCGAACGGTACGTTGGAGCTGACGCGCCTGTCGGCCAGCAGTGACACGCAGAGCGCCGGCGTCGCGCAACGCTTCGAACCCTACGTCGTGGTCACGCGCGAACTGCGCTTCGATCTCGACTGGGAGGTCGCGACGACGGTGCAACGCATCGCGCCGGAGTCGGGCGCATTCTCGATCGCGGTGCCCCTGCTCAAGGGGGAGCGCGTGACCAGCGAGGGTTTCGAGGTCGTCGATGGGGCGGTGCAACTGCGCTTCGGGGACGAAGATGGCGCGCTCGTCTGGGTGTCGCGGCTGGAGGCGGTCGATGCGCTGCGACTCGTCGCGCCGGAACTGGCGCAGCGCGCGGAGATCTGGAAGCTGGTCGCGAGTCCGACCTGGAATGTGCGCGCCGAGGGCGTGCCGGGCGTGCATCCCGAGGACGCCGCGACCTTGCAGCAGTTCCATCCCTTGCCGGGTGAATCGCTGCAATTGTCGGTCTCGCGCCCCGAGGCCGTGGCCGGACGTGTCGTCGCGATCGACCAGGCGGCACTGACCAGCAGTTTCGGCAAGCGTTCCGGCGAACACACGTTGACGCTGAGCTTGCGTGCGACCCAGGGCGGACAGCACGCGCTGAACTTGCCCGCGAACGCCGAGGTGCTGCGCGTGGTCGTGCGTGGCGAGACCTTGAACCTGCGCCCTGAAAAAGGCGTGTTGCGCCTGCCGCTGCGACCGGGGGGGAACGCGGTCGAAGTCGGGCTGCGCATCAACGAGGAGCCGGGCTTGCATCCGCGCTTGCCCGTGATCGATCTGGGCACGCATGCGTCGAACATCGAACTGGCGATGCAGTTGCCGTCCGACCGCTGGGTGCTGGTCACCACGGGCCCGCGCATCGGGCCGGCGGTGTTGTACTGGGGTGAATTGCTGGTGATGCTGCTGCTCGCGGTCGCGATCGCGCGCAGTGGTTTCCTGCCGATCAAGTTGCACGAGGCGTTTCTGCTCGGCATCGGTTTTTCGACGGTGTCGTGGTGGTCGCTGGTGATCTTCGTCGCCGTGCTCGCTGCGTTCGCGGCGCGTGCGCGCTGGCCGCGAGAGCGGCGATTCGCGCTGTTCAACTTGATGCAACTCGCGCTCGTGGCCGCGGCATTGATCGCGGCGAGCGTGTTGCTGGTCGCGTTGAACGGCGGCCTGCTCGGTTATCCCGATCTGCACGTGACCGGCCACGGTTCGACGGCGACGAACCTGCGCTGGTTCGCCGACCAGACCGACGGTCGTCTGCCCGATGCCAGCGCCTGGGTGCTGCCGATGTGGATGTATCGCGCGGTGATGCTGGCGTGGGCATTCTGGATGGCCTGGTTCCTGATCCGCATCGGACGTTTCGTTTTCGAAAGCTGGACCGCGGGTGGTGCGTGGGCGAAGTGGTCGGCACCGAAGGTGAAGGCGCCCGCCGCCGAACCGCCGCCGCTGGAACCGGTGGCCGTGAAGGCGGACGAATGACCATCGATGCGTGGTTGCGTGCCGCGGCGGCTCGGCTCAATACCGAGTCGGCGCGGCTCGACGCCGAGTTGCTGCTGACCCACGTGCTCGGGCTCACGCGCGCCGCGCTGTATGCGCGGCTGCGCGATGAGCTTGATGTCGAAGCGCTGGCCAAGGTCGACGCGTTGCTGGCGCGGCGCGTGCGCGGCGAGCCGATCGCCTACATCACCGGTGTGCGCGAATTCTGGTTCATGCCGCTGAAGATCACGCCGGCGGTGCTGGTGCCGCGCCCGGAAACCGAGGTGCTGGTCGAGCAGGCCTTGCTGCGGCTGCCGACCGACCGCGATCTCACGCTGATCGATCTCGGCACCGGCAGCGGTGCGATTGCGCTCGCGCTCGCGAAGGAGCGTCCGCGCGCGATCGTGCATGCGGTCGATGCCAGCGAGGCCGCACTCGCGGTCGCCGAAGAGAACGCGAAGCGCCTGGGGCTGACGAATCTTCGCTTCGTGCTCGGCCACTGGTTCTGGGGCATTCCCGGCGAATGGGAGCGCTCGCTCGAATCCGATCTGCGCTTCGACCTGGTCGCGTCGAATCCGCCGTACGTCGCCGGCGACGATCCACACCTGCTGCAAGGCGACCTGCGCTTCGAACCCCGCATGGCGCTCACGCCTGAAGGCGACGGCCTGTCCGCCATCCGTGACATCAGCCACGACGCCCGCGCCCGCCTCAAGCCCGGCGGCTGGCTGCTCTTCGAACACGGCCACGACCAAGGCCCCGCCGTCCGCCACATCCTCGAACGCGACGGCTACACCGACGTCGAAACCCTCCGCGACATGGAAGACCGCGATCGGGTGACGGTGGGAAGGTGGATCGCTTGATTGTCGAGTTGCTTGGGTATGTTCGATGGGGGGCAAGATGATTCAGCAGCGAATTGGCGACGTATTGCGCATTGAAGAAGGAGGGCAGTACTTCTACGTCGTTGTGCTGACAAAGCTGGTTATGTTCGGCGGAAACATTCTTTTCGTGTTTCATTCAGACGGAAAGGAGCGCAGCATCGGCAGTTTGGTTTCCGAAAGCAGCGGATTCAATGTGTGTGCTGATCTTCTTCTACCGAAGCGCGAAGATCGTGTTGTTCGGACTTGCAAATTTGAACATCTTGCGCCGTTCTGGCGCACAAAGTACGTGAAAGCCACCGTTGAATATCGACCCGGCATCAAGGCCAAAGAATGGTTCACTTACAACATCAACGATTTGGGTGGCAAGCATGTCGCGCGTGTCACCAAACTCAGTTCGGAACACCGCGCTGCAATGGATGGTGGTTGCTACAGCTTCGACTTGGTGGCGAAGAAGGCTTTGGCGAAGTACACGCCAGACCATAACGAAATGATATGAATCGATCCATGGTTTGAGCCCCAGCTCTATTCGGTCCTCGCCCTGAACGCCACCGGTGCGAAGATCCAGGCGACGAGCAGGGCGACGCCGAGGTAGAACAATGGGGGGCGCGTTGTTCGAGCTGAGAGGGAACCCTTGTATCCTGATTCGAAAGCTAGGAGACGGTTCATGGAACTGAGTCTGGTTGTAGAACGCGAAGCGGATGGACGCTGGATCGCCGAGGTTCCGGAATTGCCGGGCGTGATGGTCTATGGCGCCTCGCAGGCCGAGGCGATGGCGAAGGCGGAGGTCTTGGCGCTGCGCGTTCTTGCCGATCGTATCGAGCACGCAGAGTCCGCACCCGTTCCGGTGCGCATCAGTCTGCCCAACGCCGCATGAGTCATTGGCCTTCAGTCCGCGCCAGGATTCTTCTTCAGGCGTTGCTGAGGATCGGTTGGCAGGTCAAGCGGCAGTCGGGATCTCACCGAACATTGGCGAGAGATAGTTGGCCCGATTACGTCTTTGCCTTCCACGATGGTGATGACATTGGTCCGCGCATGTTGGCAAGAATCGCCAAGCACACCGGGCTGACCCCTGGCGACTTGTAACAGGTGAGCGGTCTTGCTTGAGCTGTCCGCGCTTCTCGGCGGCGTCTAACGTCCAAGTCAGGTCGAAGTCAGCGTTGCCCGCGCCCTTAACACCACCGGCGCGAAGACGCAGGCGACGAGCAGGGCGACGCCGAGGTAGAACATGGGGGTGAGTTCTCGTTGTTCGTTGAGCAGGACGATGGCGAGCAACACGGTGTAGACCGGTTCCAGGTTGATCGCGAGCTGGGCGTTGAAGGCGCTCATGTGTTTGAGCGCGACCAGCGACAGCGCGAACGGCAGCAGGGTGCAGGCCACCGCGAGCAGCAGCAGATAGCCGAAATCGCGGGTGTCCGGCCAGACCAGCAGCGGCGCGTCGAATAGCGGGATGAAGCCGGCGGCCAGCGGCGCGGCGAGGCTGAGCATCAACACGCCCGCGCCCATTTCGAGAAAGGTCATCGCCAGCGGATCGGCGCCCGCGACGAAGCGCTTGTTCAACGAACCGAACAGCGCCGCGAGGGCCGCCGACAACACGCCGATGGCGATGCCGGTCCACATCCCGCTCGGCACACCGCCGACCACCAGCACCACGCCCGGAATTGCCGCGATGCCGAGCAACACTTCTCCGAATGCGAATCGACGCTTCGCCGCGAACGGTTCGATCAGGGCAGTGAACACCGAGCCGAGCGCCATGCAGGTCGCGGCCACGGACGCGTTCGACAGCTTGATCGACGCATAGAACGTCAGCCAGTGCAGTGCCAC
>DATMVT010000106.1:0-7702 GCA_035562895.1 Patescibacteria group bacterium | reverse complement strand
TGCGTGCAGCGCGCTGCGTCGACGGCAGCGCATCGAGTTCGAAATGCAGCTCCTTGAGGCGCGCGTATCGCGCCGGGTCAGGCGTCGCGGTCATGGCCCAGTTGCTCCCGCAGCCAGGCGCTGGCCTGCGCCCATTCACGGTTCACCGACGACGGATGGATATCCAGTGCCTGCGCGGTTTCCTCGATGGTGAGACCCGCGAACACGCGCATCTCGACCACCGCGGCGGCGCGCGGGTCGAGTTTGGCGAGGACGTTCAAGGCATCGTCCAGCGCCACCAGTTCATGCGGCGATCCCATCCCGGCGACATCGATGCCGTCGAGCGATTCCGGGACCGCCCCGGCCCCGCGTTTCTCCGCAAGCTTCCGGCGTGCGCGGTCGATGAGGATCTGCCGCATGGCGCGTGCCACGACCCGGATGAAATGGCCGCGGTCCTCGACGTCGGGCGCGCGTGCCTGGATCAGCTTCATCAGCGCGTCGTTCAACAACGCGGTCGGTTGCAGGGTGTCGTGGCCGGACTCCGAGCGCAGCACGGTCGCGGCGAGTCGCTTCATCTCGGCGTAGAGGCGCGCAAACACCCGGTCGCGCGCCTGCGCGTCGCCCTGTTGCCAGTCGGCCAGCCAACCGGTGATGTCGTCCAGGTTCGTCCCCATGCGTGAAGCATACGCGCCGGATGCGGCGGAGAAAACGCGACGATCCTGCGTACTGCAAGACAACGCGGCCTGTCGCCGCGACTGGAGCCCGCCATGAATCCCTTGTCTCGACTCGCTTCGATCATCGTTCTGAGCCTCGCCACCGCT
The DNA here is from genome assembly GCA_035562895.1 of Patescibacteria group bacterium. Classification (GTDB taxonomy): domain Bacteria; phylum Pseudomonadota; class Gammaproteobacteria; order Xanthomonadales; family Ahniellaceae; genus JADKHK01. Next base: position 6,902 of record DATMVT010000106.1, on the reverse strand, counting down.
GCGGCCTTCGCCGCCGAAACCGCGATTCTGCGCGACGACTTCTCCAATGCCGGCAGTGGCTGGATCGACACCCAGGTCGCCGACCACCTCGCCAAGGGCATCGCCTTGTATGACGGTTCCGGTGGCTACCAGATGACCCCGATCGACGACGCCACCTACGGTGTCGTGCGCGCTCCGCGCCAGGCGGCCGGCGCCGACGTGCGCGTCGAAGCCAACCTGTTCCTGTACACCGGCGTCGGCCAAGGCACCGGCGGCGTGGTCTGTCGACATGGCGACAACGACAACTTCTACGCCTTCATGGTCTCGGGGGGGCACGGCTACGCGATCCTGAAGGTTCAGGACGGGCAGGCGACGACCCTGGCCAGCGGTCGCTTCGAAGGCACCATGCCGAACATCGCGGATGTCCGCATCGGGGCACGTTGCGCCGGCCGTACGCTGACGCTCACGCTCGACGGTGACGTCGTCGCCGAAGCCGAGGATGGCGCGCACGCCGACGGTGCGGCCGGCCTGATCGTGATGGGCGAAAAGACCGCCGGCACCAGCGCCGTGTTCGACGATTTCGAGCTCGTCGAACTGGCGAACTGAGCCGGACACGCAGCAATCGGCCGTGACGATGTCCACGCTCCCGCCCCCGCAGAATCCGGACGCCGCGCATTTCGCGGCGCCGGTCTGCCACAACTGCGGTGCCGATTCGACGACGCCGTTCTGTGGTCGCTGCGGGCAGAAGCGCGCACATCGGCTCGATCTCGGCGTCGTGCGCGCCGAGGCATGGCAGAGCTACCGGGTGTTCGAGTTCGGCTTCGTCGCGGCGGCCTGGCGTCTGGCGCATTCGCCCGGCCACATCGCGCGCGAGTTCGTGCTCGGCGCCCGCGCCCGGCACGTGCATCCGCTCAAGCTGCTGCTGGTCGCGATCGGTCTGCTCCTGCTGGTGCTGATGCGCGCCAACCATCTGGCGTCACAGGACGCGAATCTCGGTCAGGCCATGGAACTGGTGCGCGCCTATGCGAACTGGTCCGTGTCCCTCGGCGTGTTCGCGATCACCGCGTCGTCCCTGCTCGTCCTGCGCTGGGGCCAGCCCTTCAACCTCACCGAACACCTGGTGCTCGGCGTCTACGTGCACTTTCTCGTCATCGTCGCGAACATCATCGTCTGGTTGCCGGCGCTGGCGTTTCGCGCGCCCTGGTTCCTGGCCCTGCACAAGCAGTTCATGGCCTGGCCGATGGATGGCATCGAGGCGCTGATCGTCCTGTTCGCGTTTCGCCAGTTCTTCCGCTTCGACGGGCACCGCCACGCGTGGCGGCTGCTGCTCGCTGCCGGCAGTTACGTCGCGATCAAGTATCTGCTCGTCCGGCTCTATTCGATGGTCGTCATCAAGATCGTCCTCGCCCAATGGGCCACCTCGGCCTGAATCCACTTCTTCACCCCACAAGGAATCGACTTCATGAACATGCCTCTTCCCCTGCAACGGACCTTGCTGTGCTCCGCCCTGGCGGTCGCGCTCGCGGCCTGTGGCCGCAGCGGTGACGCCGATTCCGGCGGCCAGTCGCTCGCTGCCAACATACCCGCACCCGCCGGTGGCATGAGCGAGGCGGCGATGATCGACGAGCTCGCCAGCCAGTTGCAGGCCTGCTCCTACGACGGCTCACCGGTGAAAGTGAAGGCGGGCGGCATGGCCAAGGGGGATGTGGGCGCAGGCCAGGCGGTCGTTGCCGAAATCATGAAGTACACCGGCCTGCCGCAGAACTTCGACGTGCTGCCGCACCCGGAAGTGCCGAATGCCGCGGCCGTGATCCTGGTCGGCGACGACAAGCTGCCGAGACGCGTGATCGCGTACAACGAACAGTTCATGGCCGACGTGCAGAAGGCGACCGCGAACAACGACTGGGCGCCGATCAGCATCATGGCGCACGAGGTCGGCCACCATCTGTCCGGCCACACCATCCAGCCCGGCGGCAGCCAGCCGCCGACCGAACTCGAGGCGGACAAGTTCAGCGGCTATGTGCTGTACAAGATGGGCGCGGTGTTGGCCGATGCGCAGAAGGCGATGAACACCCTGGTGCCGGAAGCCGATGGCCCGACCCATCCGGGTCGCGGAAGGCGCGTCAGCGCGATCGCCGAGGGCTGGGAGCAGGCTTGTGCGCAACAGGGCGGTGATTGCAGCGGCACGACGGCCGTGACGACGGCGCCGAAACGCGCGCCGGTGTCCGACCCGATCGCGACGGCCGAGCCCGTCCGAAGCACGGCAACGGCGACCGTGGACGCGCAAGGTGCGGTCGACGTGCTGCCGAAACCGGATGCGAACGCGATCCCGGCCAAGTTCGGCAAGTTCGTGATCGACGAAGTCGGACTCCTCGATGCCGCCGCGCGCACGGCATTCGAAAAGCGCATGTTCGACACCGCTGAACGGCACCAGGTCGAGATCGTCACCATCATCGCCAAGAGCCTGCACGGCATGAGCGCCGATGAGTACGCCTACGCGATGATGCGCCAGTTGCGGGTCGGCAAGCTCGACGTCGGCAATGGCGCGGTACTGGTTGCGGCGCCGGGCGAAGGCCAGGCCGGCGTGGCCATGGGGCCGGGCGTGATGCTCGAGATGCGCGACTACGTCGAACTCGAAAAGGATCGCCTCGAGGGCTTCCTGGAGATCGGGGTGCCGTATTGCAAGGGCGCCTGCAATGACGCGCAGACAGAAATGGCATTCGCTGCGGCCGAACACATTGCCGACGACGTCAGCCATTGGGACTTCCAGATCCGTTTCCAGAGCCTCGGCGAGTTGCTGGCGAAATTCGACGAGGTCTCGAATGCACGCATGAACGGCACCGAGATCGAGCCGGAGCAAGACCCGACGTGGCGCAAGATCGCCCGCGTCGAAGGCCGGCTGGTCAGCCGCAATCCGGCGGGTGGCGAGCAGGCGAAGTGGATCAATGACGCCCATGCCGAGATCGTCGGTGCGCCGATGCACGTCGTCACGGCCGATGGCCGCAACCTGCTGGTGTACGCGAACGCGCACACGGAAGGTCTGATGACGAGCAAGCTCGAGGAGGGCAAGTCCTATGTCTTCATCGCGCGCGAGGCCTCGTTGTCGCAGAACCCGGACGATGCGCTGAGCTTCGATCTGCTCAGCTACGACCAGGTCGCGCGCTGATGAAAAAATGTTATATCTCTTCATCGCGATATAGCGATTGACAGGTGGCGGTGCGGCCGGCATGCTCGCCGCACATACCCATCAAGACCGGCGGAGGGATAGGCCCTTGGATGCCGGGGCAACCAGCGCGACGCGCAAGCGTCGCGCCAGGTGCCAAGTCCTGCGGTGAGTTCCCTCACCGGAAGATGGGTCGCAACTAGCCTTCGGGCGAAGGTGCGACGTATCCCGCAGGGCGCTGGATGGGCGATATTCCTTCAGGAGTTCGCCATGTCGCTCGCCGCCGATGCTGAAACCACGGTCTTCGAACCGCGCACCGCGACCTACGTCGTTCCGAGTTTCGCGCCGCATGCCGATGCGCCGGTGCCGGTCCAGCGCGGCTCGTTCCCGCTGCGTCTGCATCTGCGTCACGGCGGCAGTGTCGACGTCGTGCTGCGCTGGCAGGTCCTCGGTGTGCAGGAAGCGCCATTGCTGATCGTGCTCGGCGGGATTTCGGCACATCGGCAACTGGCGGCGAACGCGATCGACGCGTCCGAGGGCTGGTGGCCGCAGCAGGTTCGTCGCGGCGGCGCGCTCGACCCGTTCGCGAACCGCCTGCTGTCGATCGACTGGATCGGGGCCGATGGCGCGCTCGATGCCGCGATCGATCCGGACGACCAGGCGCAGGCGCTGCAGGCCTTGCTCGATCACCTGCAGGTCCGTCGCGTCACCGCTTGCATCGGCGCATCGTATGGCGCGATGGTCGGCCTGCATCTGGCCAAGCGCCTCGGCGCGCGGCTCGGTCATCTGGTGGTCTTGAACGCGGCCCATCGTCCGCATCCATTCGCGTCGGCCTGGCGCGCGATCCAGCGCCGCATCGTGCGCCTCGGCACGGAACATGAAGCCGCGCACGAAGCGGTCGCGCTGGCACGCCAACTCGCGGTGCTGAGCTATCGCACGCCCGGTGAATTCGGCGCGCGCTTCGCCGACAAGGTCGCGCTGGCCGATGGCGTCGCCCGCTGTGCGGCGGAGCCTTACCTCGATGCACAGGGCGAGCGCTTCGCCAACCGCTTCGCCGGCACCGCTTTCCTGCGTCTGTCGGAATCGATCGACCTGCACGACATCGATCCGGTGGATGTGCCGGTGCCGGTGACCGTGTTCGCGGCGCGCAGCGACCAGATCGTGCCGGTCGAGGACGCGCGCGCACTCGCCGTCGCCTTGCCGCTGTTGCATCGCTACCACGAGGTCGACTCGGTGTTCGGGCACGACTCGTTCCTGAAGGAGGATGCGCGCGTTCACGACGTGCTGCTGGATGCCCTGCGCGCCTGCGGAGGTGCGGCATGAGCGCCCGTTGCACGGCCACGGCGGCGGTGCGCGCCGGCATCGACAGCGATGCCGCGTTCGGCGCCGTGGTGCCGCCGATCGTGCTGTCGAGCAACTTCAGCTTCGAAGGCTTCAACCAGAAGCGCCAATACGACTACACGCGCAGCGGCAATCCGACCCGCGATCTGCTCGCCGAGGCCTTGGCCGAACTCGAAGGCGGCGCCGGTGCGGTGATCACCGCGACCGGCATGGCGGCGATCACGCTGGTGCTGGCGCTGGTGCAGCCGGGCGAGCGCCTGTTGGTGCCGCACGACTGTTACGGCGGCTCATGGCGCCTGTTCAATGCATTGGCCAAGAAGGGCCAGTTCGAGCTGATCACCGCCGACCTGACGGATCCGCGCACACTGGCCGACGCACTGGCAAAGCAACCGAAGTGGGTGTGGATCGAAACGCCGTCGAATCCTTTGCTGCGCCTGACCGACCTGCGCTTCGTCGCCGAGGCCGCGCATCGCATCGGCGCCACCGTGGTCGCCGACAACACCTTCCTGTCGCCGGCATTGCAGACGCCGATCGCGTTCGGCGCGGACCTGGTCGTGCATTCGACGACCAAGTACATCAATGGCCACAGCGATGTCGTCGGCGGCGCGGTCATCGCGAAGGATGCCGAGACGCATCAGCAGTTGGTGTGGTGGGCGAACGCGCTTGGATTGACGGGTTCGCCGTTCGACAGTTTCCTGACGCTGCGCGGCCTGCGCACGCTGGATGCGCGTCTGCGCGTGCATCAGGAGAATGCGCTGGAACTGGCGACCTTGGCGCAGCAGCATGCGGCGGTGTCGACGGTGCATTTCCCGGGCTTGGCTTCGCATCCGAATCATCAGCTCGCCCTGCGCCAGCAGCGCGGCTTCGGCGCGATGCTGTCGATCGAACTGGCCGGCGGCGTCGAGGCGGTGAAGGCTTTCCTCGACGGCCTCGAGCACTTCACGCTGGCCGAATCGCTCGGGGGCGTCGAGAGCCTGGTCGCGCATCCGGCGACGATGACGCACGCGGCGATGAGCGCCGAAGCGCGCGCCGCGGCAGGCATCGGCGAAGGCTTGCTGCGTCTGTCCGTAGGCATCGAAGACGCGCGCGATCTGGCCCGCGATCTCGCTGCTGCGCTGGATCGTGCCGCAGCGGTGACGGCTGACGCGCGACAGCCAGTCGAGGTGGCCGGATGAGTGCCGTCCTCGCGCCCGTCGTCGCTCCGTCGGCGGCCACCGCGCGCCTGGTGCTGCTCGGCACCGGCGGCGTCGGTCGTGCCTTGTTGCGACGGATCGCGGATCTGCGCGGTCGCGACCTCGTCTCCGGCATCGACTTGGTCGGTGTCGCGAATTCTCGCCGAGGCGTGCGCGGCGACGCCCTGCAACCGCTGCAGGCCCTGAATCCGGTGGCGCCGCTGTCGCGCGCGACCTCGCTGGAATGGGTCGACGAGATTCATTCGTCGCCGCTTTCGGGTCGGCGCATCGTCATCGACGCGACCGCCAGCGACCTCGTGGCCGCGCGCCATGCACACTGGCTGGCGCAAGGCATCGACGTGGTGACGGCGAACAAGCTCGGCCAGGGCGCATCGCTGCTGCGCTGGCAGGCGATTCGTGCGGCGCAGGGCAACGGTCGTGCCCGCTACGGCGATGCCGCCACCGTCGGCGCCGGTCTGCCGCTGCTGCGCACGATTCGGGCGTTGACGGCCGGCGGTGACCAGATCGACGCGATCTCCGGCGTGCTGTCGGGATCGCTCGCCTGGCTGTTCGATCAATTCGACGGCCATCGGCCGTTTTCCGACTGGGTGCGGGAGGCGCGCGATCGCGGCTATACCGAGCCCGATCCGCGCGAGGATCTGTCCGGTGCCGATGTGCGCCGCAAGTTGCTGATCCTCGTGCGTGCGGCCGGCGTCGCGCTCGATGAACACGACATCACCGTCGCACCCTTGCTCGACGACGTGCTCGCCGGTGTCGATCGCGAGGGCGTCGATGCGGCGCTGTCGCGTCTCGATGGGCCGCTGCGCCTGCGCCTCGACGCGGCGCGCTCGCGCAACGCCCGCCTGCGCGTGGTCGCACGCTGGCGCCACGGTGCCGCGTCGGTCGGGCTGGAGGCGGTGGCGCTGGACGATGAGCTCGCCCGCGGTGGCGGAACCGACAATCGCATCGTGATTCACAGCACGCGCTACCGCGAGCGCCCCTTGGTCATCCAGGGGCCGGGTGCCGGTGCCGACATCACCGCCGCCGCCTTGCTGGACGATGTGTTGGAATTGGCGTCGCGTTGACGCGCGCTCAGATCACCACCTGTTCGGGTTCGAGCGTGATCGAGAATCGGTTGCGGACGCAGGCCTGAACATGCTGTGCGACGCGCCAAAGATCCACGCCGCTGGCATTGCCGTGATTGACCAGCACCAGCGCGTGTTGCGCGGACACGCCGGCATCGCCTT
>DATMVT010000105.1:0-1733 GCA_035562895.1 Patescibacteria group bacterium | reverse complement strand
GTCCGAGGCGCGCGCCATGCCGCGCAGTTCGAGCAGGCCGGCGGCGTCGCCGCCCAGAAGCAGCGCCGGGCCACCATCGCCGAATTGTTCGTCGAGACTGCCGTCGCCGTTGAATCGCAGCGCGACGCCGAGCGACAGGCTGCCGCCGCCGAGAATCGGGACTTGCGCGGCGCCGCTGACGACGAAACCCGCGTCATCGCGTACGACATGGCGGAACTCGACATCGCTGGCGATCAGTTCGGGCGGACCGTCGATCGCAGTCTCGAACGTGCCGTCGCCGAAGAAGGCGGGGTCGAAGCTGCCATCGGCCAGGGTTTGAAAGACCAGCCCCTCACGACGATCTTCCGCATCGACGGTCGCCGATCCGACCACCATGATGCCCTGGTCGTCGCGCAGCGCGATGCCGAAGCACAGGTCGGTGTTGGATCCGCCGCGGTCGAAGGCGATGTCGCCGTACCCGAAGGGCGGCAGAAAGGTGCCGTCGTAGAGGTCGGCATCCGGCAGGGTGCGCAACAGGCCGCAGTCGCGGTTGGCGAGTGCCGAGTCACGCTGGAAATCGCCGACGACGGTGAGGCGTTGGTCGTCGCCGATGACGATGCCGCGGGCGCTGTGGTCGCCGACGGAAGCCGAGAGGTAGGCGTAGTTCGGAAACAGCACGCTGGCGCCTTGCGCGAACGTCGGATCGGGCGTGCCGTCGGATGCGAACACGGCGCTTGACGTGAGGGCGAGGACGGCGACGAGGTGTGGGATGCGTTGCACGTTGATCGGTCTCGTGATGGCCGGGAGGCGGCTTTCCATGGCATACGCCGTTCCCGCGCAGACCTGACACGTCGCTAGACTTCGGGCCATGAGTCATGGCGAGGTCACGGAACTGGTGCAGCGCTGGCGCGAAGGTGACGGCGACGCCCTGTCGTCCCTGCTCCCGCTGGTCTATGCGGATCTGCGCCGCATCGCCGCGCAGCAGCTCCGCTCGAATGTCGGTCACGACACGCTTCAGCCGACCGCCTTGGTCAACGATCTGTTCGTGCGATTGCTGGGCGCGCAACGCATCGACATCACCGACCGCAAGCACTTCTTCACCACCGCGGCGAAGCTGATGCGCCAGGTGCTGGTCGACCGCGCCCGCGCCAAGTCGCGCGACAAGCGCGGTGGTGACTGGCAACGCGTCGATCTGGTCGAGGCCTCGGCTCTGCCGATCGACGCCGATACCGATCTGCCGGCGCTCGATGACGCGTTGCGCAAGCTCGCGCAGCTGGATCCGCGGGTGGCCGAAGTGGTCGAGCTGCGCTGTTTCGGCGGGCTGGAAGTGAGTGAGGTCGCGGCCCTGCTCGGGCTCGACGAGCGCACGGTCTATCGCGACTGGGCGCTGGCGCGGTCCTGGCTGCGCCAGCAACTCGCGGGCTGACCGATGTCAGGCGCGGGTGATGAAACGCGTATGCCGGATACGATGAACGACTTGCCCGACACAGTCGTTGCGTTCGCGGCCGCGCGTGCCGAATTCCATCGCCTGGTGGAGCTCGATGCCGCCGCGCGCAGCGATGCGCTGCACCAACTCGATGCCGCCGATGCCGCATTGTCCACGTTGGTGCGCGGCCTGTTCGATGGCTTCGACGCCCGCGATCTGGCGCCGCCGTTGCCCTTGGCAACGGACGGTCGCCTCGGGCCGTTCCGGGTGCTCGAACGCCTCGGACAAGGCGGTATGGGCGAGGTCCATCTGGGCGAACGTGCCGATG
>DATMVT010000104.1:0-12207 GCA_035562895.1 Patescibacteria group bacterium | reverse complement strand
GCCCTGCCCGAGCGGATGCCGGATGCCAACGAGGCCCTAATCGTGGTGGCGCGGCGCACGCCCAAGGCGAACTTCTGCCTGCTGACTGCGCTGCGCTTCCACGAGTTGACCAGCCAGGCACCGTTCGAGGTCTGGATTGCGATCGGACCCAAGGATCGGATTCCACGACTGGATTGGCCCACGCTGCGGGTGATGCGCTTCTCGGGCGAAGCGTTGGAGTCGGGCATCGAAACCCACGTGGTCGATGGCGTTGCGATTCGCGTCACCGGCATCGCCCGCACCGTAGCCGACTGCTTCAAGTACCGGAACAAAATCGGCCTGGATGTCGCGCTGGAGGCCCTGCGCGACGCGTGGCGGCAGAAACGCGTGAGCATGGATGAACTGTGGCGCGCTGCCGAGCTTTGCCGGGTCTCCAACGTGATGCGGCCCTACCTGGAATCGCTGGCATGAGTAATTCCATGTCTTCGGCCGGGCGTATCGCTTCACTGCGCCAGCGGCTGCTGGATCGCTCAAGAAACCATGGCGAAAACTACCAACTGCTGCTCGACCGCTACGCAGTCGAGAGGCTGCTGTATCGGCTGTCGATATCGCCCGAACGCGACCAGTTCGTACTCAAGGGCGCCATGCTGTTCGCACTCTGATTTCCGACACCGCATCGTCCGACCCGGGACGCGGATTTCCTGGGACAGGGCCCATCCGACCCGGTGGCTCTGCAAGCATTGGTTCGGCGCCTCTGTGAGCTATCCGTCGATGATGCGGTCCGCTTTGACACCGACACCATCGCAGTGACCGCCATTCGCGAAGAGGCCAAGTATGACGGCCTCCGCATCAGTCTTGCCGCTTATCTGGGCGCTGCCCGCTGCTCCGTGCAATGGGACGTGGGCTACGGCGATGCGATTACACCCTCGGCCCAGGAAGTCGAGTGCCCGACGCTGCTCAATGACCTGCCGGCACCCCGGCTGCGGGTTTATCCGCGTGAAACCGTCTTCGCCGAGAAGCTCGAAGCCATCACCTGCCTTGGCCTGCTCAACAGCCGGATGAAGGATTACTTCGACCTGCTGGCGCTGGCCCGCGAGAACGTGATGGATCCTGACGTGCTTGCCCAGGCGATCGGCGCCACCTTCGCGCGCCGGCACACGCCCCTGCCGGATGGCCTGCCCATCGGCCTGACGGAACGGTTCGCGGCTGATGGCGAAAAACAGAAGCAATGGCAGGCCTTCATCAAGCGGAACCGGCTGGATGCACCTGCACTCGCTGACGTGGTCGCCAGTTTGGCGACCTTTTCGCACACCCCGCTGATGCACGCTGCGGCGATTCGGCGAGGGGATTAAGTCAGTTCCAGGTCCTGGCCCTCGAATGCGACGACATCGACAGCGCCGCCAAGCGCGCGGAAGCGCGGACGCATGCCGACCCGCGGGCGGCGTGCTTCTGCTGCCGGCGCGCACTCGAACTGGACGAGAACTGGCTGTACCGCACCGACGAGCGCTCGAAAGCGCGCACTTGGCATCGGCAAGACCAGCTTCTACAAGAAGCTGCGCGAACACGACCTCGGTCGCGGCGAAGGCGCAGCCGAGGCGTGAGTGCCGCAGTCCGCCAGCATGCGGCAGCTTTCCTACAACTGCCGCGTCAGCCCGATCAGCACGCTGACTTCGCCGTCGCCATCGACCAGCGGACTGTCGCGCAATGATCCAGGCAGCTCACGCCAGCGCAGGCTGCCCGCGAGCGCCCAGTGTCGACCAAGCGGCTGCGCGCCGCTGACGCCGACGTCGAGCAGGTTGCTCGCACCCGGGCGATAGGCGACGCCACCCACCGCGCAGTATTCGTCGGCAGCGACGCCGTAGGAGTAGTCGGCCAGCCGCGACGACCACCAGCGCAGACCAATCTCCGGGCTGATGCGGCCGCGACCGGCGGCAATCGGCCACAGCAATCGGGCCGCCAGTTCTTGCCCGCCACTGCGGTCGAGCGCATCGGTCAGCGCCGCCAGCACCCTGAAACTCACACGTCCCTTGCTCCCGCCCATCATCGCTTCCTCGCAATCTCCGAAACTCAAGCGCATTGAGCCGGAGGTGAGGGCGGCGTCTGCGTCGACGTGGTCGCTTCGATCCGGCGCGCGGCCTTCTCAGGTTCAATGCCGAGGCGCTTGCTCGCTGGCGCACCAGGCATCGCGGGGGCCGATGGATGCGACCATTCACTCGAAGCCGTTCGCGAAGATGTCCGGACTCGGCAACATCGAGGTGCACTCGACGGCAATCGACCAGTTGTTGAGCTGGCCCACGTCGCTGCTGGCCAGGTCGCGCACGACCAGGGTCCAGGTCCCGACACTGCTGGTGCCCCCGGCATTCGTGCCACGTCGACTGACCAGCGCCGACAACGGTTGCGACGGCCGCACCCAGCCGAAAATCTTGCCGCTGCCGCCGGTCGCGGCACAGGCGCTGTCGGCGCTGTCGCTGGCGTCGTCTCCGGCATTGCCGAGCAGCCCGTCGGCGGTACACGACCCCGACGAAGCAGCCTCGCCATTGCGCACGCGATCGAGCAGAACGACATTGCCCTCGCTGCCGAACAGGTCGTAGTTCGGATCGAGCAGGGTCACCTTGAGGTCGCCGAGGTAGGGATGGTCGATATCGAGGCCGACGCGCACGCGGCTGATGTAGTTGCAGTCGCCAGCGAGGGCGTAGTCGAGCGGCAACTCGCTGGTGATGGCGCTGCCGTTGTCGGGGATGGCCTGGCTGCAACCGCTGGCGAAGACGTTGTCCGAGCAGCGCTGACCGGCCAGCGCGGCGGTGGCGCTGGTGATGACGAAGTCAGCGCGCTGGCGGTTGCCGATCGCGTCCCAGCTGTTCTTGCCGCGCAGGCCGCCGACGAACAGCGACACCGTGTGCTGCTGCCCCGGCATTGCCGATGCGTAGCCGCGCACGCGCACGAAGTCGCCGTACTTCGCGTAGGTCGGATGTCGCTGCCAGGGCCCGGAGTTAAGCTTGTACTCGCCGCCCAACACGAACAGTGGCACCCGCACGTTCGCCGGCAGGCCGTCGATGGCGACCAGGTTCGATTGCGCCAGGTCGCCGGTGGCGGTGGTCACCGCGCCGAGCGCCATCGGCGCCGGCTCGAGATCGACGGTGCTGCTGTCGATGCCGTCGCCCATGAAACGGATGACATTGACGCCGTTCTGGCCGGAAGAGCGCCGCGACAACACGGTGATGCGACCATTGCGGCCGACGGCGAGGTCACGCACGATCGGGAAGGGGTCGGCGCCAGTGTCCGCCTGGCCCGCAGGACGATACAGGTACGCATCCTGATTGAAGCCGACCGCCGGGAAAAAACTGTCGTCGAGTCCGTTGCTGTCGATGCGCTGCAGGAACATGCGTGCACGCGCAGGGTTTTCGCCGTTGCGACGCCAACTGCCTGCAACGATCAATCGATCGTTCGGCATCAGCGCCGACGAACCGAACAAGTAGCCGTCAAGCTCGTACTGGCTGTCTGGCCACGCCAGTGCGCCCCAAACCGCGAAGTCAGGTAACGGGGGATCGCTCAAGTCAGCCTCATATCCAGCGACGAACGTGGTGGCAAGATGAGGCGATTCCGAGCGATAGCGGTTCTGGTAGCCGCGACGAATCTGACCCACTGGACTCGCATGCACTTCACCCCAACTCCGCGTCCATGGGGCGTAATGATGCATGTCGCCCTGATACAGCCCCCCAGGATCACGGATGGCAACAAGAGCCCCGGTGACGCCGTAACTCAACACGTAGTCGCGGCTCTGTGTATCCATGAGTTGGTTCAGCCCCGAAAGTCCAAGGCCGCCGGACATCACGATGCTCCCGGCAGCGCCTTCGACTATGCTGGATACGCGTGGGCTCACCCAGCCGGTGTTCGTAGCCACATTCGTCTCTGTCAACCCGTTGCTCGCGAATGCCGGGTCAAGCCCGCCGGCTTGGGTTAGCGCGGCGATGAATCCATTTTCGGAACCCACCGAGTTGGAACTGCCGCGGCGGCCACCGATGACGATGCGCGCATCGCTCATCTGTTCGATGCTCTCGCAGATCGACAAGGGGCCAAAAGACCCGACTACGTAGCCTTGGCCGGCCCAGCTCGTATCCAGCGTCAGATCGGCATTGAAGCGCGCGACCAGCCAGCGGTGTTCGATCTGGCTGGTGTAACTCAGGCCGCAGGCCAGCACCTTGCCGTCGGGCAGCAGCACCAGGTCCTCGAAGCGCGCGTTCGGCAGCAGCGCGTAGCCGCTGCCGTTGAGGTGGGTCGCGATCGAGCCATTGGGGTTGAGCACGCCGATGAATCCGCTCTCCAGCACCGCGCCGCCATTGGCGCCACCGACGATGTAGGTGAGTTGGTCGGAGGACACCGCCAGTGCACGACCGTCCAGCCGCGTCACCACACCCGCGGTGACGAAGGGATCAAGCAGGTCGCCGCTGCCGCCGAAGCTGGTGTCGAGGTCGGTGGGTGCCGCCCTGGCCAAGACCGCGAAAGCGAGTGCGCAGATCAGCGCGAGGATGCGGTTGGGTGATGCGTTCATGGCGTGGCTCCTGACCGGGTTCATTCGCAATCGGACTCGCCGCGGTAGCACCAGCCGCTGTCCATGTTGTAGAGAATCTTCATGTGGGTCTCGTGGCTGATCGCCGAGATGCGACTGGCGAGCGCGTAGGCGGCGGCCTCGTCGGCGGCGCGCGCAGCCGCGTTGCCATCGCCGTTGCCGGACACGGGCATCGCCGCGCGCGCCTGCACGTCGCGTTGCAACTGGTCGAGCGCCGCTGCGGGCATGCCGGCAAACGCGATCAGCGGCAGCATCGGCCCGCCGAGTTCGATGAAGCGCTGCTCGAGCGCCGAGAAGAACAGATGCACGATCGCGCCGCTGCGCACATCGGTGTAGGTGTAGCTGGCGAGGTAACCGGGCTTGTGCCACTCCTGCAGCTGGTGCAGGCGATAGAGCGCACCATTCTGGTCGCGCTCCTCGATCAGTGTGGCGACGATGCCCTGCGTCGGCAGGTCGAGTTGCGCCAGCACGGTGTCGGCCACCTGGCGCGGCGCCATGTATTGGCCGGGCTGGCCCTGGACACCGATCAGCGCCAGCACCGGCGAGTCGTCGTCGTTGCTTTCGCTCAGGATCAATCCGTAGTCGTCCTGCTGGCGGGTCCAGCCCTTCGGCAGCTGCATCGGCGCGCCGGCGATCTCAACCTGCTCGAAGCGCAGCGGCGCCGCAACGGCCGGCGCGAACGCCGCGATGACGGCACACAGGGGCAGGAACAAGGCAGACAGGGATCGGTTCATGGCATTGGCTCTCGGGTGGGGCATCAAGGCGCGCGGTCCGGTCGCAGCAGCAATCGCAACGGCCCGATATCGAGGACCGCCGGACCTTCCACGGCGACTTCGACGATCAATTCGCCATCGACCCGGGTGCCATTGGTCGAGCCCAGATCGCACACCAGCACGCCGCGCGTCGGCAGCACATAGATCCGCACGTGACGGCGCGAGATGCCCGGGCAGTCGAGGCGCAAACCGCAGTCGGCGCTGCGTCCGAACACATGCACGCCCTCACGCAGCAAGAATCGGCAGCGACCCAAGATCGTTGCCGGAGGCGAATCGAACGCCCACGACGCCATCGGCGTGGTGTCCGGGCCGGACTGCGGCCGACCATGGAGACCCGCCCAAGCAGCCGCGGCCGCTTCGATGCCGAGCAATCCGACACTGGCGTCACGGTGCAGCGCCGCCAGCGACAGCACATAGCGATTGCCGATGTGCAGGTCGTCGGTCGAAAGCGCGATCGGTCGTGCGGATTCGGACATATGGAAGACCTGGGTCATGGTCGGCGGCTGCGATCGTCGGAACGGTTTCGCAGGCCGCGTGCCAATGACTGATCATCTAAATATCAATGCCTTGCGACACGCCTACGAGGCCGGCCGTTCGCATCCGCGAACCGCGCCGGTTGATCCTGATCAACCGGTTCGCGATCGCGAACCCGAAGCGTGAACGACCGTGGCAGACTGCCCGCCCAAAAGGGAACCTTGGCTTGAACGCGACCGAGACATTGGCGCCCGACGCTCGCGACGGCGACGACCGCACCGAACTGATCGCCCTGACGCGCACCGTCGCCGGCCAGGACGGCGCGCCTGCGGTTGCGGTCGAACCCGGCGCGCGCTTTGGGCGCTATCGCATCCGCACCCCGCTCGGCCATGGCGGCATGGGCGTGGTCTATCTCGCCGAGCAGACCGAACCGGTGCAGCGCGAGGTCGCGATCAAGGTGATGACGGTCGGGCGCTTTTCGCCCGAGCACCGCCTGCGTTTCGAGATCGAGCGGCAATCGCTGGCGCACATGAATCATCCCGGCATCGCCCAGATCCTGGATGCCGGCGCCACCCCCGAAGGCGCGCTGTACTTCGTCATGGAACACGTCCACGGCGAGCGTTTCGATCGTTGGTGCGAGCGCCGCGGCGCGCCGCTGGAACAGCGCATCGACCTGCTGCGCGACGCCTGTCGCGCGGTCGCGCACGCGCACGCCAAGGGCGTGCTGCACTGCGACCTGAAACCGTCGAACCTGCTGGTCGCCGAGATCGATGGCCGTCCCGGCATCAAGCTGATCGATTTCGGCATCGCGCGGTCGCTCGGCGACGGCCACCATGACGTCGCCGGCACCCCCGGCTACATGAGCCCGGAACAATGCGAGACCGGCGCCCTGGATACGCGCAGCGACGTGTTCTCGCTCGGCGTGCTGCTGTTCGAGGCGGCGACCGACCGACGCTACCGCGCCTGGGCCGCGGACGAACTGGTCGCGCTCGCCGAGGCACGCGAACACATCGCACGCGAGGCGGCGAAACCGCCCATCGCAATCGAGGACGGTGGCGAGCGTTTCCGCGAATTGCTGGCGATCGCGCGCCGCGCCTTGGCCCCGTCACGCGACGATCGCTATTCCGGCGCCGACGCCCTCGCCGACGAACTCGACCGCTGGCTGCAGAAGCGCCCGGTCCGGGCGGTCCCCGGCGGCGGCCTGTACGCCCTGCGCTGCTTCGTGCGTCGCAACACCCTGTTGTCGGGCGCGGTCACGGTGTTCGCGGTGGTCAGCGCCCTGCTGGTCTGGCGCCTGGCCGAGCAACTCGCGGAAACGCGGCGCGAACGCGATACCGCCGACCAGGTCACCGGCCTGATGCTCGACACCTTCAGTGCCGCCGACCCGTACGCGCATCCGGGCGGCAGCATCAGCGCCCGCGATCTGCTGCGCAGTGCCGCCGCCGACATCGGCACGCGCGCGATCGCGCCCGAGGTGCGCGTGCGCGTGCTCGGGACGCTCGGTGAAGTTCAATCACGCCTGGAGCTCTTTGCCGACTCGGCGGAGTCCTTCGCCATCGCCGCGAAGTTCGCCGCCGACGCGCGCCTGCGTCTGCGCCTGCAGGTGGCGCAGGCACAGGCGCTGATGAACGCCGAGGATTTCGCTGCGGCGACCGCGCTCGCCGATGCCGCGCTCACCGAATTGCCGGTCAGCGCCGCCGCCGACCGCGCAGACGCGCTGCTGGTGCGCGCCGAAATCGGCGAATACACCGAGGACCTGGCGCGCGCGCGGTCGCTGCTGGCCGAAGCCGATCCGCTGGTTGCCCAGGCCGATGACCCGGAACTGCACCATCGCCTGCAACGCCTGCTCGGCCGCGTCGTGCTCGCCGGCGGCGATGCCGATGCCGCGGTGACACACCTGTCGGCCGCGCACGACACCGCGCGCGGCCATTTCGGTGAACAGGATCTGCGCACCCTAGACACACTGTCCGACCTTGCAGTGGCGCGGGCACAAGCCGGCGACTTCGAACGCTCGGAACACGAGCGCCGCGCCATCGTCACGTTGACCGAAGGCATCTGGGGCGAAGACAGTCCCGGGCTCGCCACGGCACTCAGCAATCTCGGCGCGATCCTGCAGCGTCGTGGCGGCGAAGCCCGCCTGCGCGAAGCGGTGGATGTCGGTCGGCGCGCGCACGCCATTTTGCATCGCGCGCTCGGCGACGACTCGATGGAGACCGCGCTGGCCGCGAACAACCTCGCCAACGTGCTCGGACTGGTCGGCGAGCGCGCCGCCGCCGAAGCGCTGCACGCGGCTGCGGTGCGCGGGCTGGAAGCGAGCTTGGGTGGCGCGCATTCGCACCTCGGCATCGCGCTCAACAACCAGGCGCGCAACCTGCTGCGCCTCGAACGCAGCGCCGAAGCCGGCCCGCTGATCGCGCGCGCCGGAGGCATCCTTGCCGCCAGCATCGGCACCGAACATCCGCGCTACGCGCTGTGGCGACTAACCCGTGCCGAGTGGTTGCTGGCCCGCGGCGCGAACACGGAAGCGCGGCAGGAAGCCCTGACCGCGCAGCCGATCATCACCGCCCGATTCGCCGCCGACTCACCCGAAGCGGAACGCCTGCGCGCCCTGCTCGTCGCCGCCGGCGGCTGAAGCCGGCGCCTACTCGAACGAATTGTGGAACAGCAGATCGCCGAGTCCGTCGTCGTTTTGGATGGTGGCATCGACTTGCCCGACCGGCGTGATCCCGCCACCGCCCGGGTTCGACAGCGTGACGCGGAAGCCTTCATCCGACTCGGTCACGGCGTCGCCGGCGACGTTGATCACCAGCACGATCTCGCTCTGCCCGGTGGCAAAGTTCAGCGCGCCGGCCGGATAGGCGCCGCCGGTGAAGTCGTTGGCCTCGGCCGGGTCGGCGCCGCTGCCGCTCACCGCGTACTGCACCGAGGCCGGGTTCACGTCGCTGAGTCCGCGCTGCACCAGGAAGCTGTAGGCGGTGGAACCGCTGTTGCCTTCCAACGTCGCAGCGGTGACGGCCTCGATCCAGATCGCGCTGTCGTCATTGACGATGGTTGAAGTGGCCGTGGCCGCGCTGCTGGCGATGAAGCAGCCGCTCGGATTTTCCAGGCGCAACTCGAACGTTTCGTCGAACTCGAGCTGGCCATCGCCGGCCACCCGTACCTCGACATCGAAGTGCGTTTCGCCCGGCGCCATCTGATAGCGGTTCAGCACGCCGGTACTGATGCCGAAGAAGTCGTCGTCGGTGGCAGCGAAACTGCCGGTGCCGGACAGGCGCACGTCGACCGAACAGAAGCCAGTGGTGACTTGTGCGCGCGTCACCCGGAAGCGGTGTGTCGAGTAGAGCCACTGGCCTTCGTTCACGTCGACCGCGAGCCGGCTGAGCGACAGGGTTGCTGCAGGGAACAAACCGTCGTCGTTGATGATCTCGCCGGTCGCAGCGGACGGACTGCCCATGGTGCCATTGGTCAGCGCGCCGAGCGCGACTCGGAATCCTTCGTTCTGTTCCGGCGTGGCGTCGCCGATGACGTACAGATTGACCAGCACCTCGTTGGCGCCGGCCGCGAAATAGGCGCTACCGCCGATCCAGGAACCGGGATCGAAATCGCTCGCATCGGCCGGGTTCGTGCCATCACCGGCGACATGCCAGGCCGCCCAGCTCGGGTCGCGCAGATCGCCGTTGCGACGCACGCGGAACTGGAACACGGTCTGCCCGCCATGGCCTTCGGCCTGGTTCGCAGCAACCGCTTCGATGCTGATCTGCGGCGCCTGGTACTCATACGCGCCGATATCCGCGGCCGCGCCCTCAACGCGCACGAAGCCCGGGCCGCGCTGGTCGTAGGCGGCGCCATAGGCACTGCCCTGCTCGCGCGCTGCGCTGCTGGACGAAAGCGGCCGCATCTGCACGCACACGGGCGGCCCGACGATGCTGTCGCCGGCCTTGGCCGCACAACCATGGTCGCCGAACGCACCGAGGTTGGTCGTGCCCATGAACAGGTTGTTGCTGCTGCTGCCGTTGATTTCGGCGGAAGCATCGCCGAACTGGCTGTAGGCGGCGTTGACGGTGCCGCCGACGCGCTGGAAGGAGCCCGCGGAACCGGCGTTGTCGGCCAGGATGGTGTTGCGCAAGATCAAGGTGCCGGCATCGAGGCGGATGCCTCCCGCCTCACCCGGTGTCGTCGCCTGGTTGGCGACCACGGTGCTCGATTCCAGCTTGAGCGAGCCGCCATCGACTTGGACCGCCGGCAGTGCATTGATGTTGTCGAGGATGCTGCTCGCCGTCACCTCGACCGTGGCGCCATGGACGCCGAACGCCGCGCCTTCGTGGTCGCATTGATTGCGCGAGAACGTGCTGTTGCTGACGAAGGCGGATACGCCGACGACGCCAAGACCGCAACCGAGGTTCTGATCGATCCAGAGATTCGAGAACGAAGCCACATCAGCGCCACTGCCGCTCACGCGGATGGCGTAGCCCTCATGGGTGAGATTCAAGAAGTCGTCGAGGTTCAAGTTCGTCTGGAACACCGAGTCGTGGACGAAGACTTGCTGGGTATCGTCGATCACCACCGCGCTCGGCTGGTCGTGGCGCGCCTGATTGTTCGAGACGTTCGCCGATGACAGCGAGAACGACTGCGCCCCCGTCACGACGAGCGCGCCAGCAACTCCGGTCGCGACATTACCGATGAATCGGGCATTGGCCAGGCGCACGCGCTCGACGCCATCGAAGTAGGCGCCACCACCGACATTGCCAACCCCGCCGGCTTCATTGCCGTCGAACAACGCGCCGGTGATTTCGACATCGATCACCCCGGCGCCGAAATAGGCGCCGCCGCCGACGCTGAAGTCACCGTAGCTCCGGTTGTCGTGGAACTCGACATTGCGCAGGCGAGCCCGATGTTGCACGTTGATCGAGCCGCTGGCCATGCACAGACCGCCGCTCCGTCCCGCGCAGTCGGTCGGCGAACCGAAGCTTGGCGCAGTCGTTTGCCCATCGACGATCCGCAGATTCTCGAGACGGTAGTCGTGCGTGCCCGCGGGATCGAGGTCCATCCGCAGATGCAACACGCGACTCAGGTCGTTGCCGCTGATCTCCTGACCGGACGCCGGGCCGATGATGGCCATGGTCTTGCGGATCTGAAGTTCGTTGCCATTGAGCACGATCGTCGGCAGGCCAGCCTGGATCTCGATGGTGTCCATGCCCGCCAGACCGGGTTCGCAGTCACCGCTCGTCAAATCGGCATCCCAATTGGCGTTGTCGATGGCTTCGCGCAAGGTGCACGCAGCATCGCCTGCGGTCAGATTGTCGGCCGCGGAATCGACCAGGATCGCAAACGCCTGGGCTTGGCTGCTGGCGAACAATGAGCCTGCCGCAACGACGGTCGCAGCACAGAGGGTCCAACACGGACGGCGGGACGAGGTACGACGTGGCATGGCGACCTCCAGTGGGGAATGCCAGCACTACGCAATCCGCGCACCAATTCCAAACCATTGATTTCATTGACGGTGGTCGCACGATCGTGCGCGAATGCGAACGCCATCGATGAGACCGGGCAGGCACAGTTCGCGATCGCGAACGGTTCCCAAGGGAACCGTTCGTCGCCGACCAATCCAGATGAAGTCGCCGCAGCATCCATCCATGCACGCCGCACACAGATCGGCGCGTAACCTGCAGGTCCTGATCCTTCGACCTGCGCCGATCCTGCATGCTCCGAGCCCTTGCCAGCCTGTTTTTTTACGCGCGCTTCTTCGCCCGATTCAGCCGTGTCGGCCTGCGCCGCCGGCAGCGCCGGTGGCAGGCGATTCCGCAGCGCCTCGACGGCCAAACCTGGCTGGTCACCGGTGCCAGTGGCGGCATCGGCGCGGCCATCGCGCGCGATGCCCATGCGCGCGGCGCGCGCGTGCTGGCGGCGGCGCGCAGCCCGGAAAAGCTCGCCGAACTCGTCCGAGCCGCAGGCGGATCGGCGCGGATGCAGCCGCTGCACGCGGACTTCGCGAGCGTGACCGACACCCGGCGACTGGTCCGCGACCTGGCCGAGCGCGGCGAGCGCATCGACGTGCTGGTCAACAACGTCGGGCTGCTGCTCGATCGCTTCGAGCGCACCCCGGAGGGCCTGGAAACCTCGTTCGTCACCAACCTGCTGAGCCACTTCGTACTGACCGAAGGCCTGCACGCCAGCGCCCGCTTCAGCGACGATGCGGTGGTGATCAACATGAGTTCCGGCGGCATGTACGGCGCCCCGCTGCGCCTGTCCGAAATGGCCGCGACCCGTGCCGAGGAACACGATGGCATGGCCGCCTATGCCATGCACAAGCGCGCCCAGGTCGAATTGACGCGCGACTGGAACCGGCGTTGGCAGGGCCAGCCGCGCGCCTACGTCATGCATCCGGGCTGGGTCGATACCGCCGGCGTGCAGACC
>DATMVT010000103.1:0-1661 GCA_035562895.1 Patescibacteria group bacterium | reverse complement strand
CGCGAGCCCTTGGCCGACGCGGTTTCGCGTCGGTGCGGCCGTGGTCGATGCCGATGCCAACGAAGTGACGATGGCGGGCGTCGTGCAGCGCATCGAAGGCCGGACCATGGCGGTGCTGGTGCATCTGGCCCGGCATGCCGGCGACGTGGCACGGCGCGAGACGATCATGGCCGAGGTCTGGCGTGGACGCATCGTCACCGACGACTCGCTGACGCGGGCGATCGCGCAACTGCGCCAGGTCCTGAACGATGCCGCGGCGATCGAAACCATCCCGAAGGTCGGTTACCGACTGAAGTGGCCGGTCGACCTGGCACCGGACGCTTCGGTCTCGGCAATGCCGTCGCCGATGCAGGAGAGCGATGCGGCGGCGGTGCCGGTCATGACGGCGCCGCGCCCGACGTCCCGGGCATGGCCGCTGATCGCTGTTGCGGCGCTGGTCGCGGCGATCGTGGGCGGGCTGTTGTCGGGGCGCGACGATTCAGGTCGCGATGGCTTGCGTCCGATGGACATCCTGTCGGTCACGCCGGTGGCGGCGATCCCGGGCGTCAAGCGCATGCCGCGATTTTCACGAGATGGCCAGCAGCTGGTGTTCGATCTCCAGGTCGAGGACGACGGCGTGAACCGCGACGTCTGGGTCGTCGACCTGCCGACCTGGTCGGCCCGTCAGGTCACGCGTGGCGGCGCGATCGAACAACACGCCGACTGGTCCGCGGACGGCACCGCGCTGGTGTACGCGCGCAGCGAGGGCGGGCGTTGCGAACTCATCCGCAAGTCGCTCGTCACCGGCGTCGAACATGTCTTGCGCGAATGTCGCTACGGCAGCTTCGTGCGGCCGCGGGTGTCGCCGGACGGGCAGTCGATCGTCTACTCCGACCTGATCGACAACGGCACCCAGGCGGTGTTGTTCGAAACCGACCTGAAGACCGGGACGCAGCGTCAGTTGACGACCCCGAAACCGGGCTGGTTCGACCTCTACCCGGAATACACCCCGGATGGACGGCGCGTGTTGTTCGGTCGTGCCACGCTGTCGGCGGTGCGCGACTTGCATGTGCTCGACCTGTCCTCGGGCAAGACGCAGCCGCTGCATCGCGAGCCGGGCATCATCACCGACGCGACCATGGAGAACGACGACGTTTACATGTTCGCGACCCTGCGCACCGGGCAGATGCAGCTGATCCGGCGTGACCTCGCCGGGCACGAGCAGGCGCTGCCGCTGGGGGCGGATTTCATCCGTGGCGCCACGCTCAGCCCGGATCGCAGGCGCATGGCCTTCGAGAGCTGGACGATCCGCCAGCGCATCGTCCGTGCCGGCATCGATGCCGACGAGGGCAGCGACGTCAGTGTGTCCTCGCGCATCGATCGGGTGCCCAAACTTTCCCCGGATGGCCGTCGACTGGCCTTCGTCTCGACCCGCGATGGTTTCGCCAATGTCTGGCTGAACGAAGGTGGCGTCGAGCGCCAGCTGACCAATTTCCGTCCGGAAGATCCGGAATTCCTGTCCTGGCATCCGAGTGAGCCGTGGCTGGCGTTTTCGATTACCCGTGCCGACGGCAGTTTCGCCTGCATGCTCGACGTGTCGGTCGCTCAGCCGGCCTTGCGCTGCGGTTCCGAGCCGGGACGGGCCGCGCCGTTCTGGTCGCCGGACGGGCGTCACTTCCGCT
>DATMVT010000102.1:0-5582 GCA_035562895.1 Patescibacteria group bacterium | reverse complement strand
TGTTGCCGACGCGGATCGAGATCGCCGGCAATTCCGCCGACGGCGTACGCACCGCGGCGTAGTCGCGGTAGGAAATCTTCGCTTCGGTCGAGAACGAATCGGTCCAGTCGCTGAACAGCTGGGCAGTGTAGGTGTCGAGCTGGAAATCACGCTGGTAGGCGTAGCTCTCCAAGGCGATCGAGGTGCTGCCGAAGCCCGGAAACACCGCGACGCTCTGGTCCGATTGGCCGATGCGGAAGCTCGCTCGGTGCGCGTCGTTGATGTTCCAGTCGACTTTCAGTCCGTACTCTTCGCCGGTCGTGTCGGCGCCGCCGACCGAGTAGCCACCCGGATCGAAGCCGTAACCTTGCGAGATCGAACGGGCACGATCGATGTCGGCCTGGGTGATGCCGACGATGTTCGAGGCACTCGAACCCACCGGTCCGAACGTCGGACCCGGCGCGCCCTGGTTGTAGTCTTCATAGTTGAAGAAGAAGAACAGCTTGTCCTTGACGATCGGGCCACCCACGGTGAGTCCGAAGGTGGTTTCGTCGGTGAATCCCGAGAAGTCGGAACCGTCGCTGTTTTCGGCGACCCACTTGTTGTCGCGATAGAGACCGTAGACCGAGCCGTGGAACTCGTTGGTACCGGACTTGGTGACGGCATTGATCACGCCGCCGACGCCACCCGAGATGGTCACGTCATAATTCGCGACATCGACCGCAATTTCCTCGATGGTGTCCATCGAGAACGGCTGGCGCGGGGTCGGCAAGTTGTTGCCTTCCAGGCCGAAGCTGTCATTGGTGCTGACGCCGTCGACCTTGATCGCGTTGTAGCGCGGGTTCTGGCCACCGACAGAGATTTCGTTGCGCGACTTGTCGGTCTGCACGACGCGCGGGTCGAGACGCGCATAGTCCTGCAGGTTGCGTTCGATCGACGGGAATGCGGCCAGCTGGTCGGCGGACACGTTGGTGCCCGAACCCATCTTGTCGGTGCTGAACATCATCGACATCGCATCGGCGGTGACGGTGATGGCATCGAGCGACGTGGCGTCACCGGCAGCGGCACCCAACTGGGCGTCGACATTGGTCATCTCGGCCAGCGCCAAGTAGACATCCGACTCGGCATCCTTCAGCGCATCCTTGGACGCGGTGACGGTGTAGGGACCGCCGACGCGCAAGCCGACGACCGTGTAGCGGCCGTTGGCGTCGGTGACGACCAACTTGCGCGCACCGGTCGGGCCATGCACGACTTCGATGGTGGCGTTCGCGATCGGAGCACCCGATTCGTCGACGACGCGACCGGTCAAGCCGGCCGAAGTGTTCTGTGCGGCGAGCGGCATGGCAGCGGCCAGGCCGAGCAGGATCGCCATGGAGAGCGCATTACGCTTTGTCATGTTTGCACCTTGTTGTGACAACGGAAAAAAGCACCGCCTGCGGCGTCGCGCAAATTGCGCATTCCCACAAGGCGGTTAACCGAAGTTTAACAGTAGCCGATGACAGTTTTGTAACTTGCTGAGATGCAACACATTTTGCCACGACATCCGGCTGCGCATGGAGAATGCCCAGTCGCCGACCCCGGCGACCTGCGCGGGATCAATGCGTCGATACCACCGCCGGGGCCCGCTGAATCAAGGCGAGGCAGTCGCGGGCCGGTGTCTCCGATGTTTCGACGCGGGACGGGTCTTCGGCGAAATAGGCGCGCGCGCGCAGCGTCGTGCGCATCGGCGGCGGCGTGAACGAATGGATATGCACACCGGCATTTTCCAGTTCCTGCGACCACTGCGACACCAGGCCGCGCAGCGCGAACTTGGCGACGCCGTAGGCGCTCCAGAACGCATTCCCGACGCGCGATTCGTCATCCAGGACGAACACGCAACTGCCGCTCGACGCGCGCAACATCGGCAAGCACGCCTGGGTCAGGGAAAACGGCGCATTCAGATTCACCTGGATGGACCGCAGCCAGTCTTCCGGCGGTAGCGATTCAAGCGGCGTCAGGCCACTGAAACCCGCAGCCGCATGAATCAGGGCATCGAGGCGTCCGCACTGTTGCCCGATCGCGTCGGCCAGAGCGGCGAAATCCGCCGGGGTCGCGCCTTCGAGGTTGATCGGATAGATCGCCGGCTCGGGACCACCGGCCGCCATGATGTCGTCGTAGACCTTTTCGAGCGCACGCACGCGCTTGCCCGCGAGCACCACCGTCGCACCCGCGGCCGCCGCTTGCTTCGCGAGTTCCGATCCCAGACCGCCCGCGGCGCCGGTGATCAGCAGCACCTGTCCAGCGAACGCACCGGCTTCAACGGCGGCCATCTCAGGCCTTGGACGCGTCGCGCACCATCTGGGCGAGCTCACCCTTTTCGTGCAGTTCCAGCGTGATGTCGCACCCACCGATCAGATCGCCGTTGATGAACAACTGCGGAAACGTCGGCCAGTTCGAATAGCGCGGCAGGTTGGCGCGAACATCCGGATGTTCGAGCACGTTGACGCTCTTGAAGTCGGCGCCGGCTTCCTTCAGCGCCTGCACGGTGCGACTGGAGAAACCGCACATCGGAAACTGCGGCGTGCCCTTCATGAAGAGCACGATCGGCGCAGATTCGACGATGCCCTTGATGCGTTCGACGGATTCCATGCTGCGACCTCGATGCGAAGAAGGCCGCGATTCTACAACCGCCGGGGTTCACGACGGCGGCAACACACCTGCCTGCTAGACTTTCCGCCCGCACTTCTTCACTTTTCCACCCCTACCGCAACCTTCACGGAGCGACGACATGGCCATCGAACTGCCCGCCCTGCCCTATGCCCGCGACGCCCTGGCGCCGCACATTTCCGCCGAGACGCTCGACTTCCACCACGGCAAGCACCACCAGACTTACGTGACCAATCTGAACAACCAGATCAAGGGCACGGAATTCGAGGCGCTGTCGCTGGAAGAGATCATCCGCAAGTCCTCGGGCGGCATGTTCAACAATGCCGCGCAGGTGTGGAACCACACCTTCTACTGGCACTGCCTGAAGCCGAATGGCGGCGGCGAACCGGGCGGAAAACTTGCGGACGCGATCAACGCCGCGTTCGGCTCGTTCGCGCAGTTCAAGGAACAGTTCACGAACACGGCACTGACCACCTTCGGCTCCGGCTGGGCCTGGCTCGTGCAGCGCCCGGATGGTTCGCTCGGCCTCGTCAGCACCTCGAATGCCGCAACACCGCTGACCGGCACCGACCGCGCCCTGCTCACCTGCGACGTCTGGGAACACGCCTACTACGTCGATTACCGCAATGCCCGCGCGAAGTACGTCGAGGCCTTCTGGAACCTGGTCAACTGGGATTTCGTCGCCGCGCAAATGGCGTGATCGACTGAATTCGACCCATGAAAAAGCCGGCGAAAGCCGGTTTTTTCATGCCCGGAGGCGGGCAGAAGGGGGTGCGGTCTGATCGGGGCGATTCAGCGCCGCACCCACCCGATCAAGGGTCTCGGCCAATGCCAAGGGCGAGTCCGACACGAGCGTCGCGTGGCCGACCTTGCGACCTTCGCGCGCGGACTTCCCGTAGTCGTGCCAGTGCCCCCCGGCTTCGTCGAGCACCGCATCGCGATCCGGCAACTCGCCGACCCAGTTCAACATGCACGACACGCCACGCGCGGCCGTGCTCCCGAGCGGCAGGCCGAGGACCGCCCGCAAGTGGTTCTCAAACTGCGACACCTCGGCGCCTTCGATCGTCCAATGCCCGGAGTTGTGCACGCGCGGGGCCATTTCGTTGGCGAGCAACTCGCCGTCGCGCACGAACAACTCCAGTGCGAACACACCGACGTAATCGAGCGCTTCGGCCACGCGCCGGGCGGCCGCCAAGGCCGCGGCATGCACGCTTGCGTCGATCGCGGCCGGCGCGAGGCTCGCCGACAGGATGCCGGACTCGTGCCAGTTCTCGGTCAGCGGATACGCGCGAAATTCGCCGCCGCGACCGCGCACGGCAACCACCGACACTTCGCGCTCGAACGGCACGAAGGCTTCAAGGATCAGGCCGACGCGCTCCGCCTGCGCGCCGAGCGCCACCCAGGCCGCATCGAGGTCCGATTCGGAACGGATGCGGAACTGGCCCTTGCCGTCGTAGCCGAGGCGCCGCGTCTTCAGGATCGCCGGCAGACCGACGTCACGCGCGGCACGATCCAGATCATCGCGGGTATCGATCGCGGCGAACGCCGGCACGCCGATCCCGAGTTCGCGAAACAACGATTTCTCCGCCAGCCGATCCTGCGCGATCGCCAGCGCGCGCGGGTTCGGGAACACCGGGACGTGGCCGGCCAGCCACTCGGCGCTTTCCGCCGGCACGTTTTCGAAGTCAAAAGTGACGACATCGACGCGACGCGCGAATTCGGCAAGCGCGTCCTCGTCGCGATAATCGGCACCGAGCAATGGCACGAACTGCGCCGCGCAGGCATCGGCGGCGCTGTCCATCACCAGGAAGCGCAGTCCGAGCGGTGCACCGGCCAAGGCCATCATGCGCGCCAGTTGGCCGCCACCGAGAATGCCGACCGTGGTCATGGGTTGCGCGGATCCGGCTGGCTGAGCACTTGTTCGGTCTGGGCGCGACGAAAGATGTCGAGCGCTTCCGCGACGGCGCCATCCTGCGTGGCGAGGATCGCCGCAGCAAACAAGGCGGCATTGACGGCACCGGCCGCGCCGATCGCGAAGGTCGCGACCGGAATGCCGGCCGGCATCTGCACGATCGAAAGCAGCGAATCGACGCCATTCAACACTTTCGACTGAACCGGCACGCCGAGCACCGGCAAGGCGGTTTTCGCCGCCAGCATGCCTGGCAAATGTGCCGCACCGCCGGCACCGGCGATGATCACCTTGAGTCCGCGCGTCGCCGCGTGCTCGGCATACTGGAACAGCAGATCGGGCGTGCGGTGAGCGGAAACCACGCGCACCTCGTACGAAATCGCCAGGCGTTGCAGGATTTCTTCGCTGTGCTTCAACGTTTCCCAGTCGGAACGCGAACCCATCACGATGCCCACGACGGGCAAGGTGTTCGTAGCGGTCATGCTGAACTCCACGGCTAGGACGGCGCTGGGCCGACGCGACGGCTGCTATCTTAGCGCCCGCTTCCATGGCGACGTGATGACTGATGGCTCTCGATCCACGATTTCTTTCCATCCTCTGCTGCCCGGTGAGCAAGCGCGCGTTGAAGCCGCTGTCTCGTTCCCGGCTCGGCTTCCTCAATGACGCGGTGCGCGCGGGTTCGGTTCAAAACGTATCGGGCGTCGCCGTGACGGAGATCGTCGCCGATGCCTTGATCAGCGACGACGACAAGGTCATTTACCGCATCGACGACGGTGTCCCGGTGCTGCTGCCGGATGAAGGTATCGGCACCACGCAGTTCAACGATTTCCCGGCATGAATCCGGTTCCGCCGGCACGCTCGGTGATCGAAGCCGATGTCCGCCGCGCGCTCGCCGAAGATCTGGGCGATGGCGACCTCACCGCGCGCCTGCTGCCGCCGGGCCAGCGTGCCGAAGCCGAGATCATCACCCGCGAGGACATGGTGCTGTGCGGCCGTGACTGGGCCGATGCCTGCTTTCGCGCACTCGATCCGGGCGTGACCATCGAAT
>DATMVT010000101.1:0-5576 GCA_035562895.1 Patescibacteria group bacterium | reverse complement strand
GAACATCAACCTGACGCTGTTCGCGCAGGCGCTCATGTTCGCCGGCTTCATCTGGGTCGTCGCGACCAAGATCTGGCCGCCGCTCTTGAACGCCATCGAAGAACGCCAGAAGAAGATCGCCGACGGTCTCGCCGCCGCCGACCGTGCCAAGCAGGAACTCGCCGATGCCGACGCCCGCGTCGCCGACGAGATCCGCAAGGCGCGCGTCGACGCGACGCAGATCACCGACAAGGCGCATCAGCAGGCCGTCCAGATCGTCGACAAGGCGAAGCAGGACGCGATCGCCGAAGCCGCGCGCCAGAAGGCCGCTGCCGAAGCCGAGATCGCGAACCTGTCGTCGAAGGCGAAGGAAGTGCTGCGCTCGCAAGTCGCCAGCCTGGCCGTGAAAGGTGCGGAGAAGATTCTCGGCCGCGAAATCGATGCAAATCGCCACCGCGATCTGCTCGACCAGGTCGCCAGCGAGATCTGAGCGATGAGCAGCCGCGAAACGCTTTCTCGTCCGTACGCCCGCGCGGCCTTCGAACTCGGCAAGGGCCACGATGCGCTGTCCGACTGGTCGGCCAAGCTCGGTTTCGCGGCTGAAGTCGCGGCCGCGGCGGACGTCGTCGCCCTGATCGGCAACCCGCGTGTCACGACGGAGCAGCTGAAAACGCTGTTCCTGCCCGATGGCGAAGCGACCGACGGCGCGTTCGCGCTGTTCGTCGCCCAACTGGCGGCGAATCGCCGGCTCGCGCTGTTGCCGGACATCGCGGCGCAGTTCGAACACCTGAAGCGCGAGTCGGAACGCAGGCTCAAGGTGCGCGTGAAGACCGCAGTCGCACTGGAAGCCACGCAGGCCGATGCGATCAAGGTCGCGTTGGCGAAGCGGTTCGCGCGCGACATCATCATCGAATCGAGCATCGATCCGTCGTTGCTCGGCGGTGCGCTGATCGACGCCGAAGGCCTCGTGATCGATGCGTCGGTGCGCGGCAAGCTGGATCGCCTCGGACAGGCGCTGGCGCAGTAATCCATCCGGCCTGGCGCGACGTCGCGACGGGCCGGTCAAAGTTTTCACCCTTTCGGGAACCGTTATGGCCACTCAACTCAATCCCAGCGAAATCAGCGAGCTGATCAAGAACCGCATCGAGCAGTTCAAGACCGGCGCGACCGCCCGCAACGAAGGCACGATCACCGCGGTTTCCGACGGCATCGTGCGCATCCACGGTCTCGCCGACGTGATGCAGGGCGAAATGATCGAGATGCCGAACAACACCTTCGCGCTCGCGCTGAACCTCGAGCGTGATTCGGTCGGTGCGGTGGTCCTCGGTGACTACGAACACCTGAGCGAAGGCGATGCGGTCAAGACCACCGGTCGCATCCTCGAAGTGCCGACCGGCCCGGGCCTGCTCGGCCGCGTCGTCGACGCGCTCGGCAACCCGATCGACGGCAAGGGCGCGATCGTCTCCGACGTCAGCGCACCGATCGAAAAGGTCGCGCCGGGCGTGATCTGGCGCAAGTCCGTCGACCAGCCGGTGCAGACCGGTTACAAGTCGGTCGACGCGATGATCCCGATCGGTCGCGGCCAGCGCGAGCTGATCATCGGTGACCGCCAGACCGGCAAGACCGCGCTCGCGATCGACGCGATCATCAACCAGAAAGGCTCCGGCATTAAGTGCGTGTACGTCGCCATCGGTCAGAAGAACTCGACCATCGCGAACATCGTGCGCAAGCTCGAAGAACATGGCGCCATGGCCTACACGACCGTCGTCGCGGCCTCGGCCTCGGAATCGGCGGCGATGCAGTACATCGCGCCGTATTCGGGCTGCACCATGGGCGAGTACTTCCGTGATCGAGGCGAAGATGCCCTGATCGTCTACGACGATCTGTCCAAGCAGGCCGTGGCCTATCGCCAGATCTCGCTGCTGCTGCGCCGTCCGCCGGGCCGCGAAGCCTATCCGGGCGACGTGTTCTACCTGCACTCGCGCTTGCTCGAACGCGCCTCGCGCGTCAGCGAGGAATACGTCGAGAAGTTCACCAACGGTGCCGTCAAGGGCAAGACCGGTTCGCTGACGGCGCTGCCGATCATCGAGACCCAGGCCGGTGACGTGTCGGCCTTCGTGCCGACCAATGTGATCTCGATCACCGACGGTCAGATCTTCCTCGAGACCGATTTGTTCAACGCCGGCATCCGTCCGGCCGTGAATGCCGGCATCTCGGTGTCGCGCGTCGGTGGCGCCGCCCAGACCAAGATCGTCAAGAAGCTGTCGGGTGGCGTCAAGCTCGCGCTCGCGCAGTACCGTGAACTGGCGGCGTTCGCGCAGTTCGCGTCCGACCTCGACGCGGCGACGCGTGCGCAGCTCGAACGTGGCCAGCGCGTCACCGAGCTGATGAAGCAGAAGCAGTATGCGCCGATGTCGATCTCCGAACTCGCGATCTCCGTCTACGCCGCCGAAAAGGGCGCGCTGGACGACATCCCGGTCGCCAAGATCCTGCCGTTCGAAAGCGGCCTGCACGCCTTCATGCACACGAACCATGGCGCGCTGATGCAGGACCTCGTCAAGAGCGGCGACTGGAACGACAAGATCGAGGGCGTGTTCAAGGCCGCGATCGACGAGTTCAAGAAGACGGGCAGCTGGTAAACGGGATCGAACATGGCCGGTACCAAGGAAATCCGAACCAAGATCAAGTCGGTGCAGAACACCCGCAAGGTGACGCGCGCGCTTGAAATGGTGTCGGCAAGCAAGATCCGTCGCGCGCAGGACAAGATGCGCGCGTCGCGCCCGTATGCGCGCCTGATGCGCCAGGTGATCGGCCACATCGCGAAGGCGAACGGTGACTACAAGCATCCGTTCATGATGGAGCGCAAGGACGTCAAGCGCGTCGGCTACGTCGTGATCTCGACCGATCGCGGCCTCTGCGGCGGCCTGAACTCGACCTTGTTCCGCAAGCTGCTGGCCGAGATCCGCGAGCACCAGAAGAACGGCGTCGAAGTCGACATCGTCGCGATCGGCCAGAAGGCGGCGACCTTCTTCCGTCGTCTCAAGGTCAACCTCGTCGGCTCGGTCACGCACCTTGGCGAGAATCCGCAGGTGGCGCAGTTGATCGGCATCATCAAGGTGATGCTGGACGGCTTCACCGAAGGCCGGCTCGATCGCGTTTTCCTCTGCTACAACGACTTCGTCAACACGATGGTGCAGAAGGCGACGACCGATCAGCTGCTGCCGCTGCCGGCGTCCGACTCGCTCGAAACCACGCACGACTGGGACTACATCTACGAACCGAATCCGGTCGAGGTGCTGGACAGCGTGTTGACCCGTTACGTCGAATCGCTCGTCTACCAGGGCGCGCTCGAGAATCTCGCCTCCGAACACGCGGCCCGCATGGTCGCGATGAAGGCGGCTTCCGACAACGCGACCAAGCTGATCGGCACCCTGCAGCTCGTCTACAACAAGGCGCGCCAGGCGGCGATCACCCAGGAAATTTCCGAAATCGTCGGCGGCGCGGCCGCGGTCTGATCTCGGTCACCGAATTATTTTGAGGACACATCCATGAGCCAGGGCAAACTCGTACAGATCATCGGCGCCGTCGTCGACGTCGAATTCCCGCGCGCTTCGGTGCCGAAGGTCTATGACGCGCTGAAGGTGCAGAACACCGAGATCACGCTGGAAGTCCAGCAACAGCTCGGCGACGGCATCGTGCGCACGATCGCGCTCGGTTCCACCGACGGCCTGCGTCGCGGCCTGATCGCCGACAACACCGGCGAAGCGATCAAGGTGCCGGTGGGCATGAAGACGCTCGGTCGCATCATGGACGTGCTCGGTCGCCCGATCGACGAGGCCGGCCCGATCGGCGAGCAGGATCGTTGGGAAATCCATCGCTCGGCACCGAGCTACGAAGACCAGGCGGCATCGAACGACCTGCTCGAAACCGGCATCAAGGTCATCGACCTGGTGGCGCCGTTCGCGAAAGGCGGCAAGGTCGGCCTGTTCGGCGGCGCCGGCGTCGGCAAGACCGTGAACATGATGGAACTGATCAACAACATCGCCAAGGCGCACTCGGGCCTGTCGGTGTTCGCCGGCGTCGGTGAGCGCACCCGCGAAGGCAACGACTTCTATCACGAGATGAAAGACTCCAACGTCCTCGACAAGGTCGCGATGGTGTACGGCCAGATGAACGAGCCGCCGGGCAACCGCCTGCGCGTCGCGCTGACCGGCCTGACCATGGCCGAGTACTTCCGCGACGAGAAGGATGCGTCGGGCAAGGGCAAGGACGTGCTGCTGTTCATCGACAACATCTATCGCTACACGCTGGCCGGTACCGAAGTGTCGGCGCTGCTCGGCCGCATGCCGTCCGCCGTGGGCTACCAGCCGACGCTGGCCGAAGAAATGGGCGTCCTGCAGGAGCGCATCACCTCGACCAAGTCCGGTTCGATCACCTCGATCCAGGCCGTGTACGTGCCTGCCGACGATCTGACCGATCCCTCGCCGGCGACGACCTTCGCGCATCTCGACGCGACCGTCGTGCTGTCGCGCAACATCGCCTCGCTCGGCATCTATCCGGCCGTCGATCCGCTCGATTCGACCTCGCGCCAGCTCGATCCGCTGGTCGTCGGCAACGAGCACTACGACGTCGCGCGCAAGGTGCAGTCGACGCTGCAGCGCTACAAGGAACTCAAGGACATCATCGCCATCCTCGGCATGGACGAGCTGTCGGAAGAAGACAAGCAGACCGTGTCGCGCGCGCGCAAGGTCGAGCGCTTCTTCTCGCAGCCGTTCCACGTCGCGGAAGTGTTCACCGGTTCGCCGGGCAAGTACGTGTCGCTGAAGGAAACGATCCGCGGCTTCCGCATGATCGTCGAAGGCGAAGCGGATGCCTTGCCGGAACAGGCCTTCTACATGGTCGGTGGCATCGACGAAGCCTTCGAGAAGGCGCGCAAGATGGGTGTCGCGGTCTAATCGCCGCGCATCGGGAGAGATTGCATGACCACGATCCGCTGCGACATCGTCAGTGCCGAAGAAGAGATCTTCCAAGGCAACGTGACCCTGGTCGTTGCCACCGGCGAGATGGGTGAACTCGGCATCGCGCCACGCCACGCGCCGCTGATCACCCGCCTCAAGCCGGGCCAGGTGCGCGTCAAGCTGGAGAACGGCGACGAGCAGTTCTTCTACGTCTCCGGCGGCATCCTCGAGGTGCAGCCGCAGGTCGTCACCGTGCTCGCCGATACCGCGATCCGCGCCAAGGACCTCGACGAAGCCGCCGCCGGCAAGGCCAAGGCCGATGCCGAGAAGCTGCTCGCGAACCGCACCGACGCGATGGAAATCGCCGAGGCGCAGGCCCAGCTCGCCCAGGCCGTCGCCCAGCTGCAGGCCCTCGAACGCCTGCGCAAGAACCTCAAACACTGAGTTCAACACAGTCCCCACAGGACGCGCCGACGCCGACCCGCAAGGTCGGCGTTGTCGTTTGTGGGGCTTGGTATGCTGAGAGCTGTCGCGGCAGGTGCGCATCACCATGCATGAAGCATTGCGGGCATTGAACAGTCTGGTGGCAGAGGGCGTCATTCCGACCTATGCGATCGGAGGTGCCATTGGCGCGTCTTT
>DATMVT010000100.1:0-13625 GCA_035562895.1 Patescibacteria group bacterium | reverse complement strand
CTGTCGGCGCCGGTGTCTTGGGGCGAGATGCTGCTCGGTTACGTCGGTGCGGCGACGACGAAATCGGTGCTGCTCGGCGCGCTGATCCTCGTCACCGCGCGCGTCTTCGTGCCCTACGAGATCGCGCATCCGTTCTGGATGCTGTGTTTCCTGCTGCTGACCGCAGCCAGCTTCTCGCTGTTCGGTTTCCTGATCGGCATCTGGGCCGATTCCTGGGAGAAGCTGCAGACCGTGCCCCTGCTCGTGATCACGCCGCTGACCTTCCTCGGTGGCGCGTTCTATTCCATCGACATGCTGCCGTCGCCGTGGCGCGAGCTCACCTTCTTCAATCCGGTCGTGTACCTGATCTCGGGCTTCCGCTGGAGTTTCTACGGCGTCTCCGATGTGCCGATCGGCTACAGCGTCGCCGCGATCGCCGGCTTCCTCGTCGCCTGCGTGCTGATCGCGCGCTGGATGATCCTGAGCGGCTATCGCCTGAAGCGCTGAGCCGCGGGATTCACGACGGCGCGACGACGTCGGGCGCTACGCTGGGTGCTGGATCTCGGGGTAGGCGATGAACACGGTTCTGATCATGGGCGGTCGTGGTGGTGTGGGAAGCGCGTTGGCCAAGCGTCTGGCGACACGCGATGTGCGTCTGGCGCTGGCGGGTCGCGGCGAGACGCCCGACGACTTGCCCGAGGGCGCGACGTGGGTTCAGGTGGACGCGAGCACCCAGTCCGGCGCCGCCCGTGCCGTCGAGGCCGCGACCGAAGCCTTCGGTGCGCCGCCCGACGGCGTGGTCAACGCGGCCGGGTCGATTCTGGTCGCGCCCATCGCCCGCACCAGCGAAGCGCAGTATCGCGAGACCTTGGCTGCGAACCTCGATACCGCGTTCTTCCTGACGCAGGCGTATGTCGCGGCGCTGCAGAAGCACAAGCGCGCAGGTGCGATCGTGCTGTTTTCGTCGGTGGCGGCACGCATCGGCCTGGCCAATCATGCCGCCATCGCGATCGCGAAGGCCGGGGTTGAAGCCCTGGTGCGATCGCTCGCCGCGGACGTTTCCGCGCAGGGCATCCGGATCAATGCGATTGCACCGGGTTTGCTCGATACCCCGCTGGGCAATCGGTTCCTCGGTTCGGAACCGATGCGCGAACAGATGGCCGCGCAGTATCCGCTGGGTCGCGTGGGGACTGCCGACGATGCCGCGGCGCTGGCCGAATTCCTGTTGTCCGGTGCGGCTGCCTGGATCACGGGACAAGTGATCGGACTCGATGGCGGCTTCACTGCGGTACGTCCGCCGGTGCGGAAGGCCCCATGAGCGCCACCATCGTCTGGTTCCGTCGCGATCTGCGCCTGATCGACCACCCCGCACTCGATGCGGCCGTGCAGAGCGGTTTGCCGATCATCGCGCTGTACGTGCATGCGCCGGACGAAGAAGGCGAATGGCGCTCTGGCGCCGCCACGGACTGGTGGCTGCATCACAGCCTGACTGCGCTCGATGCGCAACTGCGCGAACGCGGTGGTCGGCTAGTGGTGCGACGTGGGCCGGCCCTGCCGGCCATCACGCGACTGATCGGTGAAACCGGCGCGGTCGCGGTGCACTGGCATCGATTGTACGAACCGGCGGCGATCGCGCGTGACCAGGAGATCAAGCAGCAACTCCGGACCGACGGCTTCATCGCCGAAAGCCACAACGCGGCCTTGTTCGTCGAACCCTGGCAAGTAAGCACGCAGACCGGTCAGCCGTATCGCGTGTTCACGCCGTTCTGGCGCAATGCCGTGACCAAGATCGCCGACGTGTGGCCGCTGCCGGCGCCGGAGACGATCCGTTTCGCCGATGCCGGGCTCGCGTCCGAACCGATCGCGTCCCTGGACCTGTTGCCCAGGATTCGCTGGGACAGCGGCATGGCCGCGACCTGGACGCCGGGCGAGCAGGGCGCGCTGGCGCGGCTGCGCGATTTCGTCGATCACGCCACGCACTACGCCAAGGAACGCGATCGGCCGGATCTCGCGGGGACATCGATGCTGTCGCCGCACCTGCATTTCGGCGAGGTCTCGCCGCGCCAGATCCTGGCGGCGCTGCAGTTGGAAGCGCAGGGCGATCCCGGCTGGATGGACCGTGTCGAGCATTACGTGCGCGAACTCGGCTGGCGCGAATTCGCGCACCACCTGTTGTTCCACTATCCGCACACCACGAACGCGAATCTCAACACGCAGTTCGACGATTTCCCTTGGGCGGCGCCGCAGGCGGCGTTGCTGACGGCGTGGCAGCGTGGCCGCACCGGCTACCCGATCGTCGATGCGGGCATGCGCCAGTTGTGGGAGACCGGCTGGATGCACAACCGCGTGCGCATGATCGTCGCGTCGTTCCTGACCAAGAATCTGCGCCATCACTGGATCCACGGCGCGCGCTGGTTCTGGGACACGCTGGTCGATGCCGATCTGGCCGCGAACACGCTGGGATGGCAATGGGCCGGCGGCACCGGCGCCGATGCCGCGCCGTACTTCCGCATCTTCAACCCGGTCCTGCAGGGCGAACGCTTCGATCCGGATGGCGCCTACGTCAAGCGCTACGTGCCGGAACTGGCGTGGGTGCCAGCGGCCGTGATCCACAAGGCCTGGACCCTGAAGCTTTCGGAGCAGGCCTCGTTCGGCATTCGCGACGTCTATGCCCGGCCGATGCTGGACCTGGCCAGTACGCGCGACGCGGCACTTGCCGCCTACGCCTCGATCAAGCGCGACTGATCCTCGTTGACGCCCTCCATACGCGCCGGTACAACCGATGACGTGCTGTTCGAGAGGAGTGTTCCATGGCGGTGATGACGATGGGGCGACGCGGCCGCGAGCCGATGTCGAAGGTCGATACGGCCTGGTTGCGGATGGAGCGCTCGACCAACCTGATGATGATCTCCGGCGTGATGATGTTCGAATCCCGTCTCGACATCGATCGATTCAAGCGCATGTTGCGCGAGCGCTTTCTCGCCTATCGCCGCTTCCAGCAAAAGGCCGTGGACACGCCGGCCGGCGCCTACTGGGAGACCGATGCCGACTTCGATCTCGATTGGCATGTGCGCCTGACCGCGCTGCCGGGGAAGGCTGGTCGCGAGGAGTTGCAGCGACTCGTTTCGCACCTGGCCTCGACGCCGCTGGATGCGTCGAAGCCGCGCTGGCAGTTCCATGTCGTCGAGTCGTACAACGGCGGCAGCGCGCTGATCACGCGCATCCATCATTGCTATGCCGACGGCATCGCGCTGATCCAGGTGCTGCTGTCGCTGACCGACGTGAAGCCGACGCCGGAGAAGCACATCGAACTGGCCAAGACCTGGCTCAGCGAAGACCGCGGGTCGGTGCTGGAGCGACTGCTGCAGCCGGCGCGCGAGGGTTTCAATTCCGCGCTGCACATGGGCGAAAAGGTCATCGAGAAGGGCAAGGAACTGATCGCCGATCCGGAGCTGGTTCAGAAGCTCGCGGTCGAGGGTGGCGAGATCGCGCGTGAACTCGGGATCGCGCTCAGCCTGCCGGATGATCCGATCACGCGTTTCAAGGGGACGCTGGGCGTCAGCAAGCGCTGCGCCTGGGCCGAGCCGTTGCCGCTGACCGAGGTCAAGATCGTCGGCAACGCGCTCGGGTGCACGGTCAACGATGTGCTGCTGGCCTGCGCCGCCGGTGCCTTGCGTTCCTACTTGCTGGAGCGTGGCGATGATCCGGATGGATTGACCATTCGCGCGACCGTGCCGGTGAACCTGCGTCCGCTCGAACACGCGAAGAAGCTCGGCAACCATTTCGGGCTGGTGTTCCTGAACCTGCCCATCGGCGAATCGAACCCGCTGCGACGGCTCGAACGGGTGGCCGAGAACATGCGCGAACTCAAGCGTTCGCGCCAGGCGATCGTCGCGTTCGGTTTGCTCGCCGCGCTCGGCATGGCGCCCTCGTCCCTTCAAAAGACCGCACTGGAAATGTTCAGTCGCAAGGCCAGCGCCGTCGCGACCAATGTGCCCGGGCCGCAGATGCCGCTGTATTTTGCCGGCTGTCGCATCATCGAGCAGATGTTCTGGGTGCCGCAGACCGGATCGATCGGCATGGGCATCAGCATCCTCAGTTACGACGGCGCGGTGCATTTCGGTTTGATCACCGATGCCAAGCTGGTGCCCGATCCCGAGTTGATCATCAACCGCTTCGCGGCGGAGTTCGAGAAGCTGCTGCTGATCGCGCTGATGGAAGACTGGAACACCGACATCACGCCGGCGGATGCCGAAGCGACGCTGCGTCGCTTCGTGGCGGTCCAGACTGCGGAACCTTCGGTCCGTACGAAGTCGGCGCGCAAGCCGGCCGCCAAGGTGGCGAAATCGACGCGGCCGGCAAAGCCTGCACCGGTGGCCGCTGCGAAACGGGCCAAGCGCGCCGAGGCGCAGAAGCGCAGACTGCACGACCTTGCCTGAACGCCGCGAACCGATGCACGATCCGGCCTTGCCGGTCGTGCTAATTTTCGCGCCGCAATTCAAGCAAGGAGATGACCATGATCAAACTCATCGTGCGCAGCCTGGTGCTGGCTTCGTTCGCCTTCACGCTGATGGCTTGCAATACCGTC
Organism: Patescibacteria group bacterium; assembly: GCA_035562895.1. GTDB lineage: Bacteria > Pseudomonadota > Gammaproteobacteria > Xanthomonadales > Ahniellaceae > JADKHK01. Next base: position 9,058 of record DATMVT010000100.1, on the reverse strand, counting down.
AAGGGTGTCGGCAAGGACATCAAGAAGGCCGGCGAAACGATCGAGGAAGCCGCCGACAAGAACGATTGATCGCGCGGCGAATCCGAGGCAAAAAAAACCCGGCTTGCGCCGGGTTTTTTCTTTGCTGGACGTGATCAGAGTTGCGGCTTGTAGGTCGCAACCTGCTGCTGCATGCGCACGGTCTGGTCGGCCGAGAACGTGTTCATGCACGCGTCGTCGGTGTAGTCCATGAAGTTCAGGATCGGGTCGGCACCGGCGCTCGTGCAGGTATCGCGACCGGTCGGGCAGCCATAAGCCGCGCTTGCTTCTGCCGGCGTGTCGGCAACGCTGTCGCCCGGGTTGTTACAGCCGCCCTGGAAGGTGTGGTACAGACCCAAGTAGTGGCCGACTTCGTGCGTGGCCGTGTCGCCGAGGTTGTACGGCGCAGCGGAGCCACCCGGCAGCGACGAGTGCAGCAGCACCACGCCGTGCATGTAGCTCGAAGCCGGATAGCTGCTCGGGAAGGTGGCGTAACCGAGGATGCCCTGCGACGGGTTGCAGGTGTAGATGTTCAACGTCGTCGCCGGGCTGTCGGCCAGCGCCTGCTTCATCTTCTTCTCGCCGGCGCCGTAGCACTGGTTGAAGTAGGTGCGGTTGTTGACGCGTTCGATCGAAATCGTGTTGAAGCTGAAGCCGCTGCTGGCAAAGGCGTTGTTCATGACCTGGATCTGCTGCGCGATGCGGGCGTCGGAGACGTCGCCTTGGCCGTTGTAGGTCGCGATGTGCCAGGACACGTTGATGACGTTGGCAGCCTTGGCATTGATCATGAAGGCCGGGTCGAGAAGGCGCTTGTCGATCTCGGCCTGGTCGCGTGCCTGTTCTTCCGCAGTCGGATCGACGTGCGCGCAGCGCTTGCCGCGCACCATGTTGCCCTTGCCATCCATGAAGTGGATGTCTTGCTGGACGAGATCGCGGGACAATTCGTCTTCGATGCTCTGGCCGGCTTGGGCGGTCGAGATGGCAGCAGCGATCAGGGTGAGCGAACCAAGGACAACAGACGCTTTCTTCACGGATTCCTCCAGGGATATGGGATGTGTTCGTGAGAGGAGGCCAGACGAAACCCGCGCCTGTGATGGCGCCGACATGACGTCGTGTCTGATGCGTCCTGCATCCCCCTGACTCGGCGCGGATTCTGACCTGCACGATCGCTGAACGTCATGCTGCGGTGCCGCAGAATTCCCGTGAAGTGCCACGCGTGACCATCCTTTGCGCTCGGTGACAGTGCCGCGTGCATTCTTCAATGCATTGAAATAATGGAAGAATATGGCGGAAAACTGGCTTGTTCTTGGCTATGCAACGAATTGTAAGACGTGAACTGTTTCACGTTTTGCGGCGCGGCGGCAAAAAAAGAGGCCCGCATTTCGCGGGCCTCGAGGTTTCAGGAACTACCGAAATGGTCGGTGACGGTCAGTTCGCGAGTCGGGCCGCACTCAACGTGTCGACCGGTTCGTTGCGCTCAAGCGTCAACTCCGAGGCCTGGTAGGCGCCATTGCCGACGTTGACGATCGCACCGAGCGAGGCGTTGATCAGTTCCGGCATCGCCGTGTTTTCGCGGATGCGCACGGAGGCCAGCTTGAGTTCGCCCAGATTGAGGACGGCCGACGCGGCCACGAGCGAGTCGTAACGACGGCTGATCCAGTTCGATTCGATGCTGGATCGCACCAGTTCGAGTTGCCCGTAGTTGAGCACGGTGCCGGCATCGCGTTGCGTGCCGGCGAGATGGTTGTAGCTGATCTCGCTGTCGCGCACGCGCAGTTGGCCGTAGTTCTCGACGATGGCCGGGACATCCTTGGCGACGTTGTCGACGACGCGAACGTGATCGAGTTCGAGCTCACCGCGGTTGATCAGTGCCCCGCGCGAACCTTCGGCCAAGGTCAATCGACGCAGGGTCAGCCTGCCGCCGTCGCCGACTGCGACCAAAGCGAAATCCTCGTCGGAATAGCGACGCAGATCGGCCTCGTTGCCGAGGATCGTGACGTCTCCGGTCACCGCCGGCAGGCCGAGTTCGCGGATTTCGTCGGCGGCGGTCACCAGCGTGTACAGGCCACCTTGGGCGAGTTCGATCGTGGTGGGTTCCCGGGACTGGTTGGCGCGATGGATTGCGGCGACCAGGGCATCGACGTCGCGGTCGGGAATGTCGATGGTGTCGGCGGCCAAGGCAGGACTGAGCAGCGCGGCGACGAGGAGAGGAAGCAGGCGACGATGAAGGATCATGGGTTACCTCGGGTTGGCGGCTTTGCCGGAACGAACGCTGAACGGATCACCTAGAGTTTTCCTTCTACGACAATTTGCAGCGACCGGCTTTGCCGCCGAAATACGTATCAGGACCGTGTGAGTGCCGACGCGAACCCGCGGGTTGCGACAATCGTTTGCAGCGTGCGCGGCCATGGTTAGAATTGTTCCACCCCCGCAGGCCGGTTCGGCGTGCGGCCGTTTGGTTTCCACCCTGTGAGGAATTGCATCATGAAGAAACTGTTTCTGGGTCTTGCCACCGCCGCCACGCTGTGCGGGGCGGGCACGGTGTTTGCCGGGGGCGGCAAGCCGACGGTCGCGGTCATCGAGTTCAACAACGAGACCAGCGCCGGTTGGTGGAGTGGCGGTGTGGGTTGGGAACTCGCCGGCATGGTCTCCAATGAACTCGCTGCAACCGGATCCTTCAAGGTGCTGGAGCGCAGCAAGATCGAAGCGGTGCTGTCGGAACAGAACCTGGCCGCTTCCGGCCGCGTCACGCCGGGCACGGGCGCGAAGATCGGTCGCCTGACCGGTGCGCAGTACCTGATCGCGGGCACGGTCAGTGCGTATGAAGAGAACACCGCGAGCACCGGTGGCGGCGTCAGCTTCAAGGGCATATCGCTGGGTGGCAGCAAGGAGTCGGCGTACCTCGCGATCGACCTGCGCGTGATCAACGCCACGACCGGCGAGATCGACTTCGTGCGTACCATCGAAGGCAACGCGAAGGGCGGCGGCATGAGCGTCGGCATCTCGCGTGGCGGTTTCGGCGGCGCGCTCGGCAGCCAGAAAAAGACGCCGGCGGGCAAGGCCATTCGTGCGGCGCTGATCGAGATCACCGACTATCTCGACTGCGTGATGGTGCAGCAGGACGGGTGCGTCGATGAATACGATGCCAAGGAAAGCCGTCGTCGCGAGAAGACCAAGGGTGCGCTGGATCTCGATGACTGATCGACTGCCAGCAACTTCGGCGAACGGGAGCGGGCTTCGGCCCGCTCTTTTTTTGTCTTGCCGGATGGCGGTGACCAGCGTCTAATCGGGCGTGGCTTCGATGCAAGAGGGAACCGTGATGATCCGGGTGATCTTTGTGGATGACCATGCAATGGTGCGCACCGGCTATCGCGCATCGCTCGCGAACCTGGCGGACATCCAGGTGGTCGGCGAAGCCGGCACCGGGGAAGAGGGCGTGAAGCTGGCGCGCGAACTGAAGCCGCACGTCGTGCTGATGGACCTGCATCTGCCGGGGATCAGCGGACTCGAAGCGGCAACGCGCATCCATCAGCATGATCCGGATTGCCGGGTGATCGCGCTGACCGGGCACAACGAGTCGCCGTTTCCGCGCAAGTTCATCGAAGCCGGCGCGGCGGGTTACGTGACCAAGGATTGCCCGGTCGAGGAATTGGTACAGGCGATCCGCACCGTCGCGTCCGGACGCCGATTCATCAGCCAGCACATCGCGCAGGCGTTGGCGCTGGACGCGATGAATGGCGCGCAGTCATCGCCGTTCGACCTGTTGACGAAGCGCGAGATCGAGATCGTCGTGGCACTTGCCCAGGGCGAGGACATGCCGACCATCGCCAAGCGCTTGCACGTCACGGCGAAAACGATCGCATCGCACAAGTACAACGTCTTCAAGAAGCTTGATGTCGACGGCGACGTGGCGTTGGCGCATCTGGCGATCCAGCACGGGCTGGTCGAATCGGGCAAGAAAAAGCCGCGCTAGGCGCGGCTCTTCCCTGCACGCTGATGCATCCGGCTCAGGGTGCCGCAGGTGTTTGCGGTTCCGAGCTTTCCGGATTCGACGTTGCCGGCGTTGCGATTGACGTCCCGGTCGGCGACACGCCTTCGGCGGATGCCTCCGTGGTGTCGGAACTCGCGGCGGGCGCGTCCTCCGCGTCGATCGCCATCATCGCCGGTGCGTGCAGTGCGTACGCAATGGCAGCCGCCATCGGACGAGCCTGCGGGATGTCCGCGTAGACGGCGCGCGGGATGTCGCGAGCAGCGCGCGCGGCCGGCGCATTGTCGGACTTGGGCGCCACCGGATCCTGCTCGGTCTCGGCGATCGGCAGGTCGAGCGATTCCTGAGCCGGCGCCGATTCCGGCGCCGGTTTCGACGCGATGTCGGAAGCGGTCTTCGGGATCACGGCCGTGGCCAAAGTGGCCACATCGATCGCCGGCATCAACTGCGTCGCTCCGGCATCGCCGACGGGCACGGATTCCGGCGCCGATGCGGCAGCCACCGCAGGAGAAGTCGCGACCGTGGCCGCGACCGCTGCAACGACGGGGATGGCCGACGCCTTGGTGCCCTCGTCCTCATCGATGTCGTGATCGTCTTCGTCTTCCAGATCCAGCGCATCCGGGTTGGATCCGTTCATCTCGGTACCACCGGCTTCGCGATCACCACGACGACGACGACGTCCGCCGCGACGCCCGCGACGACGCTTGCCGTCGCCGTTGACGCCGTTTGCCGTCGCTTCATTGCCCAGCGTGGCGGAGGCATCGCTTGCCACCAGTGCGGCAATGATCGGTGCAGCGGCCGCCGTTGCGTCATCCGTCAGCGGCGATGTGACATTGGCCGGTGTCGCAGCCTTGCTTGTTGCTCCTTCGCCTCGCGCCTGCTGCTGAGGACGCTCCGGACGTTCCGGACGCTCGCCGCGTGGTTGCGTCGGCTGCTCGCTGCGCGGCGGCTTCGGCTGCTGCGGTTGTTGCGCTTGTTGAGAGCGCTCGTTGCGCGGGCCGCGCTCCTGCTTGTCCGGCCGCGGCTGCTGCGAGCCACGATCCTTCTGGCCTTGCTGCGGCCCGCTACGTTCCTGACGATCGCCGCGCGCCTGGCCATCCTGCGACTTGCCGCCCTTGCGTTCGTCGCGGCGCTGCTGATGTTTGCCTTGCGGTTGCGTGCGCTGACCATCGCGCCCCGGCTTCTGCGGCGCGGGCGACGCCGCGGCTGCGGGAACCGCGGATTCACCAGCGCCGAACAGGCTGTCCCACAGTCGGCGGAAGAGTCCGGATTGCTTGGGAACCACCGGCGAAGTCACCGCGATCGCCTTCGACATGACGTCGACGGTGATCGGCTCCGGCGTTTCCTCGCGCATCGGTACCGGCGCGGCGGGGGTGATGCGAGTGACCGCGGGTGCTTCACCCGGCTCGACCGGCTGGGTCGACGTCGGCAGCGGGGTCGGCGTGATCGGCGTGACGCGCTCGTAACTCGGCGCGGTCTCCATCGCGATCTCGCTGGCGCGCAGGCGGCGCACCTCGTAGTGCGGCGTTTCGAGCTTGTCGTCGGAAACAACGATCACGCTCGCTTCCTGGCGCAGTTCGATCTCGATGATCGCGCGACGCTTCTCGTTCAGCAGGAAGTTCGCGATCTGCGGCGGCACCTGCACCAGCACCTGTCCGGTGTTTTCCTTCATCGCCTCTTCTTCGACGATGCGCAGGATCGACAACGACAGTGATTCGATGCCACGGATGCGACCATGTCCTTCGCAGCGCGGGCAGACATTCTGCGTCGCTTCGCCGAGCGACGGACGCAGGCGCTGGCGCGACATTTCGAGCAGGCCGAAGCGCGAGATGCGGCCGATCTGCACGCGCGCACGATCCAGCTTCAGCGCGTCACGCAGTTTTTCTTCGACTTCTCGCTGGTGCTTGGTCGACTCCATGTCGATGAAGTCGATGACGATCAGGCCACCCATGTCGCGGATGCGCAGCTGACGCGCGACTTCGACCGCGGCTTCGAGGTTGGTGTTGAACGCCGTTTCCTCGATGTCGCCGCCCTTGGTCGCCTTTGCCGAGTTGATGTCGATCGACGTCAGTGCTTCGGTCTGGTCGATGACGATGGCGCCGCCGGACGGCAGGCGCACCGTGCGCTCGAACGCGTTCTCGATCTGCATCTCGATCTGGAAGCGCGAGAACAGCGGCACCGTGTCCTGGTAAAGCTTGAGCTTGCGCAGGTTCTGCGGCATCACCTGCTGCATGAACTGGCGCGCGTCCTCGTAAAGCTCTTCCTGATCGACGAGGATCTCGCCGATGTCGTTGCGCAGGTAATCGCGCAGCGCACGGATCATCAGCTTCGATTCCTGATAGACGAGGAACGGCGCGGGGCGACCCTGTGTGGCTTCCGTGATCGCGCGCCAGACCTGCAACAGGTAGTCGAGGTCCCACTGCAATTCTTCGGCATCGCGGCCGAGGCCGGCGGTGCGGATGATCAGGCCCATCTCGTCGGGGAGCTGGAGCTGGTCCATCGTCTCCTTGAGATTCGAACGATCCTCGCCCTCGATGCGGCGCGACACGCCGCCGGCGCGCGGATTGTTCGGCATCAGCACCAGGTAACGGCCGGCGAGGCTGATGAACGTGGTCAGGGCAGCGCCCTTGTTGCCGCGTTCTTCCTTGTCGACCTGGACGATGACCTCGCGGCCTTCCTTCAGCAAGTCGCGGATGCCGGCCTTGTTCGGGTCGAGTCCGGGCGTGAAGTATTCACGTCCGATCTCCTTGAGCGGCAGGAACCCGTGGCGCTCGCCGCCGTATTCGACGAAACAGGCTTCGAGGCTGGGTTCGACGCGGGTGATGCGTCCCTTGTAGATGTTCGATTTCTTCTGCTCGCGCGACGGGATCTCGACATCGAGGTCAAACAGGTTCTGGCCATCGACGATAGCCACGCGCAACTCTTCCCGCTGAGTTGCGTTGATCAACATACGCTTCATTGTGAATGCTTCCTTGCGCTCCGTTCTTGGCGCCCGCTTCGGCACTGGATGCTTCGAGTCTCCGCGCGCGGGGCTTGCGCCTCGCCACGCTGCGTTCGACTCTCGGATCCGGCGGCGGTACGCCCGTTCGGGCGCAAAACTACTGGGTGTTGGATTCGGTCGGCTCCGGTCCGAATCCTGGCCGGTCGGTGACGTCACACCGAGGCGGTTGTGCTTCCGCACTATCCGCAAGAGCCTGCTGCATCGGCTACGATGCACGGGTGCAGGACGTTCTCGTCACTGCATCATTCCCGTCCCGTCCGTTGCGGCAGGCGCGACAAACGGCTTCGATAAGTAATTGATCGAAGCCCGTTTTCGACGCTGATCGCAGATCGATTCTAGCCGCCGATGAGCAAACCCGCAAACCCGAGGCCGGCCGAGGCCGAAGTCGCCACGATGCCGTCGGTCCAGATCCTCACGATCTCCGACGATCGTGACGGTCAGCGCCTCGACAATTTCCTGTTCAACGCGCTCAAGGGCGTGCCGAAGACGCATGTCTATCGCCTGCTGCGGACTGGCCAGGTGCGGATCAACGGAAAGCGCTGCAAACCCGATACCCGCATCGCGACCGGTGATCTGGTTCGGGTGCCGCCCGTGCGCGTTCCGGAGCCGCGCGATCCGGGGCAGGCGCCGGAGCGCCTGCTGCGGGAAGTGCCGACGTGGGTGGTGTTCGAGGATCGTCATTATCTGGTTTTCAACAAGCCGAGCGGGATTGCCGCCCATGGCGGCAGCGGCGTCAGCTTCGGCGCCATCGAACTCTTGCGACAGGCCCGGCCCGACGAGGATTTCGAACTGGTGCACCGCCTCGATCGCGACACCAGCGGCGTGTTGGTGTTCGCAAAGCGCCGGCCGGCGCTGACGCAGTTGCAGACCGAGATTCGCGAAAACCGCACGCGCAAGCGCTATCTGGCCTTGTTGTCCGGGCGGCTGCCCAAGGACAAGATGCACGTCGATGTCGCACTGGCGAAAAACGTGCTCCAGGGCGGCGAGCGCATGGTCACCGTCGACGACGACGGCAAGCCATCGCGCAGCACGTTTCGGGTGATCGAACGACTTCGCGACGCCACGTTCGTCGAAGTCTTGATCGAAACCGGGCGCACCCACCAGATCCGCGTCCATGCCCAGCACCTCGGTCATCCACTGCTCGGTGACGACAAGTACGGCGATGCCGAGGCGAATCGTGCCGCGAAACAGCATGGACTGAAGCGACTCTTCCTGCACGCCGCCGAGTTCGGCTTCAGCGCCGGCGAACCGCGTCGTGACTACGTGTTCGAAGCGCCACTGGCGCCCGAACTCGAGGCAGTGCTGGTCAAGTGGCCGCGCGCCTGACTAAGGCAAGTGATCGACGTGCAGCATTTCGATCTTCGCCGCACAAATGAAATCGTTTTCCGACAGCCCGCCGACATCATGGGTGTTGAAGCGCACCAGACAGTGCCCGAAACCGACTTCCATGTCCGGATGATGGTCCTCGACGTGGGCGATCCAGGCCAGGGCATTGACGAAGGTCATGGTGCGGTGAAAGTCGCGGAAGCGAAAATCCTTGCTGATGTAGTGACCATCGTCGGACAGCGCCCAATCGGGCAGCAGGGCGAGGCGGGTTTCGGCTTCGCCGCGGCTGAGCGCGTGCTCCGCGCCTTTGCGTGGCTTGCAGCGCTGGGCGGAGAGGGAGGCGAGGGTGGTGCTCATCGGCGAATTTCCCTGTCTTGTCGTGGCGTCGCGCGGCACCATATCGCCATTGACTGAATCGTCAAGCATTCGCATTCGCAGGTAACCCCATGATCTCGATCTCCGACGCCGCCCAAGGCCATTTCCGACGCATCATCGCCAGTCAGGGGATCGATGGCGTCGGCATTCGACTGGCCGCCGTGCATCCAGGAACCGCAAAGGCCGATTGTCGCCTCGAGTTCTGTGAACCCGCCGATCTCGATGGTCGCGAATGGATGCTCGAATGCAGCGGATTCAACCTCTATGTCGACAGCACCAGCACGCAATGGCTGGACGCGGCCGAAATCGACTATATCGACCATGCGACCGGTGGCCAGCTCACGATCCGG
>DATMVT010000099.1:0-19776 GCA_035562895.1 Patescibacteria group bacterium | reverse complement strand
ATGCGCTGATGAAGCTTGACCTCGCCGCTGGCGTGGATGTCCAGATCAAGCTGTATTAAAGCGCCGCAATTAGGACAGGAACATGAGTATCGGTTTGGTAGGCCGCAAATGCGGCATGACGCGAGTCTTCACTGAAGACGGTGTGTCGGTACCGGTGACGTTGATCGAGACGTCGCCGAACCGCATCACGCAGGTGAAGACGAAAGAAACGGATGGCTATTCGGCGATCCAGGTGACGGCAGGAAAGAAGCGCGCTGCGCTTGTGACCAAGCCGTTGGCCGGGCATTACGCCAAGGCCAAGGTCGAGGCCGGTCGCGGTCTCTGGGAGTTCCGCGTTGACGACGCGCAGATCGGCAATTATGCCGTCGGCGGCGAACTCAAGGCGGACGAATTGTTCAAGGTCGGGCAGGTGGTCGATGTCGCCGGCGTGACCAAGGGCAAGGGCTTCCAGGGCACGATCAAGCGCCATCATTTCACGATGGGCGACGCAACCCACGGTAACTCGTTGTCGCATCGCTCGCCGGGCTCGATCGGCCAGCGCCAGACGCCGGGTCGCGTGTTTCCGGGCAAGAAGATGTCCGGCCACATGGGTGCGGTCAACCAGACTTCGATGAACCTCGAAGTGGTGCGCATCGATGCGGAGCGCGGCTTGATCGCGATCCGCGGTGCGGTGCCGGGTGCTCCGGGCGGCGACGTGATCGTGCGTCCCGCGGCCAAGGCCGCGAAGTAAGGAGCCCAGACATGGAACTGAATACATTCGATAGCAAGAAGCCGCTCAGCGTATCTGATGACGTGTTTGGCCGCGAGTACAAGGAAGACCTGATTCATCAGGTCGTCAACGCTTTCCGTGCCGCGGGCCGCTCCGGCACCAAGGCGCAGAAGTCGCGTTCCGACTTGTCGGGTACGACCAAGAAGTTCAAGAAGCAGAAGGGCGGCGGTGCGCGTCACGGCGACTATCGCGCTCCGATCTTCGTCGGCGGTGGCCGAGCCTTTGCAGCGCGTCCGCGCAGTTTCGAGCAGAAGATCAACCGCAAGATGTACCGCGGTGCGATCGCCTCGATCCTGTCCGAGCTCGCGCGCACGGGTCGACTCAAGGTCGTCGAGACTTTCGACGTCGACGCGCCGAAGACCAAGCAGTTGATCGCCAAGATCGATTCGATCGGTGGTGGCAAGACGCTGATCGTTACCGAGGCTGGCAGCCAGAACCTGTTCCTCGCCGCGCAGAACCTGCCGTACGTTGGCGTGGTCGATGTCGCTGGCTTGAATCCGGTGGATTTGGTGTACGCCGACAACGTCGTCATGACCGTCGATACGGTCAAAAAGGTCGAGGAGTGGCTGGCATGAGCAACGAACGTCTGTTGCAGGTGCTGCGCGCGCCGCTCGTTTCCGAGAAGAGCGCCCGCATCCAGGAAAGCGCCAACCAGTACGTCTTCGAAGTCGCGCGAGATGCGACCAAGGCCGACGTCAAGATGGCAGTTGAAGAATTGTTCAAGGTCAATGTCAAGGCGGTCAACGTCTTGAACGTCAAGGGCAAGACCAAGGCGTTCAAGGGTCGACTCGGTGGTCGCGGTGGTTTCCGCAAGGCGTACGTCAGCCTTGCCGAAGGCCAAACGATCGACATCGTGGCCAAGGCCTGAGGTAAGCGAACATGGCACTGATTACATTCAAGCCGACCTCGGCCGGACGCCGCCAGATGGTGCGCGTTTCGACGCCGGGACTGCACAAGGGCGGTCCTCTGGCCTCGTTGACCGAGTCGCAGAGCAACACCGGCGGCCGCAACAACCACGGTCGCATCACCACCCGACACAAGGGCGGTGGTCACAAGCAGAACTACCGCATCATCGACTTCAAGCGTGACAAGGAAGGCATTGCCTGCCGTGTCGAGCGTGTCGAATACGATCCGAATCGCACCGCGCACATTGCGCTGGTCTGCTATGCCGACGGCGAGCGTCGCTACATCATCTCGCCGAAGGGCCTGAAGGTGGGCGACCAGTTGGTGGCCGGCAAGGACGCGCCGATCAAGGTCGGCAACTCGCTGCCGCTGATCAACATCCCGGTCGGTACCACGGTGCATTGCATCGAGATGCGCCCGGGCAAGGGTGCGCAGATCGCCCGCAGTGCGGGTGCAGGCGCCCAGCTGATCGCGCGCGACCAGGGATACGCGACTTTGCGACTGCGCTCCGGCGAGATGCGCAAGGTCCCGTCGGACTGCCGCGCCACCATCGGTGAAGTCGGCAACGACGAGCACAACCTGCGCAAGATCGGCAAGGCCGGTGCCCAGCGCTGGCGTGGCATTCGTCCGACCGTTCGCGGTGCGGCGATGAACCCGGTCGACCATCCGCATGGTGGTGGTGAGGCCCGCGCCGGTCAGGGTAACCCGCATCCGGTCAGCCCGTGGGGCATGCCGACCAAGGGTTACAAGACCCGCAAGAACAAGCGCACGCAGCGCTTCATTGTCCGCGATCGCAGGGGTTAATCGACCATGCCACGTTCACTCAAAAAGGGTCCCTTCGTGGACCTGCACCTGGCGAAGAAGGTTGATACCGCTGTCGCCACCAGCAGCAAGCGCCCGATCAAGACCTGGTCGCGCCGCTCGATGATCCTGCCGGAAATGGTCGGCCTGACGATTGCCGTGCACAACGGCAAGGCGCATGTGCCGGTGCTGGTCAACGAGAACATGGTCGGGCACAAGCTCGGCGAGTTCGCGGTGACTCGCACTTTCAAAGGCCACGGCGGCGACAAGAAGTCGGGCAAATAAGGAGCGATGACCATGGAAGCCAAAGCCATTCACCGTACCGCCCGCATCTCGCCGCAAAAGGCGCGCCTGGTCGCCGACCAGGTCCGCGGACTGCCGGTTGGTCGTGCCACCAATATCCTGACGTTCAGCACCAAGAAGGCTGCTCAGCTGGTTAGGAAGGTGCTGCAGTCGGCCATTGCGAACGCAGAAAACAACCAGGGCGCCGATATCGACGAACTGAAGGTCACCCAGATCTTCGTCGACGAAGGCCCGACCATGAAGCGCATGCATGCCCGAGCAAAGGGCCGCGGTACGCGCATTATCAAACGCACGAGCCACATCACTGTGGTCGTGGGTTCCGGCAAGTAAGCGAGGACGACGATGGGTCACAAAGTTCATCCCACCGGCATCCGCCTTGGTATCTCCAAGGACTGGAATTCGACCTGGTATTCGGGCAAGAAAGATTTTGCCGCTTACCTCGCTGCCGACCTTAAAGTGCGTGAAATGCTGCGTACGCGCCTGGCTGCTGCCGGAATTTCGCGGATCCAGATCGAGCGTCCGGCCAAGACGGCGCGCGTCACCATCCACACGGCGCGTCCGGGTGTGGTGATCGGCAAGAAGGGCGAGGACATCGAGAAGCTGCGCAAGGACGTGTCCGACATGATGGGCGTTCCGACGCACATCAACGTGTCGGAAGTCCGCAAGCCGGAGCTCGACGCCCAGCTCGTGGCCGAATCGATTGCCCAGCAGCTCGAGCGCCGCATCATGTTCCGCCGTGCAATGAAGCGCTCGGTCGGCAACGCGATGCGCCTCGGTGCGCTTGGCATCAAGGTCAATGTCGCCGGCCGCTTGAATGGTGCGGAAATCGCACGCACCGAGTGGTACCGCGAAGGCCGCGTGCCGCTGCATACGCTGCGTGCCGACATCGATTACGGTTTTGCCCAGGCCAAGACGACCTACGGCATCATCGGCATCAAGACCTGGATCTACAAGGGCGACGTCTTCGATCTCGCCGCGGCCACGGCTGAAGCAGCCAATGCCGACAAGAATGAGCGCAACGAGCGTTCGGAACGTCCGAGCCGAGACCGCGGCGATCGTCAGGATCGCGGTGATCGTGGTGACCGTGGCGATCGCTCGGGCCGGGGAGCTTAATCATGTTGCAACCATCCCGAACCAAGTACCGCAAGGTATTCAAGGGCCGCAACCGTGGACTGTCGCACGTTGGTGCAAATGTCAGTTTCGGTGAATACGGTCTGAAGGCGACGACCCACGGACACCTGACCGCTCGCCAAATCGAGGCCGGTCGTCGTACAATCTCCCGCTTCGTCAAGCGTGGCGGCAAGTTGTGGATCCGAGTGTTCCCGGACAAGCCGATTACGCGCAAGCCGATCGAAGTCCGCATGGGCAGCGGCAAGGGCGGCGTGGAATTCTGGGTTGCGGTCATCGCGCCCGGGCGCGTCCTTTATGAGATGGAAGGTGTACCCGAAGCCACGGCGCGCGAAGCGTTCCGTCTGGCAGCGGCCAAGCTTTCCGTCCAGACCACCTTCGTGACTCGTACGGTGCGCTAATGGATATCAAGAAGCTTCGCGACAAGACAGCCACCGACCTGGAAAAGCACGTCGGCGAGTTGCGCAAGGAACAGTTCAATCTGCGCATGCAGCGCGGTACCGGTCAGCTCGCGCACCCGCACGAGATCAAGCGCGTGCGTCGTGAGATCGCCCGCACCAAGACCGTGCTCGGCGAGAAGAAGTGAGACGATCGTCATGACTGATAACAAGAAAGCGCTGCGCACGATCGAAGGTCGTGTGGTCAGCAACAAAATGCAGAAAACCGTGACGGTGGTGATTGAACGCCAGATGTCGCACTCGCTTTACGGCAAGGCCCTGCGTCGCACGACCAAGGTCCACGCCCACGACGAAAACGGCCAGTGCCAGGAAGGCGACAAGGTGCGCATCGCGGAATGCGCGCCGCTGTCGAAGACCAAGAACTGGCGCGTCGTTGAAGTCGTCGAACGCGCAGGCTGAGGAGCTAGCACACCATGATCCAGATGCAATCCCATCTCGCGGCGGCCGACAACAGTGGCGCACGCGAACTGATGTGTATCAAGGTGCTCGGCGGCTCGAAGCGTCGTTATGCCGGCATTGGCGACATCATCAAGGTGTCGATCAAGGACGCCATTCCGCGCGGCAAGGTCAAGAAGGGCGAAGTCTATGACGCCGTGGTCGTGCGTACCCGCAAGGGTGTGCGTCGTCCGGACGGCTCGCTGATCCGCTTCGATGGCAATGCCGCCGTCCTGCTCAACAACAAGCTCGAGCCGATCGGCACGCGCATCTTCGGACCCGTGACCCGCGAATTGCGCGGCGAGCGGTTCATGAAGATCGTCTCGCTGGCGCCAGAAGTGCTCTGAGGGACTCGCCATGAATCGCATCAAGAAGGGTGATCAGGTCGTCGTGATCACCGGCAAGAACAAGGGTCAGAAGGGTGAAGTGCTGCGCGTTGTCGATGACAAGGTCGTGGTGCAGAACATCAACCTGATCAAGCGCCACACGAAGCCGAACCCGCAGCTCAACCAGCCGGGTGGCATCGTCGAACGCGAAGCTCCGATTCACGTCTCGAACGTGATGCTCCTGAACACCGTCTCCGGAAAGGGCGAACGCGTCGGCTTCAAGACGCTGGACGATGGCCGCAAGGTCCGCGTCTTCCGCAAGTCCGGCGAAATGGTGGACGCATAAGGAATCACCATGGCCACTCGTTTTGAAACGCATTACAAAGAAGTCGTCGTTCCGCAGCTGACCGAAAAGTTCGGCTACAAGAATCCGATGCAGGTGCCGCGCATCACCAAGATCACGCTGAACATGGGCGTGGGCGAGGCGGCAGCGAACAAGAAGGTGCTCGATCACGCACTGGATGACATGGCCAAGATCGCCGGTCAGAAGCCGGTCTCGACGAAGGCGCGCGTTTCCGTCGCGACCTTCAAGATTCGTGACGGTTGGCCGATCGGCGCCAAGGTCACGTTGCGTCGTGCCCACATGTACGAATTCCTGGATCGACTGGTCACGATCGCGCTCCCGCGTGTTCGCGACTTCCGCGGTGTCAGTGGCCGAGCCTTCGATGGCCGCGGCAACTACAACTTCGGCATCAAGGAACAGATCATCTTTCCGGAAATCGATTTCGACGCCATTGACGCGCTGCGCGGCATGGACATCGCGATCACCACGACCGCGAAGTCCGATGCAGAAGCGAAGGCTCTGCTCGAAGGCTTCAAGTTCCCGTTCCGCAACTAATCAGAGCCGAGAGACATTCATGGCCAAGACCTCGATGGTCAACCGCGACATCAAGCGCGCCAAGACCGTTAAGAAGTACGCTGCAAAGCGCGCCGAACTGAAGCGTCAGTCGGTCGACCCGAAGATTTCGTTCGAGGAACGCATGGATGCGATCCAGAAGTTGCAGAAGTTGCCGCGCGACGCAAGTCCGTGTCGTCAGCGCAACCGTTGCGAACTCTCGGGACGTTCGCGCGGCGTGTATCGAAAATTCGGCCTTGGCCGCAACAAGCTCCGCGAGGCCACCATGCGTGGTGACGTTCCGGGCCTGCGCAAGGCGAGTTGGTAAGTCCCATCCACAATCGGTACCGGATATCGGTGCTATCTCACGGAGTTTCATCCCATGAGCATGACTGATCCTATCGCCGACATGTTCACCCGCATCCGTAACGGTCTCGCGATCGGTAAGGTGTCGGTGAAGATGCCGGCTTCAAAGGTCAAGTTGGCAATCGCCAAAGTCCTCAAAGACGAGGGCTACATCAACGACGTCGCCGTGCGCGACCTCGAAGGTGGCAAGAAGGAGCTCGAAGTCGCGCTCCGTTACTACCTCGGCAAGCCGGCCATTGAGCGCATCCAGCGTGTCAGCAAGCCCGGCCTGCGCCAGTACCGCGGCAAGGACGAGTTGCCGCGCGTGCTGAACGGCCTTGGTGTGTCCATCGTTTCCACGTCGTCCGGCATCATGACCGACGCGCAGGCTCGCGCGAAGGGCCTGGGCGGCGAAGTGATCTGCCTCGTGGCCTAAGGAGAGAACCCCATGTCACGAGTTGCCAAGAAGCCGATTGCCCTGTCCAAGGGCGTCGAATGCACCGTCGCCGGTGATGTCGTCACGATCAAGGGCCCGAAGGGCACCTTGAACACCGCGCGTCCCGCCAACGTGGATGTCAAGATCGATAACGGGGTCGTTACGCTGTCCGCCGATGGCGACAACATGGCGATGGCCGGAACACTGCGCGCTTTGCTGAACAACATGGCCTCGGGTGTCGCGAACGGCTTCGAGCGCAAGCTCGAGTTGGTTGGCGTCGGCTATCGTGCGGCGATGCAGGGCAAGGATCTGAATCTGTCGCTCGGATTCTCGCATCCTGTGTTGTTCACGCCGCCCGCCGGCATCACGATCGAGACGCCGACCCAGACGGAAATCGTCATCAAGGGTGCGGACAAGCAGGTCGTTGGTCAGGCTGCGGCGAAGATCCGTGCCTTCCGTCCGCCGGAGCCCTACAAGGGCAAGGGCGTTCGCTACGCCGGCGAGAAGATCACGCTGAAAGAAGCGAAGAAAGCTTAATCGCGGGTCGACTGAGGATACCCACCATGGACAAGAACATTTCCCGTCTGCGCCGCGCCAAGAAGACGCGTGCGCACATCCGTACCCTCGGCGTTGCGCGACTTTCCGTGCATCGTTCGAGCCAGCACCTCTATGCTCAGGTCTTCACGGCCGACGGCAAGGTGGTCGCTGTCGCGAACACGTTGCAGGACGATGTCGTCGCCGGCGTCAAGGGCACGAAGAACAAGGCAGCCGCGGCAGCGGTCGGCAAGGCCATCGCGGAACGTGCGAAGGCCGCCGGGATCGAGTCGGTCGCTTTTGACCGTTCGGGCTTCCTGTATCACGGACGCATCGCTGCGCTTGCGGATGCCGCTCGCGAGGGCGGTCTGAAGTTCTAAGCACTACGAAACACCCACAACTCCAAGCGGCTTAGCCGCAAAATCATGCCGCCGCGCTCCGTGCGCGGCGAGCCACAGGTGAATTATGAGCAACAACGATCGTGAACAGGGTGACGGCCTCCAGGAGAAGCTGATCGCCGTCAATCGCGTGGCCAAGACCGTGAAGGGTGGCCGCCAGATGACTTTCACCGCGCTCACCGTTGTCGGTGACGGCGAAGGTCGCGTCGGTCTCGGTTATGGCAAGGCGCGCGAAGTGCCGGCCGCAATCGCGAAGGCGATGGACCGCGCGCGCAAGGCGATGGTGAAGGTGTCGCTGAAGAACGGCACCCTGCAATACGCCGTGAAGGCCAACCATGGTGCTGCGCGCGTGTTCATGCAGCCTGCCTCCGATGGTACCGGCGTGATCGCCGGCGGTGCGATGCGCGCCGTGTTTGAAGTCGTCGGTGTGCGCAACGTGCTGGCGAAAGCCGTCGGTTCGCGCAACCCGATCAATCTCGTGCGCGCCACGATCAAAGGTCTGCAGGCGATCCAGTCGCCGGCCGACATCGCGGCGAAGCGCGGCAAGAAGCTTGAAGACCTGGTACCGAGCCATGACTAACAAAACCGAATCGACTGTCACCGTCCGTCTCGTCAAGAGCACGAACAGCTGCCCTTGGATCCATCGTCTGAGCGTCAAGGCGCTGGGCCTTGGCAAGCTCAACAGCGTTCGTACTCTCAAGGACTCACCGCAGGTGCGTGGCCTGATCCACAAGGTCAATTACCTCGTCCGCGTCGAAAACTGATCGTCGCGCAGCACAGGAGATATCTCATGCGTCTCAACACCATCAAACCCGCTGCCGGTGCGCGCACCGTGCGCACCCGCGTCGGTCGCGGCATCGGTTCCGGTCTCGGCAAGACCGCTGGTCGTGGCCACAAGGGTTCCTACGCACGTACCGGCAAGGGCAAGATCAAGCCGGGCTTCGAAGGCGGCCAGATGCCGATCCAGCGTCGCCTTCCAAAGGTCGGCTTCCGTTCCAAGCTCAAGGCCGACACGGCCGAAGTCCGCCTGTACCAACTCGAGCAGTTGAAAGACACGACGATCGATCTGGCCGCGCTCAAGGCCGCGAACCTCATCGATGCACGCGCCAAGCAGTGCAAGGTCGTTGCCAAGGGCGAGATCAAGCGCGCCTATACGCTCAAAGGTCTGCTCGCCACCGCCGGAGCCAAGTCGGCGATCGAAGCGGCCGGCGGCACGATGGAGTAAGGCGTGGCGAATCCCTCGGCACCAGCACAGGGCCCGCTCGCGAATCTCGGTCGCATGACCGAGCTTCGCGATCGTCTGATCTTCGTCGTGCTCGCATTGATCGTGTTCCGCCTCGGCACATTCGTGCCGGTGCCGGGCGTGAATCCGCAGGCGATGACGCAGTTGATGGACAGCCAGGGCGGCACCATTCTCGACATGTTCAACATGTTCTCCGGCGGGGCGCTTGAGCGCTTGTCGGTGTTCGCGTTGAACGTCGTTCCTTACATTTCCGCATCGATCATCGTGCAGTTGATGACGACGATGGTTCCGTCGATGCAGGCCTGGCGCAAGGAAGGAGAAGCGGGACGTCGCAAGATCTCCCAGCTGACGCGCTATGGCGCGGTGGGCCTGGCGGCGTTCCAGGCGTTCGGCGTCGCGATTGCGTTGCAGAGCCAGACTGCTGCCGCAGGTGGATTTCCGGTGGTCGTGAATCCGGGCCCAGCGTTCATCATCAGCGCCGTGATCGGTTTGACTGCGGGCACCCTTTTCCTGATGTGGCTCGGTGAGCAGATCACCGAACGCGGTATTGGCAACGGCATCTCGCTGATCATCTTTGCCGGGATCGTGGCCGGGTTGCCGAGTGCGGTCGGCATGATGCTGAAGCAGCTCGCATCGAACGAGATGAACATCTTCGTCGGTCTCGGCGTGGTCGTGGTCGTGCTGGCCGTGGTCGCGTTCATCGTCTACATGGAGCGCGCGCAACGCCGCATCGCGGTGAATTACGCACGGCGCATGGGTGGTTCACGGGCGTACAACAACCAGAGCTCGCACCTTCCGCTCAAGATCAACATGTCGGGCGTCATTCCGGCGATCTTCGCGTCCTCGTTCATCATGTTTCCGGCGACGATCGCGTCGATGGGCGGTCTGTCGTCGGTCAGTTGGCTGAACCAGATGTCGATGATGCTGCGCCCTGGTGAACCACTGTACATGCTGGTGTTCGCAGTGCTGATCATCGTGTTCGCGTTCTTCTACACAGCGATGGTGTTCAATTCGTCCGAGACGGCCGAGAACCTGAAGAAGTCGGGCGCGCTGATTCCCGGCATCCGTCCGGGCAAGGCCACGGCCGACTATGTCGACGGTGTCATGACGCGCTTGACCGGAATCGGTGCGCTGTATCTCGTGGCCGTCTGCCTGTTGCCATCGATCCTGCAAACGGGCTGGAACGTGCCGTTCTACTTCGGCGGCACGTCGTTGCTGATCGTGGTCGTCGTGGTGATGGATTTCACCGCGCAGATCCAGGCCCATCTGGTGTCGTCGCAGTACGAGAGCCTGCTGAAGAAGGCGAACCTGAAGAATTACGGTCGCAGCGGCATTACGCGCTGAGGCAACTGCACAAGGATGTGCGGGTCGTTCCCGGTGCCGCCGGAGAGCGTTGATCTATGTATAATGTTGAGTTCCCTGCGCTAACAGTTTTGGAGAAGACGCGATGGCGCGTATCGCCGGTGTAAATATTCCGGTCCACAAGCATGCGTGGATCGGCTTGCAGAGCATTTTCGGGATCGGTCGGTCCCGTTCGAAGAAAGTTTGTACGGCTGCCGGTCTGGATCCGACCACCAAGGTCAAGGATCTGACGGATGGCCAGGTGGAACGACTCCGTCAGGAAGTCGCCAAGTTCACGGTCGAAGGCGACCTGCGCCGAGAAGTCGGCATCAGCATCAAGCGCCTGCAGGATCTCGGTTGTTACCGTGGCCTGCGTCATCGTCGTGGTCTGCCTGTGCGCGGTCAGCGCACGCGAACCAATGCGCGCACGCGCAAGGGTCCGCGCAAGGCGATCAAGAAGTAACCGATCCGGGACCCCTTCATCATGAATGCCAAGAATCAGGCGGCTTCCAAGCCGAAGAAGAAGGTCAAGCGCATCGTCACAGACGGCATTGCGCATGTCCAAGCTTCGTTCAACAACACCATCATCACGATCACCGATCGCCAGGGCAATGCCTTGTCGTGGGCGACCTCCGGTGGCGCCGGTTTCCGCGGTTCGCGCAAGTCCACGCCGTTCGCGGCGCAGGTTGCCGCCGAGAAGGCCGGTCGTGCGGCGCTCGACTACGGACTGAAGTCCGTCGAAGTGCGCATCAAGGGCCCGGGCCCGGGCCGCGAATCTGCGGTTCGTGCTCTCAATGCCCTCGGCTACAAGGTGTCGAACATCATCGACATCACGCCGATCCCGCACAACGGCTGCCGTCCGCCGAAGAAGCGTCGCGTCTAAGGAAGAATTGCCATGGCTCGTTATATCGGTCCCACCTGCAAGCTCGCGCGCCGTGAAGGCGCCGACCTCAGTCTCAAGAGCCCGGCGCGTGCGCTGGACTCGAAGTGCAAGCTCGAACAGAAGCCCGGCCAGCATGGCGCTGCCAAGAAGGGCAAGATGTCCGACTACGCCGTCCAGCTTCGCGAGAAGCAGAAGGTGAAGCGCATCTACGGTCTGCTCGAACGCCAGTTCCGTCTGTACTACGCCAAGGCTTCGAACCAGAAGGGCGCCACGGGTGAGAACCTGCTGCGCCTTCTGGAAAGTCGTCTCGACAACGTCGTGTTCCGCATGGGTTTCGCGGTGACACGTGCCGGTGCCCGTCAATTGGTTGCCCACAAGTCGATCACGGTCAACGGAAAGAAGGTCAATCTGGCCTCGTTCCAGGTCAAGGCCGGTGACGAAGTCGCCGTGGCCGAAGCCGCCCGCAAGCAGTTGCGTATCCAGGAAGCGCTGACGCTGTCCCAGGAAATGGATCTGACGCCGGGCTGGCTTGAAGTGGACGCCAAGAAGATGGTCGGTACGTTCAAGGCTGCGCCGGATCGCGCAGACCTGCCGTCGGACATCAACGAGAACCTCATCGTCGAGTTGTACTCGAAGTAATTGGAGAGCCCAATCACCATGGTTGCAAACGCCACCAGCGTCATGCGCGCCCGCGGCATCACCGCCGAGCGACTCTCGCCCAACCGGGCGCGCGTCGCTGTCGAACCGCTTGAGCGCGGTTTCGGCCACACGCTCGGCAACGCGCTTCGTCGCGTGCTGCTTTCCTCGATCCCGGGCTGTGCCATCACTGAAGTCGAGATCGACAACGTGTTGCATGAGTACACGACCCTTGAAGGCCTGCAGGAGGACGTTATCGAAGTCCTGCTCAACCTCAAGGATGTCGCGTTGCGCATGCACGGCCACGATGAAACCCTGCTGACTCTCGTCAAGAAGGGGCCGGGTGTCGTCACCGCCGGCGACATCAAGGTCGACCACAGCGTCGAGATCATCAATCCGGAACATGTCATCTGCCACCTGACCAAGGACACGCAGCTGAACATGCGCCTGCGCATCTCGCGCGGCGTCGGCTATCAGCCGGCGCTGTCGCGTCGTCGCCCGGATGAGGAATCACGTCCGATCGGCCGCCTGCAGCTCGATGCGAGCTTCAGCCCGATCCGTCGTGTCGCCTTCGAAGTCGACAACGCCCGCGTCGAGCAGCGCACCGACCTCGACAAGCTCGTGCTCGACATCGAGACCAACGGCACCATCGAGGCGGAAGAGGCAGTGCGCCGCGCGGCCGACATCCTCGCCGATCAGCTGTCGGTGTTCGGCGACTTCACGCGTCGCGAAAGCGCCGCAGCGAAGCCGGCCGCGACCGGCATCGATCCGCTGCTGATGCGCCCGATCGACGATCTCGAACTCACCGTCCGTTCGGCGAACTGCCTGAAGGCCGAGAGCATCTACTACATCGGAGACCTGGTGCAGCGCACCGAGGTCGAGCTGCTGAAGACGCCGAATCTCGGCAAGAAGTCGCTCACCGAAATCAAGGAAGTGCTCGCCGCCCGCGGTCTTTCGCTCGGCATGAAGCTCGAAAACTGGCCACCGGCCGGCGTGCAACACGGCATGCTCGGCTGAGGCACAAAGGAAATTATTTATGCGCCACCTCAAATCCGGTCGCAAGTTCAATCGCACCAGCTCGCATCGCGAAGCCATGTTCAAGAACATGGCCACCTCGCTGTTCGTGCATGGCCTGATCAAGACCACCTTGCCGAAGGCCAAGGAACTCCGTCGCGTTGCCGAGCCGCTCATCACGCTCGCCAAGGTGGACGGCGTCGCCAACCGCCGTCTCGCCTTCGATCGCCTGCGCGACAAGGCGGCCGTCGGCGTGCTCTTCACCGAGCTCGGCCCGCGTTACCGCGAGCGCAAGGGCGGCTATTTGCGCATCCTCAGGTGCGGTTTCCGCGCTGGTGATGCTGCGCCGATGGCTTACGTCGAACTGGTCGACCGTCCGCAGACCGAAGCCGCCGTCGAAGCCTAAGCTTCATCGGTGAACTTCTGCGCGAGGGCCTCGGTCGAAAGACCGGGGCCTTCCGTTTTTCCGGTATCCGAACATAGGAATCATCATGAGTCTGAACCCGCTCGTCTGGAGCAATCGCACCGCGTTCCTCGCGGCCTTCCTGGTCTGCGCCGCCTTGATGGGCTACGCGTTTTACGCTGAGCATGCGCAAGGATTCGAGCCGTGCATGCTGTGCATGGTGCAGCGCGTGTTCGTTTCCCTGGTCGGGGTGACGGCATTGCTCGCCGCCCTGCATGCACCGAAGAACTGGGGCTGGAAAGTGTATGGTGCGCTCACCGCGTTGTGGGCGGGCATCGGCATCTACATCGCCGGTCGCCACGTCTATCTGCAGAGCCTCTCGCCGGAAGAACTCGATGGCTGCGCGCCGTCGCTGCAATATGCGCTTGAATACTACGACGCGTTGAAGGTATTGAAGACCATCTTCATCCGCGATCAGGACTGCGGCGTGATCGACTGGACTTTCCTCGGCCTGTCCATGCCGAATTGGGTCCTGTTCTTCTTCATCGCCTTCTTCGTCGCAGCGATCTATTACGGTTTCCGCCGCGTCCGTTAAACGTGGTCTTTCGACAGGCGACACGCACGATGACTTCCTGGACGCCCGCGCAATGGCGGGAACGCCCGGCTGCTCAGCAGCCCACCTATCCCGATGCCGATCATCTGGAGCGCTGCCTCGCGCAGTTGCGCCTGTTGCCGCCGCTGGTCACGTCACTCGAGATCCTGACGTTGAAACGGCACCTCGCCGAAGCCGCCGAGGGGAAGCGATTCATGCTGCAGGGTGGCGACTGCGCAGAAAGTTTCTCCGAGTGCGATTCGACGACCATCACCAATCGCCTGAAGGTGTTGCTGCAAATGAGCGTCGTGCTGGTGCACGGGCTCAAGCTTCCCGTCGTGCGTATCGGTCGTTTCGCGGGGCAGTATGCCAAGCCGCGTTCAACCGATACCGAAGAGCGCGATGGCGTGTCCTTGCCGAGCTATCGGGGCGACATCGTCAATGCACCCGAGTTCAACGCGGCGGCGCGCAAGCCGGACCCGGAGCGTCTGTTGCAGGCGCATGCGCATTCGGCGATGACGATGAACTTCGTGCGCGCCCTGATCGACGGCGGCTTTGCGGATCTGCATCATCCGGAATACTGGGACCTGGGTTGGGTCGAGCACTCGCCGCTGCAGCGCGACTACCGACGCATGGTCGAGGCGATCGGCGAGTCGGTGCGCTTCATGGAGACCTTGGCCGGCGAGACGCTGGGCAGCTTCACGCGCGTCGACTTCTTCACTTCCCACGAAGCGCTGCTGTTGCACTACGAGGAAGCGGTCACGCGCCAGGTGCCGCGCAATCCGGGCTGGTTCAATCTTTCCACGCATTTCCCGTGGATCGGCATGCGCACGGCTGCACTCGACGGCGCGCACGCGCAGTATTGCCGCGGCATCCAGAATCCGGTTGGCTTGAAGGTCGGGCCGACGGTGACACCGGACCAGTTGCTGCCGGTCATCGATTTCCTGAATCCGCATAACGAGCCGGGCAAATTGACGCTGATCCATCGCATGGGCGCGGCCAAGATCGGCACCGCCCTGCCGCCGCTGCTGGACGCGGTTCGTCGAGAAGGCAAGCAGGTTTTGTGGTGCGCCGATCCGATGCACGGCAACACCGAGAGCACGGCGAATGGCTACAAGACGCGGCGCTTCGACAACATCCGTTCCGAGCTCGATCAGGCGTTCGACATCCACGTCGCCGCCGGCACGCGCCTGGGCGGTGCGCACCTCGAACTGACCGGCGAAAACGTGACCGAATGCATGGGTGGCGCGCGCGACCTGACCGAAACCGACCTAGAGCGCGCGTACAAATCGACGGTCGATCCGCGCCTGAACTACGAACAGTCGCTGGAGATCGCGATGCTGATCGTGCGCAAGCGTGGCGGACACTCAGCCCAGGAAGGCTGAGGCAACGCGCAGAAAGGGAACGACGTCGCCGCAGCGGTTGTACAGCGGGGTCGGCGACACCCGGATCACGTCCGGTTCGCGCCAGTCGCAAAGCACCCCGTGTTGCTCCAGATGTTCGAACAGCGCGCGGCCACGTTCGCGCCCTGCGCGCACGCGCAAGGACAATTGGCAGCCGCGGCGATCGGCATCGCGTGGCGTCACGATCTCCAGATGCGCGCCAAGAACGGACGCGATCGACTCGGCGTAGAAGTCCGTCATCGACATCGACTTCGCGCGCAGGCGGTGGATGTCGGCACGTCGGAAGATCTCCAGCGACACGCGCAGCGGCGCCAGTGCCAGGATCGGCGGATTCGACAACTGCCAGCCGTCCGCGCCCGGCGTCGGGACGAAGTCCGGGCCCATCTTGAAGCGCGTGGCCTGGTCGTGGCCCCACCAGCCGGCAAAACGCGGACGCTCGGTGTGCGCGTGGCGCTCGTGCACGAAACAGCCGGCGACCGCACCCGGGCCCGCGTTGAGGTACTTGTAGCTGCACCACACGGCGAAGTCGGCGTTCGCGTCGTGCAGGCGCAGTGGCAGGTTGCCTATGCCGTGCGCGAGATCGAAGCCGACGACGGCGTTTGCGGCATGGCCGAGTCGGACGATTTCGGCGAGGTCGTACGCTTCACCGCTGCGATATTGCACGCCTGGCCACAGCACCAGCGCGAGACGATCGCGATGCAGGTCGATCGTGCGCGCGATCGCCGTCATCGAGATCGTGCCGTTCGGTTCATCCGGCGCAAGCTCGATCAGGTCGGTCGCCGGATCGAAACCGTGGAAACGGATCTGCGATTCGACGGCGTAACGATCGGAGGGAAAAGCGCCTTGCTCGATCAGGATGGCCGGACGTTCGCGCGTCGGACGGTAGAAGCTCACCATCATCAGGTGCAGATTCGCGGTCAGCGTGTTCATCGCCACCACTTCGCTCGGCAGCGCGCCGGCGACATGCGCGAGGCCGTCACGCACGAAGGCGTGATAGGGCATCCACGGGTGGCGACCGCGGAAATGCCCCTCGACGCCGAGCGTGGCCCAGTCGTCGAGCTCGTCGATCAGGGCCTGGCGCGTCGCCTTCGGTTGCAGGCCGAGCGAATTGCCGCAGAAATAGGCCTGATCTCGCCCCTCGTGTTGCGGGATGTGGAACTCGTCCCGAAAGGGCGCGAGTTCGTCGGAAGCGTCGAGCGCAGCGGCGCGCAGGGCCATCAACTCGATCATCGGATTCATTCCTGTGCGAAGCGGGCGTGTGGGATCCCCAGCCATTCCAGGGCAGCGCCATGGAACAGGCGCGCGCGCGAAGCATCGTCCAGCGCCAGCGCATCGATGCCGCTCCCCGGCACCTGCTCGCCGAGCGGGAACGGATAGTCGGTGCCGAGCATGACGCGGTCGTGGCCGACGACATCGAGCAGGTAGCGCAGTGCCTGCGGATCGTGCACGCAGGAATCGAAGAACAGGCGCGAAAAGTATTCGAGCGGGTTGCGGTGGTTGTCGGTCGCGACCAGGTCCGGGCGCATGCGGTAACCATGCTCGATGCGGCCGATCGTGTACGGAAACGAGCCGCCGCCGTGCGCGAAGCAGACGCGCAGCTTGGGCAGGCGCTCGAGCACGCCGCCGAAGATCAACGAGCACGCGGCGCGCGTCTGTTCCGCCGGCATGCCGACCAGCCAGGGCAGCCAATACTTCGGCATCGCCTCGGTGCCCATCATGTCCCAGGGATGGATCAGGACGGCGGCGCGCAGGTCTTGCGCGGCCTGGAAGAACTCGAACAATTCGGGTGCGTCGAGGTTCCAGTCGTTGATGTGCGATCCGATCTGGATGCCCGACAGGCCAAGCTGATCGATGCAGCGTTCCATTTCCTCGATCGCGAGCTGCGGCGACTGCAGCGGCACGGTGCCGACACCGGCGAAGTGCCTTGGGTGCGTGCGACAGAGTTCGGCGACATGGTCGTTGAGCGCGCGATGCAGTTCCAGCGCCTGATGGCCCTTGGCCCAGTAAGAGAACATCACCGGCACGGTGGAGGCCACCTGCACCGATACGCCGAACTTCGCGTATTCGCTGATGCGCAATTCGGCATCCCAGGTATTCGGCCAGATCTCGCGGAAAAACCTGCCGTCTTTGTAGATGCGATGCCGGCCTTCGGCATGGTGGATCACCGGAAAGCGCGTGTCGCCGTACTTCTCGGCGAGATTCGGCCAGTCCTTCGGCAGCAGATGGGCGTGGGTGTCGATCTTCAGCATGGCTCAGGGCGCTCCCGAGGTTTCGGGCGCGTCGTACTTCGCCGGCGCCGGATTCAGGTGGCCGCACGTTGCGCAGGTTCGGTGTGCATGCGAGCGGTAGAAGCGCTCGAACACGGCGTGGAATTGCGTCTCGATGTTCTCGAGCGCGAAAAATTCTTCGTAGAGTCTGTGGTTGCAGCGTTCGCAGAACCACATCAGTCCGTCCTGCTCGTGCGCCAGTCGCTTGCGTTCGATGACCAGGCCGATCGAGTTCGGCATGCGCTGCGGCGAATGCGGCACACGCGGCGGCAGGTAGAAGATCTCCCCGGCCTTGATCGGGATGTCGCGCACGGTGCCCGTCGCGCCATCGAAGTTTTCCTGGATACGCAACACCATCTCGCCTTCGATCTGGTGGAAGAACTCGGGACCGTCCTCGATGTGGAAGTCGGTGCGCTGGTTCGGGCCACCGACGATCATCACGATGAAATCGCCGTCGACGACGCACTTGTTCGCGACCGGGGGCTTCAGCAGATGGCGGTGCTCATCGATCCAGTGCTGGAAATCGATCGGGCCGGGCAGGGGCATGGGGCATCTCGCGCGAGCGGGGCGGCAAGTGTACCTTCCCGTCCCGAATACCGAGGAATGCGTCGATGCGCCGTGCTGCAATCGTCTTGGTTCTCTGGATGGCCGTCGCGTGTTCGTCGGAGAACTCGTCGAACGTGGCCGATGACCGTTCGCTGGCCGGCATCTTCTTCAACGCGATGTTCGACGAGATGCGCGGCCCACCCAGCACGGAAGCCCTGGAGAAACGCGTCGAGTTCGCTCAGGGCGGCGTTCGCTTCCAGCGCCCGGAACCGCTGCGCGTGCGCGTAGACCGCGACCCGTATTCAAGCTGGTCGCTGGAACGCGGTGACTTCGAACTGGAACTGCACGCGCCGGACGGCGGGATCACGGCCGCCGACTATCTCGGCCTCCTCGCCGAGACCTTGGGTGCGGGCGACGAGGACGCGGAAGGTCCGCTGGATGGCCGCGCGGTGAACTGGTGCGGTCAGGACGTGACCGGTGTGCTGTATCGCTTCAATTTCCTCGGCGACCCGCACGTGTTTGAGGGCTTCGACCTGCCGCCGACACGCGAAGGCCCGCGTTTCCTGGTGTTCAACGACATCCGCAAGAAGGAGGATTGGTCGGAAACCGCGAAGGCGACGTTTGCCGCCATCGACGCCAGCATCGAATGCGACGGGGGCAAGATTCCGGTGCGCGATTCAACCGAGTGACTTGAACGCCGCGATGCACTTCAGTTCGATCGCGATCGGCGTCGGCAATGCAGTGATGCCGAGCGTGGTGCGACACGGCGCTTTCGCTGGATCGGGAAAGTATTCTGCCCAGACCGCGTTGTAGGAATTGAAGTCACGGGCCATGTCGGTGAGATAGACGGTCACGTCGACGAGGTCGTCCCAGCGCGCGCCGCTGGCTTCGAGCACGGCACGCACGTTCGCGAACACCGAGTGGCACTGAGCGACGATGTCGTAACAGGCGAGTCCGCCGTCGGCGTCGTAGGCATTGCCGGGGATGCTGTTGTCGGCGGCCGAGCGCGGTCCGATGCCGGACAGGAACAGCAGGTCGCCGACGCGGCGCGCATGCGGATAGGCGCCGACGGCGCGTGGTGCCTTCGAGGTCTGGATCACGTCGCTCATCAGAAACTTCCCCGGGCGATGCCGAGTCGCGCCAGCGATTGCACGTACGCCTCGGCGAGGGTGGCGTGGCTGTGCGTGGTGATGCCTAGATTGCGCAGACGCCCATCGAACAGCGAATAGACCAGACCGTGCACTTCGAGCTTCTGGCCACGTTCCCAGGCATCCTGCACGATCGTGGTCTGGCAGATGTTGACGACTTGTTCGATCACGTTGAGCTCGCACAGGCGCGCATGCTTCATCGAGGTCGTGTCGATCGGGTCGAACGCGTCGCGATGCTTCTGCAGCACGTCGCCGACATGGCGCAGCCAGTTGTCGACGAGTCCGTGACGGGCGCCGTCGAGCACCGCACGCACACCGCCACAGCCGTAGTGGCCGACCAGCATGATGTGTTCGACCTTGAGCACGTCGATCGCAAACTGCAGCACCGACAGGCAGTTCAGGTCGGCATGGACGACGACATTGGCGACGTTGCGGTGCACGAAGATTTCGCCGGGCGCCAGTCCGAGGATCTGGTTCGCCGGCACGCGCGAATCGGAGCAGCCGATCCAGAGGTATTTCGGATGCTGCTGCTTGGACAGCTGCTTGAAGAAGTCGGGTTGTGTCGCCTT